>CAZBXY010000168.1:0-17130 GCA_964495365.1 uncultured Frigoriglobus sp. | reverse complement strand
CGCATGATCGAGAAGGTCCGCTCGGCGGTCATCTTCCGCTCAAGCTGGGCGAAGACCATGATGAGCTGGATCATCGCCTCGCCGGTCGGCATCGACGTGTCGAACTTCTCCCGCAAGCTGACGACGTTGACTTCGTGCTCGGCGAAGAGCGCCCACAGGTCCACGAAGTCTTTCAGGCTGCGGGTGATGCGGTCCAGCTTGAAGCAGATCACCAGGTCGATCTTGCCGGCGGCGATGTCCCGCTTGAGCCGCTGAAGTTGCGGCCGGTTCTGGTCCTTGGCGCTCTTGCCGGCATCGACGTAGAACTCCAGCGACTCGACGGCCCAGTTCTCGCGGCGCTTGCGGAACTCGACCTCCTCCTCGATCTCGTGCTGTTGCGCGGCGAGGCTGTCGCCCTCAGTGGCCTGCCTCTGCGACGACACTCGCACGTACCCAGCGATCCTGAACGGCTTGTCGTCACGTTTCTTTTCTGACCTTCGCATCCCGCACCCGCCTTCCGGTAATCCGGCCGCTGATGTTTCTGGAGAGATGACCAGCCTATTCTAGCGCGTCATCGTTTTCGCGCCAGGGCAGTCCGGGCCATTCGGGCGAGAACGGCGGCGATCAGTCGCAGGCGGTTCGCCGCCCGGACCTCCGGTGCCGACCGGGCCAGCGGATGGTACTCGTTCGCCGGGAGCGAATCATCGAGCAGGAGCTTGGCCTTCACGGGCAACCGCCCGCGCCGCCGCTTGCCCCCGGGCGCGTTCTCCCGCTGCCCGGGTTCCTCCCCCGGCAGGCCGTCAGTCGTCTTGTCGTTGTGCTGGCTCATGATCGCTGCTCGTCTCGTTCGGTCCGCTCTCGTTCGCCTCCGGCGTCCCGCGGAGCGAATCCTTCACACGGCGTCGCAGTCCTTCGCGCTGGTAGCGCAGTAACTCTGCGTGGGCGATGACCCACGCGCAGTGGGCACCTCGACCACTGCTTTTCTTCCGGGCGGAGATGCGGCCCCGCCGGCACCACTCCCGGCAGGTGAAGCACGACTTGCCGACGAGGCGCGCAAACTCCTCGACCTCGTAGAACTCCTTGGCTGCCTGCCGCCCAACCAGGACGGCGAGCATTGCCTCGATTCTCTCCAGCCGTTCCTCAAGGGTCATGTGTCACCGCTCATTCTCGTTGCCGCGCTCGTGTACCCAGGCGGGTGCCTCCGAGGGTTGCAGGTCGCCAGCAAGTACCCGGCTGAGCACATCAACCGCGGTTTTCAGGTCCGGTTCCGTCGAGCCGTTCCCTGGCAGCGGTTTGATTGCAGGTGAGTGCTCGACCGCTTTCTCAGCAGCGATGACCGCATCCAGCGCCGCCATCGTCATTGCGGCGACTTTCTTTCCTTCCGCAGTCATGGCCCCGGCGGCGAGCGCGACGCGCAGTTGGGAGTTCTCCGCGACCAGCAGATGCACACGCGAGCGCATGGCGCAATTCGTGATCTGCTGTTCTTCCCACGCCGCTTTTGATTTCACAACGCAGTTTGAAATAATCACTGCCAGCGTCAGGCCAGCGCCAACCGCAGCCCCGATGAGCAACGAAATCAGAATGTCCATGATGGCTCCAGTAAATGGCGGGGCTGGGCGTGCCCCGCCTACTCACTTGAACAAACGCTTCAGCCAGTCGGCGAAGCCGTTCTCGGCGGCCTTCGCGACTTCGCCGTCGGCATCGACGGTCTTGAACAGCTTGGCGGCGAGCAGCAGCAGCGCCCACGCCGCGAGCAGCGTGAGCAGGATGTGGTCGCCGAGAGACGCAGCGAACAGCATGGTTCCCTCACTTCCGGAAAATCCGCCCGAGCAGCCCGAACAGGGCGTGCTTACCCGCGTCCTTGATGGCCCCGCTGCCGCTGATCGTCTTGCCGATCCGCGCGGCCCCGAGGGCCAGAATGCCCAAGACGACCAGCGCGCCCAGGCCGGTCGGTTCCGACGAAGCAAGCAATGCCATGACTTTCTCCTTCAGTAAGGTTCGGGCGATGGATGGGTTCCGATCTCGACACCAGAAAGGTTGCATGTTCTCCGCCGAGAAGCTCAGAGCAACTTGTCCCGCCGCGTGTGCTGAACGTGGAAAAACTCCACGCGATCCGCAGCGCGGTACCGCAATGCCCTACAAAACAAGCGATTTGAGCAGATAACGTCCGGAGTGCCCCGTTGTTCCTTCGAGGGTGACCGGGAAAAGGAATGGCTCTCCACCAACTCGTTGATGGTTGTTCTGTCGGGGAATTGAAAGCTGTCGTGGGCGTGCGGGCAGGTACTTGAGTTCGAGGAGTTGAGGGTGGCGGCATCCGGAGAAGGCTGGAAGCGGACTTCTAGAGCCAGTTATGCACTTTCCATGCAGGATTCAGGGGTCTTTTGCATGGTGATGACCTGAAACCGACCGTTTCGGACAACCCGAGACGCGATAAGCCCCTAAATCGAGCCAAAAAGTGCATAAGAGGCTCTAGACGAGCAGCGGAAATGTCCGGGCTATACCTTGTGATTGTTCCCGTCGTGCTCGTCCGTGCCGTGCGACACAATCATGTCGCGGGGGAGTTGGGAACGGTTGTGGAAGTGACGTGCCGCAAAGAAGCCGACGGGATCGGTCCCCCTCCGTGTGATCCAGCCGCGGGGGTTCCAGGGCCAGCAAGGGACGTGAGTCAACCGGCTCCATCTTCCCGGTGCCACACGCCAATGCCGCTGTCTTCGGCTGCATCAAGCCGCATTGGCCGGCTCGGAGAGTTGTCCTCGTCTCGTTTGGTCTGCGCGATTCTCTTTGTTGGTGACATCGGGGCCGGGTTGCGCTACCCTCGGGGGTAACAAGCATGTAGACCGTGTGCCCGCGCCCAAGAAAGAACGCCCCCCTCCCGAGCAACTCCGCCCGCAAGTCGATGAGATCATGGCGAACTGGCGGTCGCATCCCGACTTCGCACACCTCTTTGACTCGCTCCTGAAAGTAAACGGAGTCAGTAACGTAACATTTGTCTCTGAATACGTTCAGGCGACCGGCTCTGACATCTCGGAAACTACGATCTTTAAGATTCGCCAAGGCATTCAGCAACCGACCTACCGGTTCGTTGCCGACCTTGCCGACCATGCGTTGCTGTCACTCGACCCTGAGCGAGTGACCCCGGCGCGAGACGGTGTTACCGCCGGGGACCAGCGCATCGCGTTGTTCGCCGCCGCCGGCCTCATCGAGGTGACGCCGGAATCGATCGGCGAGTGGAATCAGGAGGTGCTCGCCGGCTGGCAGCGCCGGTGCCGGGGAGGCCCTGGGCACGAGTCGCCGACCTGGCAGGAATTGATGTACAAACTACTGGATTTTCAGTTGCAGGGCGAGCGCATGCACCTTCCTGACGTTGCGGACGCGATCAGTTCTCAGCCGGAATCAAATCACCCAATAAGCCCCAAGCGGCTGAAAGAGCTCCTCAATGGAACTTATGTGTCGACGCGGGAGGAGCGCTTGGGGTTGGCGAGGTTCGTCGGACTGGATGCCGCCCGGATCGACCTGATCGAACGGGCCATGGACGACGGCACCCTCTCCCTCCAGCACCGCAGAACGCACTCAGCTTTCTCTGGCCTGCTGGGGGAATTCCTCGAACGGCTCCGCGCAGGCGGCATCAACCAGACGCAACTTAGTTTGCGCTGCAAGCCGCCCGGTGTGGTTGAGCCACTCGCCCAGACCAGCATCTCGGCGTGGAAAAACGGGAGGGCCATGCCGACGCTTTCGTCTCTGCGTGCCCTCGTTCACGGCCTGGAGCAGTGCCGGCCCGCGGTGGCGATCACGCCGGAGGAGATCGGGAGCCTGGTGTCTGCCGCCGGGTTCTCGCCGGAGGATCTGTCCGCCACCACCCACGACGTTGTCGCCCGCATCGACGGCAGCACCCGGCTCAAGCCGCTCTTGGCCGCCTTGCGCAACGCCGTCGATCTCGACGTGCCGATGTCGGCGGTAGAGGGCCTCGGTGGACAAGGTGTCGCGGCGCGCTCTGGGGTGCAGTTGAAGGAATGGGAGAATGAGTCACTGGAAGGCAGCCCCTCGCTATCCCAGGTAACCGACCTGCTGTCGCGGTTTAACCGCCTGCTCCGAGACAAGGGGCGGGAGGAGTTGAGCGCCGAGGAGGTCCAGAGGGTGATGGAGGTCGCCCAGCGCCACCGGCAGTACGGCCTGGTACACGGCTTCCAAAAGCGGGCGCACGAACACCGCCCGCGCACACCGCGCCGCACGATCACGCCCGACTTCGACACCGGCCCGTCGCGCTGATCGGACACCGACCGCTCGTCACTACTTGCCACGGATCGACGCAAGCCGCGTCATTCGTGCGCGGACGAGTAAGAACGCCGGTGCTCCCGATGGGTTTACACGCACTCCTGCGGCTACGGCTCCCTGCCGCCTCGGTCCTGCTCCTGTTGCATCTCTGGCAGCCCGTGCTGCGGCGTTTCCGTTTCCGGTTGCTTCGGGTACATGATGTAGGCGTCCCCCCTGAACAGCGCCGCCGCCGCTTCGTGCGCGCCGTGATCGACAATCGGCGTCATGGCATCCCAGAGCTTGCCACCGATCTCCTTCAGGATGCCGCCGACTTCCTTAACTCCCTCCATGGCGGCCTGGACCGCCCCGACCGGCTGGTCGCCGCCAGCCTTGATCTGCTCGAAAAGTTCGCGCGTCGCCCTGGACATGGTTCTCTCCTTGTTTCCTCTGTTCCCCTGCGTTCGGTCACTGAGACGTTCAGCAATTTCGTCGCAAGATTTCCAGAGGAGTTTTGGGGTTACTGGAACGTGCCGTAGATCAGCGCCGCCGTGAACCACAAGGCGAGCATCGACGCTGCGGCAAACAGACAGGCCGTATCGAACGCTGCCTTAACCGGACCCATCCCCGGTGCACCGCCCCAGCCCTTCTCGTAGTACCGGACCAAGCGCGTCCAGATGGGCGGAGCGCCAGGGGTCAGGGTGATCGCCACGCGCGGATCGAGGTTCGTGACTTCTTCCGGCTTGAGCAGCTTGCGACCGACCTGTTGCCAATTCGTGTTGTCACCCGTGGAGCCGCCCCGGCTGCCGCCGCCCTGGTCGGAGGTTGACCAGTTACGACCCGTATTGGTGCCGCCGCTGGTGACGATGATCGTTTCCTCGCCGAGCCGATTGCTGACGTACTCGGCGGTCGCTTGGTCGTTGACGCCGAAGAACACCTGCGTCACGTTGCTGAGCAGCGTCTGGTCTCGCCCCTCCGGCCAACAGGTTTGAAGCTGCCCGAGACTCTGGTAGTAAAGCTGAAGTCGGATGCCGTACCCCCGGTACTTGTCCACGGCGTCGTCGAGCGCCTCCATGTGCCCGAGGCTGGCTGCCTCGTCGAGCACGAAATGCACCCTGGTAGTCTCTTGCAGCCCGCCCTTGACCACGGCCCGGAGCATCGAGCCGATCCACAGCCGCAGCAGCGCCGACTGCGCCCGCATGTGCTCGGGCGGGAGGATCAGGTAGACCGTCATCTTTCCTGTCAGCAGTTCGGTCGGGTCGAAGCTGCTGGCCTTGGTGCTCTCGGCGATGGCGATGGTGTCAAGGAAACGCATGAAGCGGTTGGTGGTCGTCAGGGTCGAGGACAGTTCCTTGTCCTTGAACTGAGTGAGCTGGTGACCGAGCCGGGACAGCATCCCCTCCCACGCATCGGACTCGGACATGAGCTTGATGGCGGCGGCCATCTTCTCCGGGTTGGTGAGCAGCGTCCGCACGCTTTGCAGGTTCTTGTCGCCGACTTCCGCGAAGCAGGCGACCACCGCCGTCATGGCCGCGATCCACGTCTCTGCCGAGTCCGTCCAGTGCGGCTCCTTCTCCTGGCCCGTCCGGACCACCAGCGATTCGGCGAGGTCGCGGCAATCATCCAGCGCCGTGCGCGACTCCTTGTTGATGAACTCCAAGGGGTTGAACGTGTCTGGTGACTCGGTGGCGATCCGAAACGGGTCGAGGACGACCACCTTGTGCCCCATCCGGCGGCGAGCATCGGCTGTCAACCGGGCATTCTCACCCTTGAAGTCGATCACAACACAGCTTTCGCGGCTGGTGAGCAGGAAGGGCACAACGCACGACACGCCCTTGCCCACGCCGGTCGGGGCGAATACCGCCGTGTGGACTGCCTTGCTGAGCCGGACCAGATGCTTCGGCTGCTTCCTCTGGCACGACAGCAGGAACTTCTGGCAGGCGGCCTTGTCCGGGACGGCGCGATTGAACAGCGCCATGACGCCACTGAGCTTGTCCGGCTTGCCCTCGACGTGACCGAGGATCAGGCCGTTGCCTTCGAGCAGGTGCGGGATGTCGGAGGCGTCCGCCCAGCGGGCCGTGCCGTAGGCCGTGAAACGGTAAGTCCGCTTGCACAGCAGGTAGGCCGCGATCGCGACTGGCACTAGCCACGCATAGGGCACGAGGTAGATGACCAGCGCCGCCAGGTATCCCAGCAGCACGATGGTGGTAACCAGAAGTGGTCTCAGCAGCTTGTACATGGTGGACGTCTCCTCTGTGTTGTGGGCTATGTCTCTCGGCCTCGGTCCTTTTGCATCGCCTGCTCTTCCGTCTTCTTGGCCGGCGGACTGTCGCCCTTCAGAATCTGTTGAAACCGAGCCGCGTTGATGGCGTTCATCTGGGCGTATTCCATGTCTGCCGTTCGCAGATCGACGCCCTGTAAATTCGCACCCTCGAAACGGGCGTTGCGGAACTTCGTGCCGATGCAGATGGCGTTGCTGAGATTCGCCCCACGGAAGTCCGCACCCTGGCAGTCGGCTTGCGAGAAGTTCGCTTGCGACAGATCAGCGGCCCGAAAATCCGCATAGCGCAGATCGGCCCCAGAGAAATCAACACCGCGCAGACTCGCCCCGCGGAAATCGGCCTGCTTGCCGGTCTGCCGGTTCTGCACCCATTCCTTGTGCTTCTGGATCGCCCCGACGACTTCCTTCTGTGACATGCTCAGTTCTCCAGCGGCCTCAGCCGACGCATCATCCGGTCGGCCCGTTCCTCGTAGTGCATGAAGCCCGCCTTGCAGGCCTCGTAGAATTGCCCGAACGCTTCCCTTTGCTCCTCCTCACGCAGGCAAGGCGCGATGATGTCCAGAATCGCCTTGGCCAGCGCCATCGCGTGATCGTGTATCAGGTGTTGAGAGATCATTGCGGTCCGCCTTTCTCGTCGGTCACATCGGACCACTCCTCGTTCTTGGGCAGTGCCCGCGGCATCCGGCTGATGCAGTCCCAGGCGACCAACGCGCCAAGACCGAAACCGAGCAGAAAGGCACCGCCCAGCAGAGCGACGGCGATGTTCAGGTAGCAGGCCATTGGGATTCCCCTTCGTTATGGCAGCGTCAGGCTGCGATTGTGTGGGTCAGCAGGTGCATACTGCTGGGGCGGAGTTCAGCTCCCGCCCCCGATCCGTCACCCCGCCTTCGCCTTGTCCCGCATCATGGATTGGAACGTCTTCACGTCGTACTGCTCGGCCGCCTTGCGAGCCTCTTTCAGTGTCTCAACGAGCAATTCCACCACATCGGTCATGGAGAGTTCGTTGCCGCAAACGACGACACTGGCTCCCTGCGGCATGGCGATCTTCACCCGCGACAGCTTGACCGATGGCGTCGCGCTCGCGCGCTTCTTGCGGCCGACCTGCTCGATGGCATCGCGACTGGCCCCGGAGAGTTTGAGAGCGAGGAGAGGTGCCTGTTCGGATTCCGGCAACCGGCTGATGGCGTAGGCGTCCGAAATCCCGATCTTGCCTTCCTTCAACGCTTCCTGCACAGCGGGGATGCACTTGTCCGGCGACAGCCACCGCGTGACCATCGAGGGGTCGATGTGCAGGAACTCGGCGAGATCCTTCAACTGCCAGGTGGGGTTGGCGCGCATCAGGTCGGTGAGCGCCAGCCACTTTTCGTAGTGGTTCAGGTCGGCCTTGTGGAACACGGTGGCGAGTTGGATCGCTTTGAGTTCCTTCTCCGGGAGCAACTTGTCAACGATGATGACCGGTACGGCACTCATGCCGATGCGTTGCGCCGCCCGCCACCGCCGCTCGCCATCAATGATCAAACCGTCCGGCTTCGCCAGTAGCGGCACCAGCACGCCGCGGGCGAGCATGTCCGCCCCGAGGCGGTCCAGATCCGCTTCGTCGAAGGACTTGCGGGGTTGATTCGGGTCAGGCTTGAAGAAGCTGGTCGGTTTCGTCTGCATGTTGGCCATGTTGCGTCTCCTTGGGGTGCCCTCGTCGCCTGCTTCATTGCGGGAAGGGAGCTCGCCCGACTGCCGATTGGCGCGGTCGCAGGTGCGGCAACAGTCCATGAAATCAACGACTTGTGGAAAAAGCAGGCAAACGACCTGTTGGCTGGGTGGCGACCATACGGGTGTCAGGAGCAGAATGATCGGATTACCTAAAGTATTATCTGAACGTACTTTGCGTCAGTAGCGGAGGGAAAGGCTCTGCGGGGGTTTCTTGCTGGAGACGTGAACCGGGTGCAGGAGAAAGGCATATCTGCCGAACATCAAGCCTTTGCCGCCGTATTCAGCGGAACGCATGGTTCCCGACGGGTAGCGCGGTGAGAGAGGACGTTGCGAAAAGCGACATGTCAGTCTGGAACTACTGATCTCCGTGGAACTTACGGAATCCACTGCTTACTTGGACTATCCTTATTCCCGTTGCGCTTCTCGATGCAGCACCACAGGATCATGTCGGGACAGGAGGTGGGAACGGAGATGGGGGTGGAAAGTTCCGCTAAGGACTTCGCCGGACTTGGGTTCCTACGCCGTGACCCCGCCGCGGTGTCGGAGCCAACGGGCTGGTTGGCCCATGCCCCCGGTCTGCCCGATTCTCATTCTTGCTGACATTGGGTCCGGTATGCGCTACCCTCGGGGGGTAACAAGCATGTAGACCGTGTGCCCAGGAAAGTACGCCCCCCTCCGGAGCAAGTCCGCCAGCAAGTCGATCTGGTCATGGCCAACTGGCGGTCGCAACCCGACTTCGCACACCTCTTCGACGTGCTCCTGAAAGCAAACGGATTCAGCGACGAAACATTTGTTTCGCACTACGTTCAGGCGACTAACTCTGACATCTCGAGAACTACGACCAAGGAGCTGCGCAAAGGCTTCCGGCAACCGACCTACCAGTTCGTTGCCGACCTTGCCGACCATGCACTGCTGTTACTCGACCCCGAGCGCCTGCGCCCGGGACGGGCCGGGTCTCCTGCCGGGGACCAGCGCATCGCGTTGTTCGCCGCCGCCGGCCTCATCGAGGTGACGCCGGAGTCGATCGGCGAGTGGAATCAGGAGGTACTCGCCCGCTGGCAGCGCCGGTGCCGGGGAGGCCTCGGCCACGAGCGGCCGACCTGGCAGGAACTGATGCTCAAACTGCTCGTTTTTCAGACCCAGGGCGGGCGAATGCATGTCCCTTACGTTGCGGACGCGATCAGTTCACAGCCCGGCTCCAATCACCTGTTCGATCATGAGCGGCTGACGACGCTCCTCTATAGCCGCGGTGTGCCGAGTCGGGAGGAGCGCCTGGGGTTGGCGAGGTTCGTCGGGTTAGACGCCGCCCAGATCGACCTGATCGAACGGGCCGTGGACGACGGCACCCTCTCCCTCCAGCGCCGCACAACGCACTCGGCCTTCTCTGGCTTGCTTGGGGAGTTTCTCGAACGGCTCAGTGCGGGCGGCATTAGCCAGAGACAACTGAGCCTATGCTGCAAGCCGCCCGGCGCGGTCGAGTCACAACTCGCCCAGCCCACCATGTCGGCATGGAAGCTCGGGACATCTATGCCGACGCTTTCGTCCCTACGTGCCCTCGCTCACGGCCTGGAGCGGTGCCGGCCAGCAGTGGCGATCACACCGGAGGAGATCGGGAGCCTGGTGTCCGCCGCCGGGTTCTCGCCGGAGGATCTGTCCGCCACGACCCACGATGTCGTCGCCCGCATCGACGGCAGCACGCGGCTCAAGCCGCTCTTGGCCGCACTGCGCAACGCCGTCGATCTTGATGTGCCGATGTCGGCGGTGGTGGGCCTCGGCGGGCAAGGGGCCGCAGTGCGCTCTGGGGTGCAGTTGCAGGAATGGGAGAATGAGTCACTGGAAGGCAGCCCCTCGCTAGCCCAAGTAGCCGACCTGCTGTCGCGGTTTAACCGCCTGCTGCAAGACAAGGGGCGGGAGGAGTTGAGCGCCGAGGAGGTCCAGAGGGTGATGGAGGTCGCCCAGCGGCACCGGCAGAACGGCCTGGCCCACGGCTTCCAAAAGCGGGCGCACGAGCACCGCCCGCGCACACCGCGCCGCACGATCACGCCCGATTTCGACACCGGCCCGTCTCGCTGATCGGACACCGACCGCTCGTCACTACTTGCCACGGATCGACGGAACCGGCGTCATTCGTGCGGGGAGGAGCAGGAACGCCCTGGTGCCGACGGAAGACCAAGTGGCGGGCGTCAAAAACACTCGTCACCAACCCTTCGAAATCACCACCGGTAGCGAATCACTGCAATCGGTTGCCTGGTCACTACGGTTAGAGTCGGGCGCTGCGAAGTCGAAGGGCGTTTGCGATCACCGAGACTGAACTCAAACTCATCGCCGCCGCTGCAATCATGGGGCTGAGTAGCAACCCGAAGAGAGGGTACAGCACGCCGGCCGCGACCGGGACACCGAGCACGTTGTAGGCGAACGCAAAGAACAGATTTTGCCGGATGTTGCTCATCACGGCGCGGCTGAGCTGCCTGGCCTTCGCGATCCCCCGAAGGTCCCCCTTGACGAGCGTGACGGCGGCCGACTCCATCGCCACGTCGGTCCCGGTCCCCATCGCGATCCCGACGTCGGCCGCGGCAAGCGCCGGGGCGTCGTTCACCCCATCTCCGGCCATCGCCACAACACGACCTTCGGCCTGGAGCCGACGGACGGCCTCTGCCTTCTCCTGAGGCAGGACATCGGCGATCACCCGGTCGAGCCCGAGTTTCTTCCCGACCGCCTCGGCCGTGGTCCGGTTGTCGCCGGAGAGCATGACGACCAAAAGACCTGCGGCGTGGAGCTGCGCAACGGCGTCGGGGGTGGTCGCCTTGATGGGGTCTGCCACCCCGAGGAGCCCCACCGCCTTCCCGTCGGAGGCGACGAACATCACCGTCTGCCCCTCGGCGCGCAGCGAGTCCGCGCGGGCGGAAAGTGCATCAATACCGCTCACGCCAGCGTCTGTCATCATCGCCAAGTTCCCGAGAGCGACCGCCCGGCCGCCCACCCGGCCGCGGACCCCTTTCCCGGAGACCGACTCGAACCCTTCCGCCGCGGCGGGGTTTACTCCCCGCTCTTTCGCCCCGGCAATGACTGCGGTTGCGAGCGGGTGCTCGCTCCCGCCCTCCAGTGCGGCCGCGAGCCGCAGCAGTTCCGCGTCGCTCACATCTGATGCCGGCTCGACCGTCACCAGCTTGGGCTTACCCTCGGTCAAGGTTCCGGTCTTGTCCACGACCACCGTGTCCACCTTCTCCAATCGCTCCAGCGCCTCGGCGTTTTTGACCAGCACCCCTTCACGGGCACCCCGCCCAACCCCGACCATGATCGACATCGGGGTCGCGAGTCCGAGCGCGCACGGGCAGGCGATGATGAGCACGGCGGCGGCGTTTACAAGCGCGTAGGCGAGAGCCGGGCTTGGCCCGAAGAGCGCCCAAACCACGAACGTCGCAGCCGCGACCACGACGACGACAGGAACAAACCAGGCGGCCACGTGGTCCGCGAGCCGCTGGACCGGGGCGCGGCTGCGCTGCGCCTCGCCGACCATCTGCACGATCCGTGCAAGGAGTGTTTCGCCTCCGACCTTGGTCGCGGTCATGACAAACCCGCCGGTCGTGTTCACCGTCCCACCGATGACTGCATCCCCGGCGTGCTTCACCACCGGCATCGGCTCGCCGGTTACCATCGACTCGTCCACCGCGCTTCCGCCCTCGATCACCTCGCCGTCCACCGGCACCTTCTCCCCGGGCCGGACCCGGAGCCGGTCACCGACCGCAACGTCGCCGAGCGGCACGTCCTCCTCCGTCCCGTCGGACCCGAGCCGGCGTGCGGTTGTCGGACTTAAGCCCAGGAGTGCCCGGATCGCCGAGCCGGTTTGCCGCCGGGCACGGAGTTCGAGCACCTGGCCGAGGAGGACGAGGGTCACGATAACCGCCGCCGCCTCGAAGTACACGGGTACCGCGCCGTGGCCGTCCCGGAACCCGGCGGGGAAGACGTCGGGGGCAACGGTCGCGACCACGCTGAACACCCACGCCGCCCCCGTCCCGAGCGCGATGAGTGTGAACATGTTCGCGGTCCGGTGACCGAGCGCCTGGGAAGCCCGGACGAAGAACGGCCACCCGGCCCAAAGGACGACTGGGGTCGCAAGGACAAGCTCCAGCCAGGCCTTACCCCCGTGGGCAAGCCACCCCGGGAAGGACAGTCCGAGCATCGGCCCCATCGCGAGGACGAGGAGCGGCACGGTGAGAACCGTCGCCGCCCCGAAGCGACGGGTCATGTCCCGTAGTTCCGTGTCGTCCTCCTCGACCTGGGGCGTCATCGGCTCAAGCGCCATCCCGCATTTGGGACAGGTGCCGGGGCCGTCCCGGACAACCTCCGGGTGCATCGGGCAGGTGTATTTCACGCCCGAACTTGCGGACGACGGGGTGGCAGGGACAGTTGCCGGGACGGGCGCGCGCCCCGGGCCGGTGCCGCAGCAGGAGTGGTCCGCCGCGGGAGTCTTGCCGGAGGCGTAGCGGTCCGGTGCCGCCCGAAACTTCTCAAGACAGTGGCGGCTACAGAAATAGTAGGTCGTCCCGGCGTGCGTAAGCGACCCGGCCGCGGACTCGGGGGCTACGCGCATCCCGCACACGGGATCGGTGTGGGCGGTGGCGTCGTGGTCGTCGTGGGTGGGGAGTGTTCGCATTACTATTCCTCCAGGTGGCAGACGGTTGCGGGGGCGTCCTCGGTGAGCGCCTCGACGATCGGGCAGCCTTCGAGAGGGCCGACACCGTCGCAGCGCTCGACGAGCGGCAGTAGGGCGTCTCGCATCCTCTCAAGGCCCGCGATCCGGGCCTCGATGTCGGCGAGCTTCCCCCGAGCGAGGGTGCGGAAGTCGGCCCGCGTGCTTTGTTTTCCGTGGTGCAGTCGGAGCAGCTCCTTCACCTCGCTGAGTGTGAACCCGAGGTGCTTCGCGCGGCGGATGAACCGGAGCGCCCGGATCGTGTCCTGGTCATACTCCCGATACCCTCCCGCGGTGCGCGGGGGCTTCCCGAGTAGCCGCTCTTTCTCGTAGAAGCGGATCGTGTCTACTGCGACCCCGGTCCGCTTCGCCACCTGCCCTATGGTCAACATGGTTTCGTTCCCTCCACCGATAGTGTAAACCCTGAAGTGTACTCCAGAGTCAAGCGCCGTCTGCCAGATTGGTGAGTTGCGGTGGCCGCGGGACAGCGCTACTGGGGTCGGGAGCGAGCGGAGAACCTGCTTCTCGGGCAGCCCGACCTTGGTGGGGCTTGATCGTTCTTCCCGTCCTTCTCGCAGAACCTGTCATGTGCCGCTTCCGCTCGTCCGAGCCGGCCGGCTATCTGAAATGGCGGGCGGCGAGAGAAGAGCGCGACGCGCTGGGACTACGTTGCCGTTCGCAAATGAAACTCTGCCCGGACTTGATTGGCAGTTAGTTCTCAGCTTAGAAACGCCGGTGCATTCTTCTGGAGCCATTCCTTCTTCGCGTCCTGCGATCCGAACTCCTGGATCTCGATGCTGTCGATCGTCGGCCCGGTCTCTCCGACCCGCTCGATCTCTTCTTTCGTCATCTCGCGCATCCACAATACGCGGTGCCGCTGCAACCCGGCGTGGGTGAGGTTGATCGAACCGTCCGGGAGCGGCTTGTCGAGGTTGCTGCCCCGGATCAGCACCAGGTAGACGACATCGCCCGAGAACTTGAGCAACAGGCCCTCCGAGGGGTTGAACTGCCAGGGGCCGAGCCACCCGTAAGGGAACCACATGCTGTTTCCGTTGCGGAGGCGAAACTCGACTGACGCCGACACGTCCCGGATGCCGCGCAGGTAACCGAAGGCGGCGCAAGACGCCTCGTCTCCCCCGTCCCCGTCTCTTTTGCCCGATCCGGGAGGTGGGCTCTCCGTACTGAGGATGCCCCGTAGCCGTTCCTGGTGCGTTGCCGGTTTATCGCTCATGGCTCAAATCCTGAATCAGTTGCTCCGGCCGCCGGGCACCGTTCGCGTGGTCAAACCCTGGCTGCGAGATCGCGTGCGACGGAGGGCGGCGTGCCTTGAAGCCGGCAGCGGGGCTTGGCGATACGGCCAGTTCCGTTGCCGAGAGCGGCTCGTCTCGCCTGCTCATGGCTTTGAGCAGCGTCTCCTTATCATCGGTGAAGACCTGCACCTGTTCCTTGCCCCGCGTGAAGGCGACATACGCCGTCCGCTGATCGGTTGCCGGAAGCGAGTCGCCGGCGATGCCGACCAACACCTTGTCCACAGTCAGGCCCTGGCTGGCGTGCGAGGTGACCACGTAGCCGTGCGTCAAATGCCCGAAATCCCGGTCGATGACCCAGCCGTGATCGACCACGATGTCGCCCCGCTTGGTGAACCCCTGAACGGTCATGAGTGAGCCGTTGCTCAGGCGGTGCTTGCCGTCCTTCGTCTTGCCCCCGGCGGTCAGGCGAATCCGGTCTCCCGTGGCGAGCGAAAGCTGGACCGGGCGGTAGACCTCGAAGCGGTTGGCGAGATCGACGGGCGGCTTCGTGCGATCACTCACCACGACGCGAGAGCCCTTCTTGAACTTGCTCGTGTTCTGGTGGAACTGGATCAAGTCACCCGGCTCGTACTGCGTGGCGTCGGCCTTTTGCGCGTCGGTGAGGTGCGTTGGCACCCAGGCATCGACCACGCGCTCGTCCGCGAGGCGGCCCTTTGCCATCAGGCCAGCACGAATCGCCAGCGTGATCTTGCCGGCCTCGGCGTGGGTGGGCGACACCACCAGCGCCGACTTGAACTCGTCGTTCTTCTTCCTCTCCTCAGCGGCGGCAAGGTAGGCGTCCGCCAGCTCCTGATACCGCTCCCTGTCGCCGAACTCCCTGATCCAGCCGAGCCTGTCGAGTTCTGTGAAAGCGTCTTCGATGCGGCCTTCGCTGAGCGCCTCGGCCGCCCTCTTGTAATCGCCCTGCTGGCGCAGGATTTCGGTGACCTCGGCCACGCGCAGCCCGGCCTTCTCTTCGAGCAACCGGAGCGGTTCGCCTGCCGTGACCGAGCGGTGTTGTCTGCGATCCCCGACCAGGATCACGCGGGCGTTGTGCTTCTCCGCGACCTCGAACACGTGCAGCATGTCCCGCGTACCGAGTTGACTGGCTTCATCGACCAGGATGACACCGCCTCTGGCCGCGTCCTGCATGTCCTTGTCCTTCAGGAACCGGGCGACCGTGTCCGCCGTCGCAAACCCGGCTTCCTCGCGAAGCACCTTGCGGCTTGCCTTTACGGACTGGGCAATGGCCACCACCGGCTTTTTGGCCGCGGCCAACGCTTCGCCGATCTCCTGTTCGAGGGTAGTTTTCCCCGTTCCAGCGACACCCCGGATGACCATCACCCGGTCGCGGGAACCCAGCACGTGGCGCACGGCCGCCTTCTGACCATCCGTAAACCAGTCACGCGAACACGGCCGGTCCGGGTCACCCAGCGGACGGAACCGCCCCCGACCGTCGCGAGCGAATTCGACCATCCGGGACTCAAGGGCGAGCATCTCCTTCGTCGTCGCCATCGGCCTGCCATCGACCTCGCTGCGGATCAGGGGGCGCTGCTTCAGTTCCTTTCCAACGTCCGCAACCGTCACCGCGCCGAGTCCCCGCTTCAGCGCTTCCGTCATGACCTTGCGTTCCGGCAACACGGCGTCGCGGACGAAACTGTGCTCGATGGCGTGACTGACCGCGTTGGCTTCGTCGTTCTCCAGGCGGGGATAGCTGCGGTCTCGCCGGTGGACCGTCGCCAACTGCTCGCGCTCGGCATCGGTAAGCCGGGAACCCCACTCCTTGCGAAGACCGTCCCACGAAAGGGATTTGCCCTTGTGCTCGCGGGTTTCGGCCCCGAGTTCGGCCTTGCGGTCCGGGTTGGTGATGCCTTTCTCCTCGGCCACCTTCTCGATGAGGGCCGTGCGGCGCGAGAACCGCTTGAGCAGGTCGGCGGAGACGCCCGAGATCTCGAAGTCGTCCCGCTTCCGCTCGACGCCGAACCCCAGGTCTTGAAGACGATTGGCCAACCGGACCCGGAATGCCGCCTGGAAGTACGGTGCGTCCCTCTTCAGCTCGCGGAATTGTCCGGCCTTCCATCGCTCTTCCTCGCCGTCCCAGGTCGTGTTGAAGACGAAGACGTGGGCGTGCAGTTGGGGATCGGGAAGGCCGTCAACGGGCCGGGAGGTGGTGTGAATGAACTCGGCCCATACCATGTTGCCGGTCGTGCGGTCGGCGTCCTGGCCGCGCCGACGGACGCGCGTCTTCATCTCCGCTTCCATCTCCCGCATCGTCTCCTCGACCGAGGCGCGGAAAGCATCCAGGATCTCGTGATCTCCGCTCATGGCGTAGAGGAGCGAAACCGACTTGGGCACCGAGAAGGTGAAATCGTAACCGACGGTCCGCTCGCCGCGGGTCCGTACAGTGAGTTGATTCCCCGTTCGGGGGTCCAGGTTGTCGCAAAGCCGCTCGAAGGAGAGCTTGTCCACGGTGCCGGAGAGACCGAGCCGGGCGGCTCCTTGCCCGCCCCAAGCGCCGACTAGTTCCTGCCCTTCGCTGTAATAGTCGGCAGTGGCGTAGTAGCGCTTCGCTCCGGAGGCCGATTCCTGTTGTGAGACGCGGATCATGCCTTAATTCTAGGCTAGCACCATTCCGTTAACGGAATGTTAACACGCCTCTGATCTGCCGCAGATTTCCTAAGTGTTCGGCGATCTCATCTAGTGTCCTGAGTCGGAAGTTCGGTGTATAACCTTGCGCGGGCCGCTTTCGTCGGGTAGGGTCACGGAAAAGGAGAACCCATGGCCCGTCCCAAGCCCGCCCTGATCCTCTCCGAGGACGAGCGTCAGAAGCTCACCACCTGGGCCAGTCGGCCCAAGAGTACCCAGCGACTCGCCCTCCGCACGCGTATCGTCCTGGCCTGTGCCGACGAGCCGAACAACACGGCTGTGGCCGCCCG
>CAZBXY010000167.1:0-17222 GCA_964495365.1 uncultured Frigoriglobus sp. | reverse complement strand
CGGATCGTGAACCGCTCGCAGACCGACCGCACGCTGCTGATCGAACACCCGAACCGCACCAGCCAGCGGTTCAAGCTGGTGGAGACCGACAAGCCGGTGGAGGACACGCCCGATGTCTACCGGTTCCAGATGGCCGTGAAAGCGGGCGAGACCAAGAGCTTCACGGTGAAGGAAGAACGGGACGTGACCCAGACCGTGCAGCTCACCAACGGGGCCGAAAGCCAGATCCGTTACTTCATCTCGCTGTCCGAAGCCAGTCCCAAGCTCAAGGAGGCTCTCCAGACGGCGCTGAAGGTGAAGGGCGAGTGGGACGTTCACGTGCGCGAACTGGCCCAGGTGAACGCGGACCTGGCGCGATTGAATGCCGATCAGGACCGGATTCGCAAGAACCTGCGCGAGACCCCCAAGGATGCCGAGGTGTACCAGACGTACCTGAAGAAACTCTCCGACCAGGAGAAGGAGATCGACACCCTCACCGCCAAGCAGAAGAAGCTCATGACCGATGAGTTCAGTGCCCGCAAGAAGTACGAAGATTACTTGGCGAACATCAGCGACTGACGCTCGGGCGAAGACGATCGTAGTGAGCCGTAGTGAGCTGCGACCGGCAGGGAGCGGGCCAACCACTTCAACGCGAAGGTGGCTCGCCCGCTCCCTGCCGGTCGCGGCTCAATTACCATCCGATCAGGTGGCACGGTCGCGGATCAGCCTTCCAGCGCCGCGATGACCGCGCCGAGGCCGCCGGCGCCGGTGAGTTCGCGCACCGGCAGCATTCCCAGGTAGAGCCTGCGGGCCTCGTTCACCACCGCCAGATCAGACGCGCTCCCGCCGACGAGCTGCGCGTGTGCGTGGGCCATCACCGCGGACCGCAGCGTGTTCGCCTGCACGCGCATCGTGTGCGGAACCCAGCGCCCGGGGTGCAGGTGCAGATAGCGCCCGTCGGCCGGGCCGAGCCGGATCGTCCACTGACTCCCATCGGGAAGCTCGAACATCGCGTACTCACCTTGCCCCGCCAGGTGCTGCGACAGCGGCTCGAACGCGAACAGGTCGCGGGACTTCAGATCGGCGAACACGAACTCCGCGACCTCCGCTGGCGAAAACGACCCGGTGTAGAGGTCCATGAGCCGCGAGCCGACGACCGCCATCTCCGCGGGCAGCGCCGCGACGCCTTCACTTCCCGCGCGGGCGGCTTCCGCGATCCGCTCACGGATCCAACCGGCGTGGTGCTTCCAGCAGTTCAAGAGCGCGGGGTGCGGAAGGTGCGGATAATCGTCGGTCATGGCGGTGGCGGGTATTGCGGTGCCCCAAAGAAAACGCCCCGGCGGTCCGGGGCGAGTATTGCAGAAAAGTCAACCGCCGCAAGTTCGCGGGGCGCTGTTGCAGGTCGGTCCGCTGGACCGATCCCTCTTTGCAAGAGAGTTGCGTGTAAGCCCCGACAGTCGGTCGGCGGTTGACGAAGGAGTGATGCGCGGGGTGGCGCGGAGGTTCGCGCGATTTCGTTCGTAGTGACCCGCTTCAGCGGGTCTCGCCCCGAAGGGGCGATTCTTCTCTTGTGGCACAGGCTTTCCAGCCTGTGTGCCTTTTAGCTTTGCGGACACAGGCTCGAAAGCCTGTGCCACAAGACAGAAAGGAGACCCGCTGAAGCGGGTCACTACGAACCAGAGTTACTCCACCCGGCAGAACACCGCCTTCAGGTAGCGGCCTTCCTGCACGTGCAGCAAAAACGGGTGGTCCGGGGCCGCGCCGGCGATCTTGAACACCTGGAGCGTGCGCCCGGCCTGCCACGCGGCCCGGCGGATCGATTCGAGGAAGTCCGCTTCGCTCACGAGGCCGGTACAGGAGCAGGTGAGGAACACGCCGCCGGGTTTCACCACCTGGAGGGCGAGCCGGTTCATGTCGCAATACTTGCGGAGCGCCGATTCCACGTCCTCGCGGTCACGGGTGAGCTTCGCGGGGTCGAGTACCACCGTGTCGAACCGCTCGCCGTTGGGGATGATGTCGCGGAGCCACGCGAACAGGTCCGCTTGCACGTAGCGGACCTGCGCGCCGTTGAGACGCGCATTTTGCTTGGCCATGTCGATGGCCTGTTCGTCGAGATCGAGGCCGACGACTTCCGACGCGCCGCCTTTCGCTTTCGCGTACACCCCGAACCCGCCGGTGTTGCAGCAGATGTCGAGTACACGCTTGCCGGCACAAAACTCGCTCAAAGTCTTGCGGTTGTCGCGCTGATCGACGAAGAACCCCGTCTTGTGCTTGCTGCCGGGCGCGACGCGGAACTTCAAACCGTGTTCGGTAATCACGTCCGCCGGCGGCGGTTCGGGACTTCGGCAGTCGAACGACTCCTGCTTGCCGACGTGTTCCTCCGCGAAGTAGTAGAACCGCGCCGCGGGGAAGTGTGTGCGTAGCGCGTCCATGATCGCGGACCGCTGCTTGAACATCCCGGCCGCGAAGAACTCGATCACGCACGTGTCGCCGAACCGGTCGATCACCAGCCCGCTGAGGCCGTCCGCTTCCGAATGCACGAGCCGGTAGGCGTTCGTGACCTCATCGAGTTTGAGCGTGTCGCGCCGAAACGACACCGCCGCGGCGATCTTCCTGGCGAAGAACGCCCCGTCAACCGGCTCGTCCTGTTTTGAGGTTAATACGCGCAGCGTGATGCGGGAATGTCCGTTGTAGAACCCGCGCGCGACCCACTGCCCGCTCTTGTCGTGGACGTCCACGACGCTCCCGGGCGGGATGCGTGTCGCGGGTTTCTCCACCATCTTCTGGAAGATCCACGGATGCGACGACCGGCGCTCGATCTTGAGGTTCACGCGCGGCAGCGCCGGCGTTTCCGGGAGGGATGCGGGGTTCATGCGGAAATGATATGCCTCGAAGGCCGAGATCAGAAAGCCGCCACGGATCAACACAGAAAACACGGATCAGACACAAGCAGAGTTTGAATGAAACTCACTTCTTGCTTTGATCTGTGTTCTCTGTGTTGATCCGTGGCGGCTTCTGCCTTTTGTCCCTCTTGGTCACGCCCCCAAGTATTGCCGCAGGGCGGTGTGGAGCTTGTCGCACCGCTCTTCCCAGTTGCTCGCGTCCTTGGGCATGTAGTCCTTCAGCGGGCGGAACGCCGCGACCACGCACAGCCGCGGCTGGTTCGGGTCGGGCTTCTCCATCTGGAGTTCGAGTTCGATCGGCTCCTGCCCGCGCGGGACCGGCGGTCGGCGCCCCGCGAACCAGCCGAAAATCCCGCTCCCCTCCTTCACCTCCTTGTACCCCGCCGGCAGCCCCAGGCGCATGCGGATCACGCCCGGCTCGCTCGCCAGAACCTGCCCGCCGAAGTCCTCCACGAATCCGCGGAGCTTCGCCGCCGCCAGCCGCTCCGGCATGAACGCCTCGAATTCGTGCGTCACGTGAAACGGCTCGCTCGGCTTCTCCAGTTCCGGCACCGGGACCGGCGGGGCGGCTTCCTCCGCGACGCGGCTCGGCGGCGGCTCCCACCCCTCCGGCGCGATCACCGCCCACAGGTCGGCGTTCAGCGCGCGGCCGAACCCCACGGCCAGTTCCTGTGCCGATTGCTGCCGCTCGTTGGGGTACTTGGAGAGGGCCAGTTGCACCACCCCTTCGAGGGCCGGCGGCAGGTTCCCGCTGCCGATCTTGTGGAACCGCGGCGGCGGCTCCTTGATGTGTGCCCGCAACAACTTTTCCTGGTGGTCGTAGTTGAACGGCAGCCGCCCGGTGAGCATCTCGAACAGGATCACGCCCACGGAGTACAAATCACTACGCCCATCCACGCGATCACCGCGGATCATCTCCGGGCTGACGTAACCCGGCGTGCCGATCGCGTAAATCGGCCCGTGGCCGGTCAGCTCGGCGAGTTGGATGTGCGGCTTGGCGGAAAACCCGGCGAACCCGAAGTCCATGACTTTCAAGAGTTCGTTCGGCGTGTCCGGGTTCGTGACCATCAGGTTCGATGGCTTCAGGTCGCGGTGAACGATCCCCGCGGCGTGCGCGGCCTGGAGCGCGTGGCACATGCACCCGAGCAAGATCGCGACCCGCTCGGGCTCCAGCCGCTTGTGCCGGGCGAGCAGGTCTTCGAGCGTGATTCCCGGCACGAACTCCATCACCAGACACGGGCCGATCGGGTCGTCGAGCGACGCCTCGATCAGCCCGACGGCATAGGGATGGTCGAAGTTCGCCATCGAGCGAACCTCGGCCTCGAACATCTGCCGGAACTTCGGGTGCTCGACAACGTGGTCGTGAACCCGCTTGACCACGACGCGGTACTGGGGGTGGTAGATCGGTTCGGCGAGGAACACCTCGGCGTTGCTCCCGCTGCCGAGCGACCGGAGCAACCGGTATCGGCCCAGTGCCGTCTTGCCCACCATCCGCGTACCCTCAGCCGGGCCAAAAGGTACGCAAACGTAGGATGCGAACGCCGCACGGGCAACCGCCGCCGGCGGTTCCGAAGCGGACCCGGGGTCAGCGGACCCGGGGTTTCAACCCCGGGTCTCCGCGGATGCCTCCCACACGTACTCGACCGTTCCCTCCCACGAGCCGCCCGGTTCCAGCACGCGCCACCCGCTGTCGATCCCGCGGGCCGCGAAGTTTCCTGCGTCGGCCGAACACGTGTAAGGCTCGATCGCGACTGCCTGCCGGTGCGCCGGGGTGAACAGCACCAGTTCGCGGAACGAGGTGTCGGCCAGCACGCGGAGCCGCCCGCGGACGCGAGGGTGCGTAAGCTGGGCGATCTCGAACAGCCCTCCACTCCGCGGGCCGGTCACCGACGAGAACACGTTATCGAGCGCGGTCGCGCCGAACGGACGGGGCTTCTGGAAGTCGAGCGGCCCCGGCGGGGCGCTCCGCACGCCGGTCGGCAGGTTCTCCTCCGCTTCCCAGATTTCGGCCACGTTCGCCTGAAGCACACTCGTCCCGATGTCGGTGTCGGGCGCCCCGGGCAGCCGGAAGTACCCGTGATACCCCAGCCCGAACGGCAACCGCCCCGGCCCGGGGTTCTCGACGCTCGCATCGACCCGCAACTTGTTTGCGTAGAGCCGGTACGTGACGCGGAAGACGAAGTCCGACGGCCACAGCGAAAGCGCGTCGGGCAGATCCTTCGACAGACTGAACTCACCGGTCACGGACGAGCACTCGTTCGCGTCGCAGTAGTTGTGATCGGTGACGCGCCACGGGTTCCGCGGGGTGAATCCGTGGATCGCGTGCTGCTTGGTGGAGTCGTTGAGCGGGAGCTGATAGGTTTTGCCGTCGAGCGTGAGCCGCCCGTCGCGGAGCCGGCCGGGGAACGGGAACAGGATCGGGTGCCCGCTCCGGGTCGGCACCGGGTTCGTCTCCCAGTCGGGCATGTGGAACAGGATATCGGCCCACTGGCCGTCCTGGTTGATCTGCCACTTCAGGCAGTTGAAGCCCCACTGCGGCCACACCTCGGCGCGCGCGGCGCCGTTGGTGAGTTCGTACACGTCGCCGCTCCGGTCGCCGGCCCGGCCCTGCGTGACCCGCACTTCAAACGCCATGACGGACTCCTGGTTAGATGATGCCGATGCGCGAAGGGGATTGTACCCAAGAAGGTAATTGTTCGTAGTGACCCGCTTCGCGGGTCTCGCCGCGCAGCGGCGCTGATTTCTGTTCGTAGTGACCGGCTTCAGCCGGTCCGCCGCGCAGCGGCGCCCGTTGATTCGCGGAACTTCCGAACCGATCGGAACGCGGGGAGGCTGCGCCTCCCAACCCGCTGAAGCGGGTCACTACGACCCCAACCCCAGGCCACCATGCCCACCTTTTCCGCACCGACGCTCACCGCGCTCTGCCAATCCCTCTTTGAAGCCGCCGGCGTGCCCGCGGCAGACGCAACTGTCGTCGCACGCTCGCTGGTAGACGCGAACCTCTGTGGGCACGACTCGCACGGCGTCATGCGCGCCCCGCAGTACGTCGATTCCATCCAGAAAGGCAGTTCCCGGGCCGGCGTGCCGCTCACCGTCCTTCAGGAGACTGACGCGATCGTCGCGGCCGACGGGAACTGGGGGCTGGGGCAGGTCCAGGTGTACCGGTTGTTGGAGAAGCTCCTTCCGAAGGCGAAGGCGCTTGGCGTCGCGGCCGGAACGATCCGGCAGTGCGGGCACAGTGGCCGGCTCGGCGAGTACGCGGAGTTCGCGGCTGAAGAGAAGATGGCGCTTTTTGCTGCGGTGAACTCGCACGGTTCCGGGCGCCGCGTCTGCCCGCCGGGCGGCACCGAAGGCCGCATCAGCACCAACCCCATCTGTATCGGCGCCCCCACCTCCGGCGCGCCGGTCGTCATCGACTTCGGCACGAGCGCGGCGGCCGAAGGCAAGATCCGCGCGCAGTTCCAGAAGAAGCAGCCCACGCCCGACGGGTGGCTCGTCGACCACACCGGCGCGCCGACGAACGATCCCGGCACACTCTACAACGAGCCGCGCGGCAGCATCCTCCCGTTCGGCGGGGTGCAGGCGTACAAGGGCTTCGGCCTCGGCCTGCTCATCGATCTGCTCTGCGGCGGGCTGTCCGGCGGGGCGTGCAGCAACCCGGCGCTGCCGCTGCCCGGGCAGGGCAACGCGGTGGTGATGGTGCTGTTCAACCCGGTGCTGTTCGGCGGCGTCGAGCACTTCCTGAAGGAGTCCGACGGCCTCACAACCTACGTTCGGAGTTGCCCGACGGCGCCGGGGGTGACGGCGATCACGCTGCCGGGCGACCCCGAACGGCAGTCGAAGACCCAGCGCCTCCGCGACGGCATCCCGGTGCCGGACGGGACGTGGGAACTGATCGCCAAAGCCGCCGCGGAACTGAAAGTCTCACTCCCGACGTAATCCTCTTGTCTTCATACGGGGTGCGGAGTAGAATAGCGTCGGTATTACAAAGTTATCCCGATCACTTTCGGGGAACCGATCATGACGCGCGGGTCGATTTTGCGAACAGTGGCCGGCGCCGCGGGCTGCGCGGCGCTGCTCTCGGTCCTCGTTCTGGGCTGCATCAACTCCAACACCCAGAGCGCGAAGGACGCGGACTGGCCCGACAAGCCGGGGCCGAAGGTCGTGGTGTCGTTCGCCCCGCTGTACTGCTTCGCTGCGAACGTCGCTGGCGACGACGCGGTGGTGAAGAACGTGATGACCACCACCGGGCCGCACGACTTCGAGCCGAGTGCCGACGATGCGCGGCTCGTCGGGAAGGCCGACATCCTCTTCACCGTCGGCCTCGGTCTGGACGACCTCGCGGCCGACCGGATGAAGAAGGGGGCCAACAACGACAAGCTGAAGGTCGTCGCGCTGAGTTCCGCGATCCCGAAGGACAAGTTGCTGGAGGGGCACTGCGACCACGCCCACCACGGCGCCGACCACAAGCACGACAGCGACCCGCACGTGTGGCTCAGCCCGGACCTCGCGATCCTGATGGTGTACAAGATCCGCGACGAACTCTCCGCGCTCGACCCGGCGCACGCCGGCGGGTACGCGACGCGGGCCGAGCAGTACGTCACGAAGCTCACCGCCCTGAAGACCTTCGGCGCCGCCCAGTTCAAGAAGAAGACGGACAACCGGCTCGTGTCGTTCCACGACTCGCTCACCTACTTCGCCCACACGTTCGACCTCGAGATCCGCGGCGTACTCACCCAGCAGCCCGGTAAGGAACCCGACGCGGCGCAGATGAAGAAGCTGATCCGCATCTGCATCGACGAGACCAAGCCGACGCGGGTGATCGCGGTCGAGCCGCAGTACTCCAACAGCGGGTCCGGCGAGGCGCTCCGCAAGGAGTTGCTCGCGAAGGGCGTGAAGAACCCGGTGCTGGCCGAGATCGACACGCTCGAAACGGTGCAGCCCGACGCGCTGGAGCCGGACTGGTACGAGAAGCGGATGCGGGAGAACATCCGCACCCTCCTGGCGGCGCTCGAATGACGACGCTCCCCCCGCCGCGCCCGCTCGTCTCGCTCCGCGACCTCCGGGTCGAGTTGGGCGGCAAGCCGATCCTGCGCGGCGTGACCGCGAACATCGCCCGCGGCAACGTCACCGCGCTGATCGGGCTGAACGGGTCCGGCAAGACCACGCTGCTCCGCGCGCTGGTCAACGAGTACCCGCACACCGGGACCGTGCAGTTCCACTGCGGGCACGACCACTCGCAGCCGTACCCGGACGCGATCGGGTACGTGCCGCAGCGGCTCACGCTCGACGCCCGCCTGCCGCTCACGGTCGCCGACTTCCTGGCGCTGACGCTCTCGCGGCGCCCGCTGTTCTTCGGCATCTCGAAGGCGGTACGGGCCAAGAGCCTGACGATGCTGGAGCGCGTCGGCGTGCCGGAGTGCCTGAACGTGCCGGTGGAAGGGCTGTCCGGCGGGCAGTTGCAGCGCGTGCTGCTCGCGCTGGCCCTGGAGCCGCAACCGGAGTTGCTGTTGCTCGACGAACCGGCCGCGGGGATCGACTTCAAGGACCAGAGGAAGTTCTACGAGTTGATTTCGAGCATCAACCGCGAGACCGGCGTGACGGTTCTGCTCGTCTCACACGACCTGAACATGGTGCAGGCCCACTCCCACGAGGTGCTCTGCCTCCGCGACGGCGCGATCCAGTGCCAGGGCCACCCGACCGAGATCCTCACGCCGATCAACATGTCGCTGGTATTCGGCGCCGAACTGCACATGTTCCCACACCGCTTCGGAACCTGAGCAGTGGCCAGTGGCGAGTGCCAGTGAAGAGACAGGAGCAGTGAAAGGCAGAAGACCAGAAGCGTGAATGCCTGGTCTTCTGCCTTTCACCGTCTTTCTCTAACCACTAGCCACCGACACTGGCCACTCCTCAGCCGAGCGGCGGCCAGTCCTTCGCGACCCCTTCGCGCTCGATCAGTTCCAGTTGTTCCTTCGTGATGTGGAACCGGCCGGCGATCTCCTTCTTGGATTCGGCCACGGTCACGGTATGTGTATCCTGAACTTCCACCAGCGCGTGGAAAATGGACTTGCGCTGCTGTACCGTCAGCGTCTTGGAAGGCACGGTTGTATCTCCTTTCTGTCTGGTGTGGCGATTGGAATATGGAAAAGCCCTTACTATACTGTACGCCCGCCAAGTGATTCCCTTTACGGGATTCCGGCCGGATTCTCGACCTTTTTGACCGCTCCCGCGGTTCCTCGCGAAAGGCCCGATCATGCTGCCCCGTCGGCTTTCTCTGCTCGTCGTTCTGACAAGCGTCTTCGCGCTTTCTGGAGTCGAAACGCGGACCCCCACAGCGCCCGAACCGGCACAACCGGGCGCCAAGGCGCCCGCACCGCCGGCGGGATGGGTCAAGGACCGACTCGCGGAGGTGGACAAGAAACTGGACAGCGAAATCAAGGATCTCGTCGCCCTTTATCAGCACATCCACGCGAATCCGGAGTTGTCGCTCGCGGAGGTGAACACGGCCAAGCGGCTCGCGGCGGAGATGAAGAAGGCCGGGTACGAGGTCACCGAGAACTTCGGCGGAAACGGCGTGGTCGCGGTGCTGAAGAACGGCCCCGGTCCGGTGGTCCTGATCCGCACCGACATGGACGCTCTGCCGATCGTCGAACAAACGGGGTTGCCTTACGCGAGCAAGGTGAAGGCGAAGAACCGCGACGGGGCCGAGGTCGGGGTGATGCACGCCTGCGGGCACGACATTCACATGGCGTCGTGGGTCGGCACCGCCCGCGTACTCGCTTCGATGAAGGACAACTGGAGCGGGACGGTGGTGTTCATCGCCCAACCGGCCGAGGAGATCGTCGCGGGGGCGCGGCAGATGCTCGACGCGGGGCTGTACACGAAGTTCCCCAAGCCGGATTACGCACTAGCGCTCCACGCCGACCCGCAGCACCCCGCCGGCACTCTCGGCTTCAGCGAGGGTCTCGCAATGGCCAACGCCGACACCGTGGACATCTTGGTGAAAGGGAAAGGCGCCCACGGCGCCGCGCCGCACCTGAGTATCGACCCGATCGTGCTCGCAGCGCGGATCATTCTCGACCTTCAAACGATCGTCAGCCGCGAGACCGATCCGCTTGACCCGGTCGTGGTCACGGTCGGCTCGATCCACGGCGGCACGAAGCACAACATCATTCCGAACGAGGTGAAGCTTCAACTGACCGTGCGAACGACGACGACCGCGACCCGCGACCGCGTGCTGAAGGCGATCGACCGCATTGCGAAAGCCGCCGCGGTCGGGGCGAACGCCGCGCCGCCGGAGGTGAAGGTGAGCCTCGATGAGTTCACGCCGGCGACTTACAACGACGTGCCTTTGGCGCAGAAGTGCGGCGCGGTGTTCCGCGAGATCCTCGGCGCGGAGAACGTGCGGAGCCGCAAGCCGGTGATGGGCGCGGAGGACTTCAGCCGCTTCTCGGTCGATAAGACGCCGATCTTCATGTACTTCCTGGGCACCGTTTCCAAGGAAAAGTACGACGCGGCCCAAAAGCCGGGCGCGGCGCCGTTACCGGGGATGCACACCGACGCCTACGCCCCGGTACCGGAGCCGAGCATCCGCACCGGCGTGCGAACGATGAGCTTGGCGGCAATGAACCTGATGCCGAAGGAGAAGAAGTGATTTGGTTTTAGCCCCGGAGGGGCGACCGAAGTGAGGCAGTAGCGGGCAGGTGATCTACCGATGTCCTCGGGAATCGGCTACAACGTGTGCCTCACGGAGGAGGCGGTCATGGCGGATCTCACGGACGACGCGTGGCGGGCCATCCTGTTGGCGGCGACCCTGCTCACCGAACACAAGCGGCGGCGGTTCCAGGCCGAGATGGCGAACACATACTGCGGCGGCTCCGCCCGCCTCACCGAGACCACCTTCGGCTGGGGACGCGACGCCGTCCACACTGGCCTGAACGAACTCCGCTCCGGTATCCGCTGCGTCGAGGACTTCGAGTCGCGGGGGCGGAAGGCGACCGAGGAACTCCACCCGGCGTTGGAGGACCACATCCGCCGCCTGGTCGATCCTCACGCCCAAGCCGACCCCAAGTTCCAGACCCCCTTCGCCTACACCCGGATCACCGCCAAGGCAGTCCGCGACGCCCTCCGGGCCATCCCCGAGTTGGCCGGAGCGGTCCCGACCCGCCAGACCGTCGGTGACATCCTCAACCGCCTCGGCTACAAGCTGCGTCGGGTACTCAAGGCCCGGCCGCAAAAAAGATCCCCCAGACCGACGCCATCTTCGCCCACGTCCAGGAGGCCCGCGTCGAGACCGCAGCCGACCCGGACACGCTGAGGATCTCCATCGATACCAAGGCGAAAGTGACGGTGGGCGACTTCTCCCGCGGCGGTGAGGCCCGTGGCGGCGAGGCCGTCAAGGCCCTCGATCATGACATGGCTCCGGAGGCCATTCTGGTGCCGTTTGGGGTGCTGGAGTTGAACCGCGGGGCGGTGCCGATCCACCAACCGTGGTTCCTGTTCGGCCACTCGCGGGAGACCTCAGACTTCCTGGCCGACGGCCTCGACCGGTGGTGGCGGGAGCGGAAGGCGGTCCACCCCGGCGTCCGACGCCTCCACAGCGAGTTGGACAACGGCCCCGAGATCGCCAGTTCGCGGACGCAGTTCCTGAAGCGGATGGTGGGGTTCGTGGACCGGCACCGGGTGGCGGTGGAGTTGGTGTACCTGCCGCCGTACCACAGCAAGTACAACCCGATCGAGCGGTGTTGGGGAATCCTGGAGCGCCACTGGAACGGGTCGTTGCTGTCGTCGGTGGCGGATGTGCTGCGGTGGGCGGGAACGCTGACGTGGCGGGGGCTCCGGCCGATCGTCCGGGAGACGACGGCCGTGTACGAGCGGGGCGTGCGCGCTCGTCGCTCGTCAGGGTAACGCGATACTTCTTCATGGCGGACTCCTTTGGGTCCGCACATCAGAACCTCACCGAGATCACCCCCGCAACACAAAAAGAATCACCTGCTAGCGGTTACTGCGGCGCTACGCCGCGGGCGGTTCGCGGTGCCAGGCAGTTGGGCCACGGCCAACCCGGTTCCAGACAGGTCCGGACCCGAGACCGGCCGTGCCGACAGGTGGAAAGTAGCCCCGGCGGCCCGATGCGCACGATGCGCGAATTCCCTCTCGCGTTCTCCCCGCACAGCGGGTAAGATTCACTCACATACCGACGGCCGACGCTCGCGCTCGCACCCGTCCCGCTCCCTGCGATAGCCGTTCCATTCGCGATTGTTTCGTCGCCCGGCGACCCGTGCCCGCGGTTGCGCCGAGCGACCCACGAGAGTTGAGTTTTCGCATGTCCGATCCCCGCAGCAGCGCGCACGGCGTGCTGGAAATGCACCAACGCGGTCACGGGTTCCTCCGCAACCCGGCCAAGAACTACCTCCCCGCGCCCAACGACGCGTATGTCCCCGGCCCGCTCATCCACAAGTTGAACCTCGCCGAAGGCGTCATGCTCGCCGGCACGCTCGAACCGGCGCGCCGCGGGCAAGGCCCCAAACTCGCCACCGTCACCGCGATCGAAGGCGGCGACCCGAAGGCGTACCGCCGGCGGAACTGGGACGAACTTACCGCCGTCGATCCGACCAAGTGGCTCAGGTTGGAAACCGGCCCCGAGCCGCTCACGACCCGCGTCATGGACATGTTCACGCCCATCGGCATGGGCCAGCGCGGCCTGATCGTCGCCCCACCCAGAACGGGGAAGACCGTGCTGCTGACGCACATCGCCCAGGGCGTGATGGCGAATCACCCGAACGTTCACCTGATGATTCTGCTGGTAGACGAGCGGCCCGAGGAAGTCACCGACATCAAGCGGAACATCGTCCGCAAGCCGGTCGAGGGCGAGTCCGCGCCCCCGCCGCCGGTCGAGGTGATCGCGTCCAGTTCCGACCAGAACACCGCGAACCACGTCCGCGTCGCGGAACTGGTGGTGGAACGCGCCAAGCGCCTCACCGAGCAGGGCAAGGACACGGTGGTGCTGCTGGACAGCCTGACGCGGTTGGCCCGCGCGTACAACAAAACGTCCGGCAGCGGGCGCACGATGTCGGGGGGTGTGGACTCGAAGGCGCTGGAGGTGCCGAAGCGCCTCTTCGGGGCGGCCCGCGCCTTTGAAGAGGGCGGGACGCTCACCATCATGGGCACGGCGCTCATCGAGACCGGCAGCCGGATGGACGAGGTGATCTTTCAGGAGTTCAAGGGCACCGGGAACATGGAACTGGTGCTGAACCGCGGACTGGCCGAGCGCCGCGTGTACCCGGCGATCGACCTGGGCGCGAGCGGCACGCGCAAGGAGGAGCGGTTGCTCCCCGCGGAGATGCTGGAGCAGGTCACGCTCGTGCGCCGAAGCCTGATGCAGATGAAGCCGATCGAGGCGATGGAGGCGATGGTGAAGCAGCTCTCGAAGACGAAATCGAACGCCGAGTTCCTCGGCATGGTGAGCAAGTTCGTGAAGTGATGAAGCGACGAAGAAGAGGCCGCACGATCAACGCAGAGAAGACACGATCAAGACAGAAGATTGTGTTCAAACCGATTCTTCTTCTGATCGTGTCTTTTTCTGCGTTGATCGTGCGGCTTGCTTTTCGCTGATTGCCTTCACCACGCGGTCGGCCGCTGCGCGGTTGGCCTCGAAGTAGTCGCACACGCCCCGGCGCACCGCGGCCCTCACGATTCCTTCGACCTCCGAGTTGTTCAGCCGCGACCGCGTCGCGCTCTCGAACATGACATCGCGGAGCCACACGGACACAACCGCCGTTAGCCCCGCGCGCCGGTCTTCGGGCGTCAGTTCGACCGATTGCGGTGCGTGTTCGCGGATGAAATCGAGTAGCCCCATCGCGGCCCCGGCGCGTAAGCCCGCATCGTGGGTTCCGCCGTTGGCCGTGTACCGTTGGTTCGCGAACGAGCGCCGCACCTCCTCGGCTTCCGCACACCACTGCAACCCGACCTCGTACCGCACGCCCTGTTCTTCTCCGCGGATAATCATCGCATCGTGCAGCGGCCGTCGCCCCTCGTTCAGAAACTTGACGCACTCGCGGATGCCGTCGGCGAACTCGAACTCGTCGCGCGTACCGGTGGTTTCGTCGGCGAAGGTGATCCGAACGCCGCTGTGCGAAAACGCGAGCTGCTGGAGTCGCTCGCGAATCTCGCCGGCGTCGAACTGTGCGGCGCCGAAGATTGCGGGGTCCGGCCGGAACGCGATCGTCAGCCCGTCGCGTGCGAGCGCGCCGACCAGTTGAGCGGACGGCTCGGCGGCCCCGCGCTGGAACTGGTGGATGCGTACTTCTGCGCCGCTTCGCGCTTCGACCCGCAACCACTCCGACAACGCGTTCGCGACCGGATAACCGAAGTAGCCGCGTCCGCTTGGGTACGGACAGTACCCGTGATGCCCGTCGAGGACAGCAAAGGCCTGTTCGATGGCCGGCAGTACACGGCCATCGTCATCCACTTCGACCGAGCCGTCCGCACGAAGGGTGAGACGGACCGAGCGCCCATAGCCGGCGACAACTTCCGCGAGCGATTGGATAACGAGTTCAAAGAGGAGATCGCACAGGCCGCGAGGACCGGTGGAACCGATGTACATTGCGGGCCGCTGGCGAATGTGCTCCAACCCGCTGAGAACGACGATGGTTTCTTCGGTGTATTCGACAGGTTCCTGGCCAGGGCACGCCATCCTGATTCCTCCTGTGGTCCGGTCACTCCGTGACCGGATTCCGAAGACCGGTCACGGAGTGACCGGACCACAAGAAGTCATTTTACCGGCAATTCCAGCCGGAAGCACGCGCCCGGGGCGCCCTCCGCGGGGCGGTAACTCAGCGTGCCGCCCAGCACCTCCGCCCACTGCTTGGCCAGCGCCAGGCCCAGGCCGGCGCCGCCGGCCCGCGTGTCGGCGTGCTCTCCGCGGCGGAACGGCTTGAAGATCGTCTTCCGCTCGCCCGGCTCGACCCCCGCGCCGCGGTCCTCGACCTCGAACACCACGCGCCCGGCCCCGCCCGGCTTCGCCCACAGCCAGATGCGCTTGTCCTCCGCGTCACGAGTGTACTTCCGCGCGTTGTCGATCAGGTTCCCCACGATCTGGTGAACCATCGTCGCGTCGGTGCAGACCTCCGCCTCGGCCGGGAGCGTCGAGACGACCACCAGTTCCTTCCCGTCAGCCGCAACGCGATCGGTCCAGGTCGAACGCAACTGTTCGACCAAGTCGCTCACCTTCAGGGGCGCCATGCTTCCGTTCTTGGCACGCTTTTCGAGTTTCGCGAAGTCCAGCACGTTGTCGATCAGTCGGTGGAGGCGGTCGGATTCGGTCGCCAGCGTGTTCAGGTACTCCTGGCGCTTCGCCTCGTCGTGAATCATCCCGCTCATGAGTAAGTCGAGGTACAGCCGCAGTGAGGTGAGCGGGGTGCGCAGTTCGTGCGTCACCGCGGAGACGAACCGGATGCGGCGTTCGGCGAGGTCGATCAGCGACCACCCGCTAAAGCCCACCGCCGCGAACGCGACCAGTGCCGCGACCCACGCCAGCACCAGACCCATGCGCAGCGTCGTCCACCCCGCTGGCGGCAATTCCGGTTGCGGGCCGGGGTCGAGTTGCACCGGCAGCGCGGTCATCGCGCGGTCGGGCGAAACCTCCGCCGCGTCTTTGACCGGCACCAGTCGCGCGCCGGGAAGCAGTTCCTTCACCTCCTCCCGCAACACCAGTTCCAACTTCTCCCAGTCGAGGATCACGCCCTGGTAGATGATCTTGTCGTCGAGCTTCGCGGCCCGCACCAGCACGAGCGTTTCGGTCCCGTCGGCCGCGGTGATCCACTGCGGGCGCATCGAACCGAGGTGGATGTTCACCCCGACCGGCCCGACGTAATTGAAGGCCGCGGTGTTTCCGGTGGGGTTGATCACGAGCGTGTTGTTCTGCGCCAGGAGCGGGCGGTCCTCCGCGGGCGCCACGAGTCGCGGCCCGCCCGGCGGCTTCCGGTTCCCGTTCCCGTCGGCGGTTTCGCGGAACTGCTCCGCCTGGAGCTTCTTCAGCAACTCGTACGCGCGCTCGTTGCCGGCCTCCTCCTTCGGCCGGTCGATCGCCGGATCGACCGGCACCGGGCCGGCGCGCCCGCCCTTGTCTCTCTCGGTCGATTGCGAGCCGGGCGGATTCGGGCCGCCCGGCCCCGGCGGCGCGGGGTTCGGCTGGCCCGGCCCGTTCCCGATCGCAGCTTGCGTCTTTCCGTCGCCGGCGGGGCCGTAGTTCTGCTGGTAGCCCTTCCCGTACATCGGGAACTCTTGCCCGACGTTCTTCGCCTCCTGGAGCCCGCGCGAAATGGTCCCCGAGCGGTTGCGGAAGTCGTTCAGTTGGCGCTCGGTGTCGGGGCTGTTTGCGCGCCCGGCGTTGAACCCGGGCGCCTGCGCCACCTGTTGTTGAATCGGCGGCTGCACGAACGGCGGCTGCGGCGCGGGGTTGGCGAACTCCTTCTTGGCACTGGCAGCGCGGTCGTCTGGCTGGCCGGCGCGGCGGGTCAGTTCCCAGCCGAGGAGGCGGAACGAGCCGCTCGACGCGCCGACCTGCACCGAATCCAGGTCGGGCGGGGGCGGTTTGGGGCCGGAGGCCGGCGGCACGAGGGCGACCGGCGCGCCCGACGGCGGGAGCGGGTCGAGCATCGCTGCGGCGAACGGCCCCGCGTCGGCCGGCGGGTCGCGCGCGCACAGAAAGCTCCAGGTGTTCGCCACCGGGTACTTGTCCCTCACCGTTTCGAGCACCGCGGCGCGGTCGGCGGTGTTGTTCCGCAGCGGCAGGTCGGGCCATGCGTCGGCCACGCGCTCGCAGGCCGCCGGCGAGAGCACCTGCGGCGACTCCCACCCGGTCGCCGGGTCGAGTTGGACGTGCAGCTTCATCCAGTCGGGGAACAGCGCGGCCAGAAGGGGCGTGGGGCCTGCGGTCGAGCCGGTGAGCGGGTCGGGGGACGAGTAGTGATAGAACGGGCGCCCGTCCTCGATGGTGAGGGTGGAGAGCATCCGGGTGTCGAGCTGACGCACCGCGACGCGCAAGTTGTGGTCGAGTTCGGCCCGCGCCGCGGCCTCGCGCTGGGCCTGTTCGACCCGCAGGGCGGCGACCGTGACCCAGCCCAACCCCGCAGCCACGAGGACCGCGATCAGCACGAACACCGTGACAGGCCCGCCGACCGGGCCGAGCGACCGCCTCATAACTTCACCGTCGAAGGTCGTAAGGTCACAAGTCGTCAAGTCGAAACCATCGACTCACGGCCTTCGACTTTACGACGTTAGGACTTTACGACTTGTGACTCTTCCACCGTGAGCGCCGGGCCGGCCATGTACCCGTGCGCC
>CAZBXY010000166.1:0-17314 GCA_964495365.1 uncultured Frigoriglobus sp. | reverse complement strand
GGCCCCGATGCTGGCGGCGATGGCTTTCGCGAAGTACGTCTTCCCGGTGCCGGGCGGCCCCCAGAAGATCATCCCGCGCGGGATCAGTTCCTCCAGCCGCGAAACCTCTTCCGCGTCGGTCGCGCGGTCGCGCTTCGACAGCGTGTCGAGGATTTCGCTCTTGAGCTTGGCCTTCACCTTCGTGTAGCCGCCGATGTCCTTGTCGAGGTCAACGGACGGGATTTCCATGGTCCCGCTCAGTGTCGATTGGCGCAACTGGGCGTACGCGCGCTTCGGGTCGGCCGGGTAGTCCTCGCCTTCGAGCGTCGAGAGCAGCCGACGGAGCCGCACCGCGTTCACACCGGAGACGTGCTTGTAAAGTTGCCACGGCATGAAGTTCTTGCCGAACTTCCGGCTCTCCTTCTGCGTGATGAGGTGCCGCAGCCGGTTCCGCGAGATGCCCAGAATGCTCAGCCGGTGCGGGAACAGGTTCTCGATCACCTTTGGCAGCGGGAACGACGGATCCTTGAACCCCAGCCACACGAGTTCGGGGTTCTCGTACAGGAGTGGAATGACCTCGCGCGCCTCGCCGGTCAGCCCACCCTTCTCGGTGGTGAGCAGGTCGAGGTGCGGGAGCACGACGACGCGGCGCTCGGTGGCCCCGCGCACCGCGTCGCGGAGCTGCGAGATCATCGTGCCGATCAGCCCCTGCGGGATCGCGCCCTGTTGCTGCTCGCGCTGCCGGCCGTCGAGGTAGATGCACTGGAGCTTGGCCTGCCGGAGCCGGTCGCGCACGTTCATGAACAGGTACGGCGCCAGCTCCTTGTCGCACTCGATGAGCGTCGGCAGCCCGCGGACGAGCTTGCTGGCGACCTCCGCGAGTTCGGCGCTATACGCGGCCTCGACCGCCTCGCCGGGCGTGAGGTTGCTGGGCAGGTCTTTTTCGGTGATGGTGATGCTCATAACAGTGTGCAGTGGACAGTGTGCAGTGGACAGTTAAAGACGCAAAGACAGCGAAGACGGAGCAGCAAAGGGCGGTCTTTTCTGACTGCCCACTGCCTGCTGCCCACTGCCTGCTGCGGTTAGACTTCGACCTTGATCGTCAGCGAGCCGCTCTCGGCATCCTCGCTGATCTCCTTCACGGTGCCCATCTGCTGGGCCTTCTGCTTGAGCGCGTCGCGGGTCACCTGGTTCACGACCGCGTTGATTTCCGGCTGAAGCTCCTGGAGGTGCTTCTCGAGCGCCTCGGTGGCCTTGCCTTGCAGCTTCGACTGCTCCTGCTCGAACTTCTTGTCCAGGTCCTGCTTCAGTTGATCTTTGACCTTCTCGCGCAGGCTCTTTTCGTTCGGCCCGACGTCGTTGAACCCGGTGGCCTCGCGCTTGGCCTCCTGGTTGACCGTCTCCGCGGTCTCGGCCTTCACGGTCACTTCGCCGGAGCAGGGGTCGATCGTGACCGTGCAGCCCTCGTCCTTGCGAACCATCGTGCCGTCGTCTTGCTCCTCGAACCCACGCTTCTTGAGTTCTTCCTTGAGTAGCGTGGCCATGTCCTCCGGCGGGAGGATTTCGAGGATCTCCAGTTGCGTGCAGATCTCGTCGTCGGCCTTCAGGTTGCGCGATTCGGATTCCTTCACGGTAATGCGGTATGCGCGGCTCATGTCGCTTCGCTCCAGTGAGTAGTGGGCAGTGTGCAGTGGACAGTAAGAGAAACACGAACGGAACACAACGCGCTCAACCGGGACTATCAGTGGGGTTTTCTGTTGCTTGCTGCCCACTGCCCGCTGCCGGCTGCCCACTATTCACGGGTCCGCGGAGCGGTTCGAGCATCTCGACGGTGGCCCGGGCGCGGGCCGCGACTCGATCGCCGTTGACCGCCTCCCAGTCGGCCTTCCACATCTGGCTCGCCTGGTAGTCCTCGTCAAAATACCCGACGAATCGGGCGCGCTCCTGCCAGGTTTCCAGAATTTCCATCTGGCGCGGCACCGCCAGCGCCGCGCGCTGCGTTTCGAGCCGGTCGGCCAGGCGCGGGGGCCCACTGCCTTGCAACCCGCCGGTCCAGAACATCGGCGTCATATCGGACTGCAAAACGGCCGCGTTGGTTCGCAGCACGAACCGCGCGAGGTCGGTCCGCCGGGCGGCTTCCGCGGCCTTCAGGTAACCCTGAAGGGCCGCGAACTCGGCGACGCCCTGTTGCCGCATCTTCCGCCAGTCGCCGATCTGACCCTTCGCCCGCTCGGTGCGGGTCCAGCGCACCGCGAGGTGCGTCTGGAGGCATTCGAGCAGCACCGCGCGCTGCCCGGTAAACATCGGGGCGAAGTCCGGCGGCAGCGGCTTGTTGCTCTCCGGGTCGGCCACGTCCGCGGGGTTCATCAGCCAGCAGAACGGGTTCCGCGTGAATGTGTCCTTCTTCCGCAACACTGCGAGTACGTCCGGGTCGGAGCGGGTCGCGTCGAACGCGAGTGCGAAGAACAGCTCGTCCGCCGGCGTGAGCGCTTTGGGCGCCGCGTCCCAGGCCAGTTTCGTCTCGTGAACCTTCTCCGCGGTCAGCCAGAGGAGGAAATCGAGGACGGGACGCGAGAACAACAGCGCCCGTTCGTCGAGCGGGATGCGGTCCCACACGCGGCCGGGTGTCGGGGCGTTGTTCCGCAGGTACTTGTCGTTCCGCCACCCGCCGGCGCGGGTGAGAAATAGGATGCTCGCCTTGCCGAGCGTGTCCTTTACCAGCTCGACCGCGCCGCCGCTGATGCACTCCGGCCGGGTGATCGGGGTGCGCACGAGTTGCAGTCCCTGATCGGCCGGGAAGTGACCGACGAGGAACCGCAAGATGCGGAGCAGGTTGAACTCGAACTTCGTGACCTGCCGCGGCCCTTCCGGCTCCGGCGGTTGAGTCGGTGGGACGGCGGTGCGCGTCATTTCGTGTCGGTTCCTTGCTTTGCTTCAGAACCTAACCCCTCCCCAACCCCTCCCCCAGGGGGAGAGGGGCTAAGAGAAGGAGGAAGCGTTCTTTCTCCCCCTTCCTTCTTAGGGAAGGGGGTTGGGGGGTTAGGTTTCTTCCGTTTCCACCCCTTCCACAAGCCTACTGCATCGGCCGCCGGAAAGCCATTCACACTGATCCCGTCTTTATCGACGCGGATCTCGAGCGTGTTCTTCTTCCACCACTGCTCGTCGTAAGAGTAACGTGGGGTGAGGAAGTGGATTCGCTGGTTCCGCGATCCGATCCACCGGCGCTCCGTGTCGGGCTGCTCGCGGAGGTACGGCCCGTCCACCAGGATGTCCGTTGTGGCGATCAGTTCGGCGACCTCCGGTTCCGACCGCGCCCGAAGTTCCTCGATGGTGTACCCGCTGAACACCATGACCGACAAACTCAGTTGTCGTGAAGTTTGTGCGAGTGCGAGCGCCGCGGGCGCGTGGGCGAACGGCTCGCCGCCCATGAGCGTGATCCCTTCGACGCCGTTTTCTTCCTGCGCGCGCCGAAGTTCGCCGGCGATTTCGCGCAGCGTCCGTGTGTGCCCGCCCTTGAACGGGAGGAACTCCGGGTTGCAGCACCCCGGGCACCGCAGCGGGCACCCCTGGAACCACACCGCGAACCGCTTCCCCGGACCCTCGGCCTCGGTGCAGGGAACGATCTGGGCAATCTGCATCGTCAGGTCTGACATCGGTCTCCTGGTGTTCGTTCGTAGTGACCGGCTTCAGCCGGTCTCTTCGCTTTCGAGCCTGTGTGCCCTATAGCTATCCGGCTCACCGGCTGGAAAGTCTGTGCCACAAGAAGAAAGGCAGACCCGCTGAAGCGGGTCACTACGAACAGACTGTGGGTTGCCGCATTATACCCGCGCGGCGACGCGCACAACCCCCGATTTGCCGGCGCCATATTCGACCTGAATACTACGATCCGTAAAACGCCGCACGGTTTCCATGTTGGTTGTCGTGTGCCGCGTGATTTCCGACGTGCGGTACTCGCTGGCGTCGTCGCTGAACGCCAGCGGGAGCAGCAGTTGGTCGGCCGAGTGCGGATCGACCGGGCACTTCGCGTCGCGGAAGGCGATGGCTTCGTCCGCGGCGTCGTCCGCCACGCTTTCGGCCGGCTTGCCGCGTTCGCCCAAGCCGAAGAACAGCGGCGGGACCGGCGCTTGCCGGAAGATCACCGCCGCGACGCTGCCCGGGTTCGCCGCTTGCCATTCTTCCACCGGAATGTGCGATTCAACGCCTTCCGACTTCATCCGAACGCTCAACCTCCGCGCCTGGCGTTTTCCGACCGATTCCGGCAGCCCCGCGAACGCGCTGAACCCGCCCGCGGTGGTCAACTCCGGGCACGCGAGGAGCGAAAGCCCGTTGACACGCGAACAGGGATGCACGACGGCCCGGATCTCGCCGCCGCCGCGCGGGTAGAACCCGGGGCGCGGCATTTTCACCTCCACCTGAATGCCGATCCGCGCCATGTACGCGGTCCACGTGGTTTCGAGGAAGTGATAGCACGGCGCGTGCGCGTTGTGTGTCCCGCCGGTGATCGTAATTTCCGACGGTTTGTCGCCGCGGAACGCCAGCGGCAGGTAAACGGTATGCAGCACGAGACTCGTTGCGCCCGCGGTGCCGATGGAAAAGGTGTAGCTGCCGCTCTTGACCGCGCCCGGCTCGAAGTACAGCACACTGGAGCCGACTGACCCGCCCTTATAGGTGGCCCCACTGATGTTGCCCGCGGCGCGGACGCACATGAGGTGCTGCGGTTGCAGCCCCGGTTTGGAGCGGTTCGCGCGGATGTTGACCAGCTTGAACGGCCGTCGCGTGAGGATCGAAAGCGCCAGCGCCGACCGCAGGATCTGCCCGCCGCCTTCGCCTTCGGACCCGTCGATTTCGATCATGCCTTCGCTCATGTCATCACGGACACTCGTGCGGACGACGCGGTTCGGTCGGGCGGCTCACTCGTCCTTACCCGGCGTAAACGACGTCAGGACACAAGTGATCTCCTTGGCATCCCCGCTCTGCACGAGTGTTGGAGCGCCCGACGAATGCCCGGCACCGTCAGGGGCGGCCCGGTGCCCCTTTTTTCACGTACTTCGCCGTGGGCCGGGGCTGTTCGAGCAACAAGAACCCGACGGCCAACACCATCGCCGCGCGGTGATGAAAGCCCGTCAACTCCGACCCTCGAAGTGGTCCAAACCCCCCTCCTCCTTCATCTGGCGGACATCTAACCGAGTCGAGTTAACAGCGGTGTTACGCTCGGCCCCCGGTGAGCTACGGACTCAACAGACGGAGGGCTTCAGCGATCGATACCCCGGGCGGGTTGCGGGTAGCGCCGAAGAATAATGTAAGCAGATCGTCGCCTCGTGCAATTCTGGTGTTTATGACGCCCGCGTTCCTCAACCTCCTTCGCCAGCACGTGTCGGCCGAGGTGTACCGGCAACTCGCGCCGGATGACCTCTGGGCGAAGGTCCGCGATGACCTCGACGAGATCGCGTTCCGCGTCCTGCTGGAGCGGATCGGCGGCCGCGTGTACCAGCGGTGTCGGGCAATCCTCCGCGACGACCACCTGGCCGAGGAGGCGTTCCAGGACACGTTCCGCGACCTGATCCGCAAGCGGGGGGCGATCGCGTCCTACCACGCGGCCGCGGCGTGGGCGTACCAGACCGCCACCAACCACGCGAAGCACCTGCGGCGGAAGGCGTGGTTCCGCGGGAAGCGGGAGCGCGTCGCCTGCGCCGAGCCGGCGGTATCGGCGACCCCACACGCCGACCACGCGGACGAGGTGGACCGGCTGCTGGCGGCGCTGCCGAACCGGTTCCGGCGGCCGATCGAACTGGTCTACTGGCAGGGGCTGACCCACGCGGAGGCGGCGCAGGTTCTGGGGTGGCCCAAGGGAACGGTCGATTCCTACGTGGCACAGGGGTTGAAGCGGATGCGGGCCGAGGCGCTGCGGCTCGGGCTGCCGACGACCCTGTTGGGGACGGCCCTGGCAGACCCCTCGCACGCGGCGAGCGAGGCGGTATTGGACCGCCTCGCGACAACGGCGTGGGCGGCGGCGAGCGAGCCGCTGGCGGTTGCTCCGCGGTGGCTGAACTGGAAGTCGGTGGCGTGCGCGGGGGTGGCCGCCGGCGGGGTGGCGATCGGGTGGCGGGCCAACGATCCGGTCGCGCCGCCGGGCGCTCGTGGACCGGTCCCCCTGGCGTCGATCACCCCAAAGCGCGAAACGCTCCAGGAGCGGAACGCCCGGATCGCGACGGACGAACTCGCGACCCCGCTCCGCGACCTGGTGCAGAAGTTCTACCCGCCGCCCCATCAGGTCGGAGTGGTTGGCGTCCGGGCGGTGGGGTCCGAGGTCGAAATCGAGTTCCGGGTGACCCCGCCCGTGCCAGACGCGGCCGGACTTCCGTCCCGCCTGCAAGCGCGATACTGCATGGTCCTTCGCCGCTTGACGATTCGCGGCCAATCGGACGGTCAAACGGACTGGTACTGGATCGACCCGGACAAGCCGATGGAACTCAAGATCCCGAACCCGTTCGGTCCACCTACGGTAATTGTTCGCGGCCGGGAGGAGTTCGCCGCGGCGGAGAAGTTGTTCGCCAGACTCCCGCCCGACGAGCGGGCCGAGCCGGACCAGGTCCGGGCGCTGTTCGGTGCGCCGGGGGGCACGGTGCTCCTGCCGACCGAGACGCGTGGGGTGTCGGGCTTCCCCGGCGGGCTGGTGGCGGCGACCCGAGACGGCGCCCTGTTCGTCCGCGACGACCCCGGCTGGTGGCGGTCCGCGGGCACGTGCCCGGGGTGGGGTCCATTGGTCGCGGACGGCCGGGTGTACTGCTACACGCACGGGATGATCCGGTCGCGGCCCCTCAACGACCCGACCGCGCCGTGGGAGAAGTGGTGCGACGAACCCCCCCTCGCGCTGGGGAACCTCCGCCTCGGTCAGTTGTTCGTCGCAGGCGGCCAACTGTGCATGACCGTCGAGCCGTCCGGCCTGTATTCCCGGCCGCTGACCGACCGAACGGCCGGCTGGAAGTGGGGCACTAACGACCTGAACCTGACCGGGGTCGCCGCGGCCGGGGACACGCTATTCGCGACGGACGGCAAGCGCCTGTTCCAGCGGCCCGCGGCGAACCCCGACGCGGCCTGGACTCCGGTCGGTCCGTGGCCGGTCGGCCAGGAAAGGTTGTTCGTCGATGGCGATCACCTGCGGACCTACGTCTGGGGTCCGGGTCCGATCTACACCCGTCCGGTTTCGGCCGGCCCCGACGTGCCCTGGAGGGAAATCGGCCGCGTTCGTAACCCGTACGCCCCCTAGCGGTCGCCCCCGACCCCGTCGGTGCTTCATCGAACCTTCTTTCTTCAGGAGTAGCCCGTGTCTCGCAAACTCGCCCGCGCCCGCCTCGTCGCCGAACAACTCGAGGACCGCAGCGTCCCGGCCGCGACCTTCAACGTAACGACCACCGCCGACGCCGGCGCGGGATCGCTCCGACAGGCGATCCTCGACGCCAACGCGACTGCGGGGGCCGATGTTGTCACGTTCAACATTCCTGGTGCCGGTCCGCACACGATTCAGCCAGTGTCGGCACTTCCCACCATCACGGAGGCCGTGACGATCGACGGCTGGTCGGAGCCGGACTTTGCGGGCATGCCCGTCGTCGAGCTGCGCGGCAGCAGCGCCGGCGCGGGGGCGACTGGACTGACGATCACGGCGTCGAACAGTGTCGTCCGCGGGCTGGTCGTGAACGGGTTCGGCGGTAGCGGCATTCGCATCTCCGGCCCCGGCACGACGGGGAACGAGATCGGCGGCAACTACATCGGGACCGACGTGACCGGAACCGTGGCGGTGCCCAACGCAACGGGTGTGAGCATCGAAAACGGAGCGAGCAACAACTCCGTTGGCGCGAGTACGGAGATCCTGATCCCGAATTACTTCGGGGATAATGTGCTTCGTTTCGCAACTCACTCGGGCGACGCGGTCGGGCCGAATCTCTCGGGCGGCGGACTCGATGTAGCCTACGATGTCAAAGTAGGACCGGATGGGAATTACTACGTCTCCAGCCGTGGGACTGGCAAGATTCTCCGCTACGACGGAGTGACCGGCGCTTTCATCGATGTCTTCATCGCCGACACGGTCGTCGATCCTCACTTCATCCTCTTCACACCTGACAATCACCTGCTCGTGCCGGGATTCTACAACAACCAAATTCGTCGATTTAACGCCACGACCGGGGCGTTCGTCGATGTCTTCACCACCGGGAACGGGCTGAACGGAGCGGGGGATATGATTGTTGGGCCCGATGGGTTGCTGTACGTGGCCAGTTATTACACGAGCAGCGTCAAAAAGTATAACGCGACCACGGGTGCGTACCTCGGTGAGATTGCAACCGTCAATGGACCACAAGGCCTGGCGTTCGATGGCCTCGGCCGGCTCTACGTCGCCTCTTACGGCAGTCACGTTATCGCCCGTTACAACCCCACAACGGGCGCGTTCATCGATACCTTTGCTTCGGGAGGGTCGCTCGGCGCCAGCGCCGAAATTCAGTTTGGTCCTGACGGCTTACTCTATGTCGTCGATCATGCAGGTCATTCTGTGTCCCGATTCCGTTCCGACGGTACCGATCTCGGCGTTTTCCTCACTGCCGCGGATGGACTTAACGGCCCGGTCTCGATGCTGTTGGAGTCGGTCGGCACCCCCAACCTCATCAGCGGCAACGCCGGCTCCGGCGTCCTCATCACCGGCTCGGGGACCACGGGCAACGTGGTCGCCGGGAACTACATCGGCACGGACGTGACGGGCACCGCAGCCCTGGGAAACATGCTCGATGGGATTCGCGTGATTAACGCCGCCGGCAACACCATCGGCGGCACGACCGCTTCGACCCGGAACGTCATCAGCGGGAACCTCGGGAGCGGCGTGCAGATCGTAGGGCCAGGGTCGGGGAACAACCTGATCGCCGGCAACTACATCGGCGTTGATGTTAGCGGCACGGCGGACCTGGGGAACGCTCTGTACGGCGTACATGTGTTAAACACGTCCGCGAGCAACACGATCGGCGGCACGACGACCGGAGCCGGGAATGTGCTCTCCGGCAACGAGTGGAGTGGATTGATCCTCGAACGGGCCAGCAATCAAGTGGTCCAGGGAAACCGAATCGGGACGAACGCGTCCGGCACCGCGGCCGTTCCCAACCGCTACGAAGGCATCACACTTTACATCAATTCGAATGGCAACCTGATCGGGGGCGCGGCCCCCGGGGCTGGGAACCTGATCAGTGGGAACCGCAACGGCATTGCCATCGAGTCGGCAAACGGGGCGTGCGAGTTCAACGTCGTCCAGGGCAACCGCATCGGCACCAACGCGGCGGGCGCGGCTGCGATCGGCAACAGCATGAATGGCATCGGCATCGCCCCCGGGTTGATGAACAACTTCATCGGCGGGACGACCGCCGCCGAGCGGAACGTCATCAGCGGGAACGTGGGCAACGGCATTCTCGATTGGGGGGCCGGAACCACGATTACGGGGAACTACATCGGCGTCGATGTGACCGGGCTGGTGGCCTTGGGGAACGGGGGCTACGGGGTGCTCAACGACGGCAATAGGCCCAACGCCCGCATCACCCTTGGCGGACTGACGGACATCCCCGGCACGGGGGTAGGGAATGTGATTAGCGGGAACGGATTCGGGAACGGCTCGTCTGGCGTCGCGCTCGCGAACGCGACGATCCAGGGTAATCTCATCGGCCTTGGCGCGGACGGCGCGACCGTGATCCCGAACTACCGGACCGGCCTGATCGTCACGGGCACGACCGTGGTCGGCGGCCCCGACCCGCGGGCGCGCAACGTCATCAGCGGCAACCGCGAGTCGGGCATCGAGGTCTACGCCGGCGTGACCATTCAGGGCAACTCCATCGGTACCGACGTCACCGGCACGCTCCGCCGCGGCAACCTGATGAACGGGATCATTGGGCCGGGATGGGGCCCGCCCACGAATGTCACGATCCGCGGAAACGTGGTCGGTGCCAACGGTAATCACGGCATCGTGATGGGATCGCGCGCGCCCAACACCGGTACCGGCCTTGTCATTCAGGGAAACTACGTCGGGACGAACCCCGCCGGCTCGACGACGCTCGGAAACACCGTGGACGGGATTCACATCGCCGGCCAGGTCATCGGTGCGGTGATCGGCGGGACCGGACCGGGCGAGGGGAACGTCGTCCGCGGGAATGGGGGCACCGGCGTGACGCTGAACCCCTGGGAGGGATTGCCCGCAGGGGTCGTGATTCGCGGCAACGCGATCTCGCAGAACGGCGGCCTCGGCATCGACAACGCGGACAACGGTGTGACGGCCAATGACACCCTCGACGCCGATGTTGGCATCAATGGGTTGCAGAACTTCCCCGCGGTGGCGTTCGCGCAGAGCGGAGCGACCACGACTGTCACTGGCACCCTCCATAGCAAGGCGAGCACGACGTTCACGCTCGACTTCTACGCCAGCACCACCGCCGACCCCTCCGGCTACGGCGAGGGCGGTCGCTATCTCGGCTCGTGGACCGTGTGCACCGACAGCTCCGGGAACGCTGCGTTCACCGCCACGGGGCTGGCGGCCACAGTCGTCGGCGAGATCATCACGGCAACGGCGACCGGCGCTGACGGCACGTCCGAGTTCTCCGCCGTCTCGACGCCGGTGTACAACACCCCGCCGACCGCCGACGCCGGCGGGCCGTACACCGTCGCCGAAGGGGGATCGATCCCGCTGAGCGGCTCGGGGACCGACCCCGACCAGGCGGCGGGCACACTCACCTACGAATGGGACCTCGACAACGATGGCCAGTTCGACGACGCCACCGGCGCGAACCCGACCTTCTCCGCCGCGGCGCTCGACGGCTACTCGGGGGCGGCCGTCACGATTCGCCTGCGGGTCACTGACTCTGCCGGCGCGAGCGCCATCGACACGACGACCGTCAGCATCACCAACGTTGCGCCGACCGCGAGCATCAGCGGGCCGGCAACGGGGCAGCAAGGCACCGTGTTAACGTTCGCCGCGGCGGGCGTCGCCGACCCCGGGATCGCGGACACGGCGGCGGGGTTCTCCTACTCGTGGCAGGTCTCGCGCGCCGCCACGCCGATCGACCTGACCGGCACGGCCACGACCGGCCCGACGTTCGCGTTCGTCCCGACGGAACCGGGTACCTACACAATCACGCTGACCGTTACCGACAAGGACGCCGGCGCGACGACGGTGACGTACTCGGTCGTCGTCACGGGGGCGCCCGGCATCACGCTGGTGGACGGGGTGCTCACGATCGTCGGCACCGAGGGCCCCGACGACATCAAGGTGACGCCGGGCGGGGGCGTCCCCGAGATCAAGGTGATCTTCAACGGCGCCCAGACGATCTGGCTCGGCGTGGCCCAGATCGTCGTCTACGCGAATGGCGGGGACGACCGGGTCCAGATCGCCGGGGGGATCGCGGTGCCGGTGGTCGCGTTCGGCGGGACCGGGAACGACCGGCTCAAGGCCGGCGGCGGGCCGAGCGTATTGGTCGGCGGCGCCGGGGACGACGCCTTGCTCGGCGGGTCGGGCCGGGACATCCTCATCGGCGGAGCGGGGGCCGACCTGCTCGGCGGCAACGGGGCCGACGACATCCTCGTCGCGGGGTTCACCTCGTTCGACGCGAACCTCGCGGCGCTCGTGCTGATCCGGGCCGAGTGGGGATCGGACCGGAGTTTCGCGGACCGGGTCGCGAACCTGTCGGGGGCGGGGTCCACGGGGGTCAACGGACCGGCGGTATTGCGGGCCGAAGGGTCGAACCGGACCGTGTTCGACGACGCCGCGGTGGACCGGCTCGCGGGCGACGAGGGGACGGACTGGTTCCTGTTCAACAGCGCGGGCGACCCGGATCAGGTCACGGACCTCACCCCGTTCGAGGGGCTGTTCGACAGCGACCCGTAACAGAGCCGTTCGGACCGGGGGCGACCTTCGCGCCCGAACGGCCGGAGCCCTTCTGGGACGGCATCCGGACCGCTCACCGGATGCCTCCACACCGGTCCGCCCGTTCGTTAGGAATACGAACGGGCGGGCCGGGAATGTGAGAGCCAACGCGAAGAGGCCCGCCCCCGCGACGAAAAAGTCTCCGCTCGAATCGAGCGGCAGACTTTAATACGACAGCGACTCTCTTTTCGACCTACTCCGCCGCGCCGAGTCGGCCGCAGCACCGCCAAGTGCCAGGTCGATTGGCCGTTCACCACCGCCGACGCCCGCGTGAAACTCAAACGCCTCTAAACGAGATCACTCCGCGGTCCGCGGGAGTGAAAGACGACCGCAGAAGCGGTCGAATCACCGCGACTTGGGGCCGCCCGGTTCCCGGAGCATCACGACGCGGAAGACGGCGTGTCGCAGCGGGTCACTCAGGGTGCGGTCGGCGCGGAGCGCCGCCACCACAGCCGCGCCGTCCTTCTTCTCTTCGTACAGCCGCTTCACGAGCCGCTCCGCCTCCGGCCGCACCGCCTCGATCTCCCGGCGCGCCTTGTAGCGTTCCGCGAGCGGAGCGGTGTCCCACAAGCGCACCGTCTGGTCGCCGGAGCCGGACACGAGTGTCCCGCCGGCGGGGCTAAACGCCAGCGACCACACGTAGCTCGTGTGGCCCGGGAGCCGAACCACGTCCTCCTCGCTCGCCCAGTCCCAGAGCCAGACCGCCCGGTCGCGCCCGCCCGACGCCAGGCGCGTGCCGCCGGGGTGGAAGGCCAGCGCGAACACGTCGTCGGTGTGCCCGCGCAGCACCCGGCGCCCGTCCCCCTCGATTTCCCACAACCGGATGAGCCGGTCCGTGCCGCACGAGGCGACCCAGCGGCTGTCGGGGCTGAACGCGACCGTGCGGATCACGCCCTCGTGCCCGGGGAACTGCTCCTTCAGGGCGTAGGTCCGGGTGTCGAACACGCAGACCGTTTTCTGGTCCGGGGCCGCAGCGGCCAGCCAGCGGCCGTCGGGGCTGTACGCCAGCGCCTTGGTGTCGTGACCGGCGCCCTGGCGCAGGGTCGGCCGCTGCGGCTCGCGGGTGACGGGGTCGAAGACGGTGACCCCGCCGGTGCTGTCCAGCACGGCGAGCGAGGTGCCGTCGGGGTGGAACGCCACGGCGTTGGTGTTCGGCGCCGCGGTCTTGAACTCCCGCACCCGCCGGCCCGTCCCGACGTCCCAGACCTGAAGCAGGCCCGGGCGCGCGGACACCAGTTGGGAGCCGTCGGGGCTGAACGCCAGCGTTCGCACGCGATCGCCGTTCCTGATGGGCGGAGCGCAGGCCTCGCCCGTGCGCGCGTCCCAGAGGAGCAGCGTCCGGTCCCACGCCCCGGAGGCGATCCAGTGGCCGTCGGGGCTGAAGGCCGTCGGGTAGACGTAGTCCGTGTGACCGCGCAGAACCGGCAGGCCGGCCCGGAAGTCCAGGTCCCAGACCCGCACGGTGTTGTCCCCGACCCACGTGCCCGCCCGGTCCTGACTCAGGGACACGAGCCGCTTGCCGTCCGGGGTGAACGCGAGTTCGACCACGGCGCCTGTGTGGCCGTGGAGGACGGCCACTTCGACCACGGCGTCCATGTGGTTGGGGGGGACGGCGACGTCGTTCTGGCGTTGTGCCCGCCACACGCGGATGGTGCGGTCCGTGCTGCCCGAGGCGATCCACCGGCCGTCCGGGCTGTACACCGCCGAGAGAACCTCACCGCCGTGGCGCTCGAAGGGAGGCTCGACCTCCCGGCCGCTGACCGCATCCCACTGGCGCACGGTCCCGTCGGCCGAGGCCGTCACGAGTCGGGCGCCGTCGTTGCGGAACGCCACACTCTGCACCCGGCTGGCGTGGCCGACGCACTCGACCCCCGATCCGGTTTTCGCGTTCCAGATGCACGCCACGCCCGCGTCGTCGGCGGTAGCGACCCGCGTGCCGTCCGGAGAAAAGGTCAGATCCCAAATGAGGGCCCCGCGCCCGATGCAAGGCGGGGTCGTCGGCCGGCCGGTGGATAACCGGAACAGCGCGAGGTTCATCCGCCCTGGGGAGCCGGGCACGCCCTGGGCCAGGAGCGAACCGTCGGGGCTGATTCGCGCGGGGAGCAGGACGCCGTGCGGCTCCCGTCGGCCGAGCAGCCCGTGCGTGTCCCGCTCCAGCACCGGGAGCCCGCCCCCCGTTCGGAGCGCGTGGGCCGCGAACTCGATCGTCGCGGTAAACGGGACGGTCCGAACGGGCTGGCCGTCGAGGTCCGTGATGCGCAACTGAGCGTCCGGACCGACCGTGCCGACCGCGATGCCGTCCGGGCCGCGCAACAAATGAAGGGAACCGCCGGGCGCCGTGATTCGTCCCGAGCTGTCGTCGAGCCGGCCGTGCAGGTGGCGCCACTCCCAGTCGCGCAACTCCGCCGGGGCCTCGTCGAGGTGGCGGGCCGCGTCCGCGACGTCGTGGTTCTGTAGCGCCGCGACCGCGGCGGCCAGCCGCGCCCGGTACGACTGGCGGAGAGCCTTGCGCTTCTCGGCGATGGCGTCCTGGGCGTTGCGCCCGGCGACCCGGGCGTTTTCACCGGCCTCCCGGGCGCTCTGCTCCGCGTGGCGCCGTTGGTCGGCCTCGCGCACGGCGAACAGCACGGTGCCGATCAGGCCCAGGATCAGTGCCGACACGATCCCGACCGCGCCGGCCACCAGGGGCTTGTGCCGCCGGGCGAACTTCCGCAACAGGTACACCGCCGAGGCCGGGCGGGCCCGGATCGGCTCGTGACCGAGATACCGGCGGAGGTCCGCCGCCAGTTCCGCCGGCGAGGCGTAGCGCCGGCGAGGCTCCTTTTCCAGCGCCTTGGCGACGATCGTCTCGACGTCGCCGCGCAACAGCGAGTTGATCGAGCCGAGCGCGGGCGGGTCCTGGTCGCGGACGACCCGGGCCGCCTCCGGGAGCGGGAGCCCGTCGAGGTCGTACAGCGGTCGGCCCGCGAGCAGTTCGAACAGGATCGCGCCGAGGGCGTACACGTCCGAGCGCGTGTCGATCCGGGCGGGGTCGGCCTCGACCTGTTCCGGGCTCATGTACCCGAGTGTGCCGAGGAGCTGCCCGATCTGCGTCCGCCCCGCCGCGGTCTGGGCCTCGAGGTCCGTGGCCCGCGCGACCCCGAAGTCGAGAACCTTGGGCTGCCCGGTCTCGTCCACCAAGACGTTGCCGGGCTTCAGGTCGCGGTGGATGACGCCCTTGTCGTGCGCGTGCTGCACGGCGTCGCACACCCGCGCGACGAGCGCGAGCCGGGCGGGGACGTCCGGCGCGTGGGCCCGGACGTGCTGGTCGAGCGCGGTCCCGCGGATCAGTTCCATCGCGAAGTACGGGCGCCCCTCCTCGGTCAGCCCGGCCTCGTAGATCTGGGCGATCCCGGGGTGGTGGAGCCGCCCGAGGATCTGGGCCTCGTGCGCGAACCGCTTGACCAGCTCCGGCGAGGCCAGCCCGGCCCCGATCACCTTGAGCGCCACGGCGCGCCGCGGGTTGTCCTGCTCGGCCTCGTAGACCGTCCCCATCCCGCCCGAGCCCAGCTCGCGCAGCACGCGGTACCGGCCGATGTTCGGCGGGAGCGGGGCGGCGACCCGTTCGCCGGGCACGACCGTCTTCGGCAGGGCGTCCGACCGGCGCACGACGGGGCTTTGGAGAAACGGCTCGTTGTGATCGGTGTCGGACACGCGGGCGTCGTGCGCGAGCAGGCTCTCCACCTCGGCGCGGAGGCCGGCGTCATCCCCACAGGCGTCCCCCAGGAACGCCGCGCGCGCGCCCGGGGGCAGGTCCGCGGCCGCGTCGAACAAGGCCCACACGCGCTCACGCCGGTCCGGGGTCATCGTCGCTCCTCGGTGCGTCCACCGGCCCATCGGCGCCGCTCGGAGAATCGCCCGCCAGGTGCCGCGAGAGCCAGGCGCGGGCCCGCCGCCAGTCGCGGTAGACGGTGCGGTCCGATTCGCCGAGTGCCTCCGCGGTCTCTTCGACGGTAAGACCAGTGTAGTAACGCAGCACGACGATCTCGGCCAGGCGCGGCTCCTCGGCCTGCAGTTGTGTAATCGCCTCGTCCAGCACCAGCAGGTCGTCGGCGGGCGGTTCGATCCAGGCCACCCCCTCGCACAGTTCGACGCGGGTGTTCTTGCCGCCGTGTTTTCCGCTGGCCTTGCGCCGGGCCTGCTCGATGAGGATCTCACGCATGGCCCGGGCCGCGGCCCCGAAGAAGTGGCGCCGGCCCTCCCAGCCGGGGCGCCCGCGCTCCAATCGCAGGTACGCCTCGTGGACCAGCGCGGTCGGCTGGAGCGTTTGCCCGGGCGCGAGCTGGCCCATCAGCGCAGCGGCCAGCCGGCGCAACTCCGCGTAGACCTCCGGCAGCAGTTCATCGCCCGGACTCGCCCGGTTTTCCGCGCGCCCGCCATTTCCGTCTGCCATCGCAGTATCCGTCACCGGGCGAACGAGATGCGCGGCCGCCGGCCTTCGCACATTTTCGGACGGCGAAAAAAGTTGAGTTCGTCTGTCAGGCCCGCGGGGCCGTTTTCAGATGGTGTTGTAGCGGCAACACCGTTTCTGGACATCACACCCCGCCGAGCGGACCCGCCCGGCTCGCGCCGGCGGTTGGTGTCCCACCGACCCCCGACATACCGCCCGTGACCGGACGCCCGCGCGTCTCCGGGCCCGTGCGCGCCGACGGGCGCGCGGAACCGGAGCCGGTCCACTCGCCCACCTCGCCCACTCACCGCGGGACCGCCCGCCCCGTGACGACCGCACAAATACCAACCAAACTCACACGAACGACCCGCCAGCCCCCCCGCGGGCTGGCGCGAGGAGCCCCGTCATGGCGAATCAACCCCGCAAGCCCCGGACGCTTTGGGAAGCCTTCAAGCGCGCCTTCGCCGGCGGTAAGCTCGCCCGTCGCGCGCTTCTGGGCGTGGAAGCGCTGGAAGACCGCCTCACACCGGCCGACCTGTCGTACCTGGCGACGGGCAACGAGGCCCTGATCCTGCGCCTCGTGGGACCGGACGTCCAACTGACCGACGGGGCGGCCGTCCTTGCTTCAAAACCTCTCGGCGAAATCACCGAAGGCGTTCGGATCGACGGGAACGGGCACGACGTGAACCTCACGATCGACGCCAGCCTGCCCCAGGTTCCGGGCGGCGTGGTGTTCGTCGGCGGGCCGGGTACGAACGCGCTCACCGGCCCGGCGATCGATATCGCATGGCACGTGACCGGGGCCGGGTCGGGCGATCTGGGCGGGGCGAGCTTCGTTCAGTTCAGCGGCGTCGAGAATCTCGCCGGCGGCGCGAACAACCAGGACACGTTCGTCTTCGGTCAGAACGGCGGGGTCACCGGCACGGTCGAGGGCGGCGCCGGCGGCTACGACACGGTCCGGTTCA
>CAZBXY010000165.1:0-17339 GCA_964495365.1 uncultured Frigoriglobus sp. | reverse complement strand
CAGGGCTTTTGGCCCTTTTTTTCAAAGATTGCCAAAGATTGCCAACTCGTTACCCCGCCACCCTGTCGCCCGAATGTTTCCCGGAGACCCAGGGTTTCTAACCCTGGGTGCCCGAACGACGGGGGTGAAACTTCGGGAATTCTTCCTTTCTACTTGACTTTTGTCAATTAGTATACATAATATCAATAGCGGTCTGCTTTCTGCGGTCCGCAGTTCGTCCCCATTTCCCTCCCGCACATCTGGAGGTCCGCCATGCCCGCGCCTACGCCTGTACCCGTCGAGTTCACTCCCGTTCTGTGTTCCCAGGTGACCCCGGTGCCGGTGGGCTGGCTCTGGGAGCCGTACCTGCCCCGCGGCAAGCTCGTCGTCCTCGACGGCGACCCGGGCGCCGGCAAGTCGTTCGTCACGCTCGACCTGGCGGCCCGCGTGTCGGCCGGGTTGCCCATGCCCGGCGGCGCCGCGGCCTCACCGCCGGCCGATGTGCTGTTGCTCAACGCCGAGGACGCCGCCGGCGACACCATCCGCCCGCGCCTGACCGCGACCGGGGCCGACCCGGAGCGGGTGCGGCTCTATTACGCGCCCGGGCTGGGGCCGGACTGGCCGCCGCAGTTCCCGGTCGATGGCCCTCCGTTCGCTCGCGTCGTTCGCGAGCTCAAGCCCGCTCTCGTCGTCATCGACCCGCTGCCGGCGTTCCTCGGCCCGGAGGTGAGTGCCAACGCCGACCAGTCGGTGCGCACGATCCTCAACCCGCTGGCGGCGCTGGCGGCCGAGACCGAGGCGTGCATCGTGCTGGTGCGGCACCTGCGGAAGAGTGGCGGGGCCAACGCGATCTATCGCGGGGCGGGGAGCATCGGCATCGTCGGCGCGGTCCGAACCGGGCTGATGATCGCCCGGCACCCGGACGACCCGGAGTTGCGCGTACTCACGGTATCGAAGACGAACATCGGCCCGCCGGGTCGGTCGCTCGGGTTCCGGCTGGTGTGCCCGGAGGGCGCGGGTCAGACGGTGGTGAACTGGACCGGCCCGCTGGACGTGTCGGCCGACGATCTGTTCGGCTCGTGCGTGCCGCTGCGGGCCGGGTCGCGGTCGCGGGAGCGGGCGGGCGAGTGGCTCCGCGAGTTCTTGGCCGAAGGGGCGAAGCGCGCGCCGGACCTGGAAGCCGCGGCGCGGACCGCGGGGATCCCGCTGCGCACGCTGAACCGGGTGAAGGTCGCGGTGGGTGTGGTGTCGGAGGCGGTGAAGTGCGACGGGAAGCTGGAGTGGTGGTGGCGCGACCCGCGCGCCGATCGGGCGCGGGCCGCGGCGGCGCGAGCGGAGTTGAGCGCCGCCGCGGCGCAGCTCCTGGGCCGCTCCCGCCGGCGGCTCACAGCGCCCGACGACCGGCCGTGAGGGCGCGAGTGCTTCGGGGTCGCGTGCCCGCCGTCTTCAGCCGCTCCGCGGCTGAAAAGACAAGTTACCCGCACGGTGCAGGAACTGCTGGGCCACGCGAGCGCCGAGACGACGATGATCGACACGCATGTTCTGAACAAGGGCGGCCGTCGGGTGACCAGCCCCTCGACCACCCTTGCGCGGTTCACCCGTGATGGCGCGCGGCAGCGGCAGGCAGGGTTCACCGAGGGAGAGCCGGACGAGTTAAAACTTCACCGTCGCCCCGACCACAAACGTGTCCCCCCAAGCGCTACTCCGGACGCTCGCGCCGGGGACGGGACCCGCCGGCGTCAGCAGAGGGCCTTGAATCGAGTTTTCGAACACGTGGGCGTAAGCCGCCGACACAATCAAGCGATTGTTGATCTGGTACGAGACGCCCGTGTAGAGGGCGTGCTGCATGACCACCGGCGCGGCGACATTGAACGTCGCATCGGCGTCGCGGATCGGATTTGTATTGAAGGTGTAGCCCAACCGCAGAAAGAGCGGCGCGGCGACCTGGTACTGGGCGCCGAGGGCCAGGACGAAGATACTCTTCCAACCCAGTCCGCGAACGGCGCCGGTCGCATCGAAGCCGGTCGTGCTGAAGCCCGGGGTGTTGCTGTAATCGATCACACGCAGGTCGGCGCCGAGCGTCCAGCGTTCAAAACCGGTGTAGGCCGTGCCGACGGAGGCCATGAGGGGGAAATTGGCCTGGGTCTTGATGGTGACCGGCTGGCCCAGGGCGTTACGGCTCTGGAAGCGGAAGGGCTCGAGCCATTGCGGGCTTTTCAACGAGACACCGAAGTGCCAACCGGAGGGGAGGTGGTAATACAGACCGGTCTGGAAGCCGGCGCCCCAGGACGTCTGATTGTGCGTCGCGGCAGGGTAACCTGCTGCGCTCGGTGGAAACAGCGCGCCCGGATCGACGCTCAAATACGCCAGGTCGATCATCGGGGCAAAGCCGAAAGACAGTCGCTCGGTCAAACGGACCGCGACGGTGGGCAGCAGCTGCAGGAGCTGAAAATTGGAGTAGATGGGCCCCATCCCGACCCCGTTGGGCGGCGGCGGCGTCAAGATGGGATTGGTCGTGCTGCCCGGATAATTGACCCCGAACCCACCAGCGCCAACGAGCGCGAAGCCGTAGGTCAGGACCGGATCCTCATCGGGTTGGTAAACGATGCCGATGGCCGGCAACGGCGCAACCCCATTCGAACTGTTTGTGGACCCGGAAAGTCCGCCGGGCGGCAGGCCGGGCCCGAAGGCATTCGCCGGCACCCGAGAAGAGAGGCGGGCGCGAGCGGAAAGCAGCTCGGCCCCGAACTCCGTTTCCGACGAGGGGAGGCCGGTGATCACCGCCGGGTTCCAGTACAGCGCCCCGAGCGAGCCAACCGGAGCGGTGGAGATGCCGCCCATGCCGCGGTTGACCGGCCCCATTCCCGAGAGGACGGCGCCGAGTTGGGCCCGCGCGGGGGCAGTGCCGACGAGTACGACCGCGACCGCCAAGATCGTGCGCAGCGGCAAGCCGGAGAAGCTGCGTGGCACGGCGCCCCCGAGATTTGGGAACAAACGACGGTTGTATCGGTTTTTTCGGTTTTCCCGAAGGTCTCGCTTTACGGGATTCTCCGGCACGAACAGGAACGGCGCCGCGACGACGCCGAGCGCTGCCCGGATTAAGGTGCGTCGCTTGATTCGTGCGCAGGTCCCGCACGGGGCACCAGCACGGCCGAACCGGGCGCGGCACCGGACCCGGCCGCGCTGTTTGTTTTCCCTTACTCGCCGCGGATCGTGTACGCTAGGCGTGGTCCCGGCCGGGCCGGTGGGCTTGCTTTCGGCCACCTTTCATTCGGTTGTCGATGATCGAGAGGGCTTCTCCGGTGGCCTTCACGGCGTTTCCTGGGCTTCTGATCCGCCGCCAACACATGGCCTCCGGGGCAGCCGTCTTTCTGCTGTTCGGCTGCCTCGGGAGTCGGCTAACCGCTGACGAGGGCGCCAAACCAACTCCCCCCGCAGGCGCGGCGAAGCCCGACCCGTTCCGCTCCGAAGCCCTCATCATCCCCGCCGGCGACCACCAGTTGGCCGGGACCTTGTACCGACCCCTGTCCGGGCTGCCAGCCCCCGCCGTGGTCTTCGTTCACGGCGCGGGGCCGACGGTGCGCGGCGACCGCTACCACGAACTGGCGCGGCACTTCGCCCGAAAAGGCGTGGCCGCGCTCATCTACGACAAGCGCGGCTGCGGCGCGTCCACGGGCGACTGGACGCGGGCCGGCATGCATGACCTGGCGGACGACGCCCTGGCCTGCGTTCAGTTGCTCCGCGGCCGGGCGGACGTCAACCCGAATTGGGTCGGCCTGTGGGGACTGAGTCAGGGGGCGAGCATCATCCCCATCGCGGCCGGCCGTTCCCCGGACGTGGCCTTCGTGATCGCCGTGGGGGGCTGTCTGGACTTCGAACAGCAAATGCGCTACTACCGGGCCAACCTCTTTCGCCGCCTCGGTCACCCGCCGGCCGCGCTGGACGTCGCCAACAAGACCTTTCGGATCCAGGTCGATGCCGGCAACCGCGTCCGCTCCGGGAGCTGGCCGGCCCCGCGGGCGTTGCGAGACTCCTGCCGGTTTGAATACGACCTCGACCAGACCGCGGTCTGGCGACAGGTCCGCCAGCCCGTCCTCGCCGTCTACGGCGAAAAGGATCGGCACGTGCCGCTGGCGGAGAACATCGCCGGGCTCTCCGCAGCCGCGGAGCGGTCTGGCAACCCGGACTTCACGCTGATCATTTACCCGAACGCGAGTCACTCCATCGGCAAGACGCGGACGGGCGAGCTGGGCGAACCGTGGACCGGCTACGTCCCCGAGTACCTGGACGACATGACCGATTGGGTCTTGCAACAGGCCAGCGGGGTCAAGAGGCCCGAGGGGTGGCCGCCGCGGGGCCGGGTCGCGGAGTCGGACCGACCCGGCCCCGCCGAGCAGTACGACCGGCTCGGGTGGTACGGCAGCGCCCCGGTCCAGGCGATCCAGTTCATCGTCTTCGCGGCGGTGTTTCTCGTCGGCGCGGTGACCGGGGCCGTCCGCCTGGTTCGCGGGCGGCGCCGCGCCCCGGCCCCGACGGTCACCCGGGCGAGGAACTGGCTGACGCCGGTGGCGACCGGGGTGAGCGCCCTCAACCTGGCGCTGTTGACCGGCCTGGTTGCTCTCACGCTCGGCCTCGCTCACCAGTTGGAGCCGAGCTACCCTGGGGTGTTGAACTGGCTACCTCTGGCGGGTTCGTTGTCGGTCGGTTTGACGCTGGTGTTGCTGGCGCTCCTCGGCGCACGCCGGCGTGTGCCGGCGGCCTCCCGACGAAAACGGATCGGTTGGGTCCTGTTCGCGACCTGCGCGACCGCGTTCGTGCCGTTCCTGCACTACTGGAACCTCCTGGGGCTGGCCTGGCGCTGACCGCGCCCGTCTGGCAGGTGGCGCGGGGTGGCCAAAGCTGCCGAATCAGATGATGCACCGGACCGCGGCGGCGGGTAGGCTTTTGGAGGTGCATCGCTCGCCGGACGGACCGGGGAGCGGGGTCGTTCGGCGGCAAGAACGACTGGTGCGATGGTCGGCGGTATCGCTCGCGCTCGGGAAATGCGCCTCGGGGGTGCGGTCGGTGGAAACTATCCTGCCCAACGCCGATGCACAATCACCCGCGGATGACGGCGGACGGTATCTGCGCCGTGTCCTCGACGCGATCCCGCTGGAGATTGGCATTCTCGCGGCGGACGGAACGATCTTGGAAGCCAACCGGCGTGCGCTCGAGCGGTACGGGCTCCGATGGGAGGAAGTGAGCGGGCAACCGATCACGGACATCTACCCGTGGTCCTCGTCACCGGCCCTTCAGGCCCAACTCCGAACGGCCCTGGCACGAGCCGGGGAGGGCCACTTCATCCGCTTTGAAGTGGAAGTGCCGACCCCTTCCGGACCGTCGGTCGTGGGCGACGCCTGGATCACCCCGATCACGGACGAGGCCGGGCGGGTCACGCAGCTGATTTTTTCCGGAGAGGACATCACCGAGCGGCGGCGGGCGGAGGAGCGGTTCCGGATCGCGTTTGAAAAAGCCCCCTTCGCCGCCGCGCTCTCCCGTGGGCCGGAAGGCGTCTTTGTCGAAGTCAACGACGCATTTGAACGGATGCTGGGATACTCCCGACAGGAAGTCGCGGGCAAGACCTCATTGCAACTGAACCTGTACGCTTCGGAAGTGCGGGAGCAGTTGGCCGCCCAGTTCCGGGCGAGCGGCACGATCCACAACCAGGAGGTGACCTTCCGCACGAAGTCCGGCGAACGGCGGGTCGTACTCGCGAACTCGAACCTGGTTGAGATCGGCGGGCGGCCACACATCCTCTCGGCGATGCAGGACATCACCGAGCGGCGGCAGGCCGAGCGACTGCTCGCCGAAAGCGAGCGACGGCTGCGCGCGATTATCGATAACGAGCCGGAATGCGTGAAACTCCTCGGGGCCGAGTGCACCCTCCTGGAAATGAACCCGGCCGGGTTGCGGATGATCGAGGCGGATTCGCTCGCCCAGGTCGTCGGGCGGTCGGTCCTCGATCTGGTTCGGCCGGAAGACCGGGCCGCGTTCGCGGACCTGACCGCGCGCGTCTTGCGGGGGGAGACGGGTTCGCTGGAGTTCGAGATTCAAGGGATCAAGGGGACACGCCGCGTGCTGGAAACGCACGCCGTTCCGTTCCACGGCGGACCCGGCGGGGTCAAAGTGCTGGGCCTCACGCGGGACATCACCGAGCGGAAGCGGACGGAGGCCGCACTGAGTGAGAGTGAAGCCCGCACGCAACTGCTCATTCGGTCCTCCAACATCGGCCTGTGGGATTGGAATCTGCTCACCAACGACGTGTACTTTTCGGCGGAGTGGAAGAGCCAACTGGGCTTCACGGACGCCGAACTCCCCAACCGTTTTGAAGAATGGGAGGGTCGCCTGCACCCGGAGGACCGGGAAGCCACTCTGACCGCCATCAAGGGGTTTCTGGAAAGCCGTGACTCGGACTACGAAGTGGAATTCCGCCTGCGCCACAAAGTCGGCTCGTGGGTTTGGATCCTCGCGCGCGCAAACCTGGAGCGCGACGCCGGCGGCCGGCCGGTGCGCATGATGGGCTGCCACATCGACGTGACGGAGCGGAAACACCTGGAAGTGCAGCTCCGGCAAGCCCAAAAAATGGAGGCGGTCGGGCAACTGGCGGGCGGGGTGGCCCACGACTTTAACAACCTCCTGACCATCATCTCCGGATACAGCGAAGTCCTGCTGAGTACGCTGCCCGCCGGCGACCCGGTGCGGGCGTCCGTCAAGGCCATCAGCGAGGCCGGGGCGCGTGCCGCTTCGCTCACCCGGCAACTGCTGGCGTTCAGCCGTCAGTCCGTCCTGGAACCGAAAGTTCTGGATCTCAACGCCATCGTCCAGGAGACGGGTGATATGCTGCGCAGGCTGATCGGCGAGGACGTGCTGCTGACGACCGTTCTCGACCCGAAACTCAGCCGCGTGAAGGTCGATCCGAGCCAGGTGGAGCAAGTCCTGATGAACCTGGCCGTCAACGCCCGAGACGCCATGCCGAAGGGCGGAAAGCTCACGATCGAAACCGGCAACGTCGAACTGGACGACCGCTACGCCGCGACCCACGCGGACCGCAGGTCGGGGCGTCACGTCCTGTTGGCGGTGAGCGACACGGGTAGCGGGATGTCGCCGGAAGTGAAAGCCCGTATCTTTGAGCCGTTTTTCACCACGAAGGGCGTTGGCAAAGGAACGGGGCTGGGGCTGGCGATGGTCTTCGGGGCCGTCAAGCAGAGCGGGGGCAGCATCGACGTTTACAGCGAACTCGGTCTCGGATCGACCTTCAAGATCTATCTCCCCGCCGCGGCCGACCAGGCATCTTCGCCCGAGAAACGCGACAGTAGCGTCGTCGGTGGCACGGAGACGATTCTGCTGGTCGAGGACGAAGACGGGGTGCGGGCGTTGGCGCTGCTTGTCTTGCAGCGCCACGGCTACACTGTACTCGCGGCGAGCGACGGCACGGATGCGATGCGCGTGATCGAGCAGCACCGGGGCCACATCGACTTGCTTGTGACGGACGTGGTGATGCCCGGGATGGATGGTCGGGAACTGGCCGAAGGCCTTCGCCCGCGGTTCCCGCAGATGAAGGTCCTCTTTTCCAGCGGCTACACCGACGACGCCGTGGTGCGGCACGGGGTCTTGCACGACAGCGTGTTCTTTCTGCAAAAGCCCTATTCCCCGTTCTCGCTGGCAAAGAAGGTGCGGGACGTTCTGGACAAGAAGGAGTAGCACCGGGCGGCTATTGTGGTCGAGAGCCGGCGGCGAGAGCCCCAACGCCGAACCGCTCTCGTGGCCAACCGACTTGAATAAAAACGAACTTCCCGGGGCGAGTTGAACGCTCGTCCTTTTGCATTTCCCAGCACAATCGCCTCGCATTCGCACACCACAGGTTGTCCATAACAACAGAAGGCCCGATGTCTTGTTCTCGTTGGGATTTGTTACTTGGATTTTGGGATTTCTCCGCGGCCCCAAACCTTCTTCATCAGTTCGAAGCCCACCGGGTCGTGCTCCTCCAGCTCGGCCCGCGTGTAGGGGAAGAAGTCGTTCTTGCCGAAGTACGCCTCGCTCAGTTCCGCGAAGTACTCGGCCGGGTTCGTCGCCGCGTAGGCCTTCCGCTGGCCGCCGTGAACGAAATCGACGCGGTCGTACAGCTTCCGCTCCAGCGCCTGCTTGTACGCGGCCTCCAGCGGGGCGTACTGGGCGCCGAGCGTGAGGTGGTGGTACGCGTGCGCGAGTTCGTGCAGCACCATCCACGGCTGCGTCTTGCGCGACCAGTCCACGAAGTTCGTGAGGTTGTTGATCTCGACGCCCCCGGCCTTGTCCGGGTTGTAGCCGTTGTCCTTGAGCCAGCCGCGCGAGACGTGGTACTCGGCCGCCCCGTTCTTCTTCGTCTGCCACTCGACCCAGAATCTCACCTTCTTGAGTTCCGCGAGCGGCTTCTCCGGCACCACCGCACAAATCTGCTTGAGCTGCTTCTCCAACTCCTCGAACGCGCCCTTCGCCTCTTCGGGGTGCTTGGCGACCTCGGGGTGAACGAGTACCGTGAAGCCCTGGACCGCGCGCGGCTTGTAGTTCTCGGTCGGCTCGAACGCGCCGGCCCGCGGCGCGAGGCACAGGAGCAGGACGACGGGTGCGAGGGGTCGGTTCATGAGTTCGGGTTCGCTCCCGCGGGACGGCCGCGCGAGTCACGTGGGGGTTCAACAACGGTCGGAAGCATCGGACCGGTCGCAAAAGAGCGGCGAGGAACAAAAGAAGGACGAAGACGAGGGATCGGGTTCGACCCCTCGGCTGTTGGTCCTCGCGTGTGCCTTATCGCGGCCGATCTCCTTTGGTCCACCCTGTGCGATCTTTCCCCACCGCGCGGCCTCTTTGTGGTGAACCTCTTCGGCCTCACGTGACCGCGCGCCAGAGGGTGCGGTCGAGCGCGTGGGCCGCCAGTATCAAGACGAGCGCGGCCGCCGCGCACCACCTGTAATCCTCGAAATACCGGCGGTAGATCGGGGCCTTGATCTCGACCTTTTCCAGCGTGCTGATCTCGCGGTACGCGGCCAGGAGCTCCGTTCCGCTGGTCGCAGCGAACGACCGCCCGCCGGTCATCTCGGCCACCTTCTGCATCGACTCGCGGCCCGCCAATCGCTGCGCCACGAGGTCCGCCGGCGCGCCGGGGGGCGGGTCGCCGCCGGTGTCGATCGTGTACACGCGGATCCCGAGGTTCGCGGCCAGCTGCGCCGCCTCGCGCGGCCTCATCGTGCGGTCGATGCCCGGGCGCTTGGCCCCGGGCGCGTCCTCCTTGAAGACGTTGTGCTCGCCGTCGCTCAGCAGGATCAGCACCTTCGCCTGCTGCTTCGTTTTCACCGAGTCCAGGCGCTCGACGGCCTCGGCCAGCGCGTCGCCGATGTTCGTCCCGGCGTCCGGGCCGCCCCGCGTTTTGAGGTCGTCCACGATCTTGAACAGCACCGAGTGGTTGAGCGTGAGCGGGCACGCGACCTGCGGCACTGCGGCGACGGTGACGAGGCCGATCGAGTCGCCCCGGCGCGGGTCGAAGGCGGTGCCGTCGGGCGCGTCCCCGCCGGCGACGAACAGCTTGAACGCCCGCTTGGCCGCGTCGAGCCGCGTCACCGGCGGGCCGTTGGGGTTCCAGATCACGTCCGGCGTTTCCATGCTCCCGCTCACGTCGATCGCCATCACGACGGCAATCCCCTCGGCCGGGAGCTGGGTCTGGAGGTCCGGCCGCCGCGGCCCGGCGCACGCCAGCACGAGCGCCAGGCACGCCAGCCCGCGCAAAAGCGCCCCGCCCCACATCGCCACGACCGCGCGCCGGCCGCGGACCGCGAACGCCGCCGGGTCGCTGAACCGCATCGCCGGGCGCCCGCGCCGCAGCCACCACCACGCGACGGCGCCCGCGAGCGGCGCGAACCACAGGAACTCGGGGTTCGCGAATGACAGCGAGAACGGCATAACGGGATTGTACTCTCCCGGGACCGCGGGCGTCTCGCCCGCTTGCTGTGCGCCCGTCGTCGCGTTGACGAGAACCGCGGCGCACAAACGAAGGAGCGACGTGTGGTCGGGACGACCGCGGTCCCAGGGAAGTACAATTCCCCCATGCCGTTCGACTTCGATGCGATCATCGCCGGGGCCGGGGCCGCGGGCCTCATGGCGGCGATCCGCGCCGCCGAGCGCGGGCGCCGGGTTCTCCTTTTGGAGAAGGGGAAAAAGCCCGGCGTGAAGATCCTCATGTCCGGCGGCACGCGGTGCAACATCACCCACGACTGCGACGCCCGCGGGATCGTGGAGGCGTTCGGCCCCAACGGGAAGTTCCTCCACTCCGCGCTGGCCGCTCTCGGGCCGCGCGAAACGGTCGCGTTCTTCAACGGCGAGGGCGTCGCCACGAAGGTGGAAGAAACGGGCAAGGTGTTCCCGGTCAGCGATCGCGCGCTGGACGTGCTTGACGCACTTCTGAAGCGCCTGGCGCGCAGCGGGGCAACGCTCGCACTCACCGAACCGCTGAAGGACATCGAACCCCTCAGTTCGCCCGTGTCCCGCCGAGACTGCGGACACGGGGAGGGCGGATTTCGCGTTTCCACGCCGGCACGAACGCTGACCTGTGAGCGCGTACTCATCACGACCGGCGGGAAGTCGTACCCCGGGTGCGGCACGACCGGGGACGGGTACGTTATCGCGCAGAAGTTCGGCCACACCATCGTTCCGACGAAGCCGGCGCTCGTCCCGCTCACGGTACAACCGGAGTGGGTCGGCGAGTTGCGCGGCATCACCGTTCCCGATGTGAGCCTTCGCGTTCATCCGCCGGAGGGGAAAGCACTGACCCAGCGCCGCGGGTCGATGCTGTTCGCGCACTTCGGGCTGAGCGGGCCGGCGCCGCTGGACGTGAGCCGGGCCGTCAGCGGGCACCCGGAGCCGACCTCACTCACACTCGAAGTCGATTTCCTGCCGGCCGAGCCGGAACACGCGCTCGACGAGTTCCTGCGGACAGAATCGCTCGCGTCCGGCAAGAAGCAACTCGCGGGGGTGCTGGCGGAGAAGCTCCCGCGGCGGCTCGCGGATCAGCTCCTTGTGCTGTGCGGGATGCCGGTCGATCGCCGGGCCGCGGCGCTGGCGAAGGCCGACCGCGTGGGACTGGTCGCGGCGGTCAAGCGCCTGCGCCTGCCGCTCCGCGGGACACTCGGCTTCGAGAAGGCCGAGGTGACCGCCGGCGGGGTGAGCCTGGACGAGGTGGATTCGCGAACGATGCAGAGCAAGCGACAACCGGGACTGTACTTCGCCGGCGAGGTACTCGACCTCGACGGCTGGATCGGCGGGTACAACTTCCAGTCCGCGTGGAGCACCGGCTGGCTCGCCGGGCGCGAACTGTAAGTGCGGGCCGGTTCTTCGGACTGAAGAACCGGCCCGCGGGGCGGTCACTTCCGGCTCAGTCGGGTGGCGGCGGGGTTGCTCAGCGGCGCCGCGTCCGGCGGAGCCTTCAGCGTCCCGAGGAACGCCAGAACCGCCGCCTGATCGTCGGTGTTCAGGGCTTTGAACTTCTCGCGAACGCTCTTGGCGTCGCCGCCGTGCCGCAAAATCGCGTCGCGGAGCGTCGGCGCGGAGCCGTCGTGCAGGTACGGCGCGGAGTCCGCGACGCCCCACAGCGCCGGGGTCTTCCACTCGCTCGGCTTCGGCTCGTCGCCGGGCCGCTCCGGCAGCCCGAACAGCGGCGACGGGCCGACCCCGTATTCCGCGGCCCCGTTGGCGCTGGGCGGGGGCGGGTCGTCGAGGGTGTAGAGCAGGAAGTCGCTGTAAACGCCCTTCACCCCGCCCAGGTCGGGCACGTGGCACACCGCGCAGCCGACCTCGCGGAACAGCACCTTCCCGCGGGCCGCCGGGCCGCCGGCCGCGGTCTCGACCGGCTTCGGTAGCGTCTTCACGAACGCCAGGAGCGCGCGGAACTGTCGCTTCGTCAGGTCCGGTTCGGCCGACTGGTCCTTCACCGCCAGCGGCTTCGCCTGTTCGCTGTAGGGCGTGCCCAGCCCGAGTTCGTTGGCGCACGCGGCGGCGACGAACTCCTCCAGCGTGGCGAACTGGGCCTTCCAGCCGAACTTGCCGACCCCGCTGGCGACGTGCCGGACCCGCCCGACCGGGACGTTGTCGAACTCGAACCGCAGTTCCCGCGCGGCGCTGCGGATGCCGCGCTCGCGGGCGTTGCGGGTGATCGCCCGGTCCGAAATCAGATCGACCCAACCGGCCCCGAACAGGGCCGTCGTCTGAACGGTTTGCGTGTGAACCGGGTCGTAGTCGGGCGCGGTGCGCGTAGTCGGGCAACTCGGGTCGCCGACCTGAACCGTGCGGCCCTTCACGGTGGGGTACATGCGCCGCAGCCCGCGCTCGGTTTCCTTCTGTGCGGGGTCGGTGCTGAAGTTGTGAACGGTGCCGTTGAGGAACGTCGGATCATTCGGGCGCGGGAACACCTCGAAGCCGAGGACGTTGTGCTCCAGCGCGCCCCCGCCGCCCAGTCCGCCCTGGAAGTGGCACGCGGCACACGATTTGGCGTTAAAAACGGGTCCGAGACCGTCGCCACGGGCGAGCGGGTCGTTCGGGGTCCACTCGTGCTCGAACAGCTCGCGGCCCTCCGCGATCTCGGCGGCGCGGGCCGTCGGCCCCCAGACGATGGGCAGCCCGTCCGAGAAGAAGTTCCAGTACCCGACGAGCGCGAGAACCCCGAGGAACCCGAACCCGGCGGCACGGCGCTGACCGGTCGGCGACAGGCGCAATTTGGGCAGGCGCACGGCGACCCTCCTGAACTGAAGGCCTCTGCGACGGGCGATCACGAGAACAACGCCGCGGGGCGCCGGGCATTTCACGCGAATCTTTGTAGGACAGGCCGCGGGTCAGTCTTGTCCGCAGCGCCTGCTGCGCAGCTCGCTTGTGACAGGCCAGCGGCCTGTCCTACATCCGCGCAGCTCGGATGCGGTCGAGCCACGCGAACACTTGCTCGCGGGGCAACACCTCGACGATCTCCGCGCGCGACCGCAGCGCGTCGTGGACGTTGGCGAAGAAGTTGCTGTCCCAGCTGCGCGAGGCGAGGACCGGCGGCCCGACCAGCACCACCGGCACGCCCTCGAACCGCGGGATGTCGGCCGGGCTGGCTTCTACCCCCATCGCGATCAGCCCGTCGAGGGCCGATTCGGCCAACGACTCGGCCGGGGTGAGCGAGTACCAGGGGGAAAAGTTGAACCGCGCGTGATCGATCAGCGCCTGCGTCGGCGGGGTCTCGCCCCTTGCGACCGCGATCACCTCGGGGTCGATCGGCTCGCCCGCGAGGTGCCCGCCGGCGATCAGTTCCCCCTGGAGCAGCGTGAACAGATGAGCGCACGACGCAACGGCCTCCAGCGTGACGCGGAACCCCTTCTGTGCGTCCGGTGCGAGCACGAGCAGTTCCATCTCATCCGTGTAGCCAAGAACTAGCGCCACGAAATCGGCTTCGCGGTACGAGTCGCGCAGCGTTTCCACGGCTTCGCCGATCGCCGGGTTCGCGCGCAGCGCCTGCCGGTACGCGGACTTGCGGCAAATCACAGTCATCGTCGCCAGAAGCAGGTACCGCAAGCCGGCGGCGGCCCTCGCAGCGTCCGGGTCGGCGTCGAACAGCGCGCCGGGGGCGAGGTTCGCTTCCTGCGCCCGAATCGCGAGCGCCAGATGTCGCGGCAGTTCACCGAGCAGGTGCGGGAACACGAGGTCCGGGTCGCCGCCCATTTCGACAAACGTGCCGCAGTTCAGCGCGATCGTACTCCCGCGAAACGGGTCGGCGGCCCGAACGAACGGCGCCACCTCCGCAACGAGCGCATTGAACTCGGCGAGCGAACCGAGCGTTTGCGCGAACGGATTCAACACCGTGAACGGCGGGCGGCCGAACGTGTCGCCCGGTTCGGCGCGGACGTCGCGCGAGGTCGCGGGCTTGTTCGCGTATTCGACGAGCGCGGCGAGAACGGCGGCACGGTCGGGCATCATTCTTTCCTCTCGGTCCGCGTGAACCAGTACGCCCACGCGATGAACACGGCCTGAAACGGCAACCGCACCCACCAGACCGCCGGCGGCGCGCCGGGGAACCGTTCTGCGCCGATCTCCGGGTGCAGCGCCATGTGGACGTTCGCCGGGAACACCGCGACCAGGAGCGCGATCAGCCCCCACGCGGCGGCGACCTGCAACCGCGGGACCAGAAGCCCGATCCCGCCGAGGATCTCGAACACCCCGCTGATGATGACCAGTTCGGAGTGGGCCGGCAAGTACGGGGGCATGATCCGAACGTAAAAGTCGTGGTTGCGGAAGTGGTTCAACCCGGCCGCAATAAAGGCCAGCGCGAGCAGCCACTTCGCGACCGCTTTGAGTTTCAAGTGTCGGGGTTCCGTTGGGCTGCGGGACGGCGAACGCCGCGGGCGTTTCCCCTGGTATATTTCTCGGGGGTGCGTGTTGTACCCCGGCCGCGAACCTTGGGAACGTTTGCACCCCTGGCCTTCGAGACCGCGGGCGTGTGCCCCGGACCGAACACCTGCCAACGGCCCGGACTGTTGGCGCCGCTCGACGAACGACACAGCCCCTCACCCAGGTGGGTGAGGGAACCCACCTCCGCGGATGGCTACTCCGCGCCCTCCCAGTCCTCGCGCTGGATGTTGCGGTTCCGCCCGCGGCCTTTTTGACGCTTCCGACGGCGATTCGGGCGCTCGCCGGGGCCGCGTTCTTGCTGCTCCGGTTCGGTGACCGGAACTGGTGGCACTTCGTTCGTGGGAGGTGGCGTACCCATTCTGATACCGCGTACCGACGCGTTGCGGAGCCGTTCAATCATCTCCGACGTCAGGCGCGGAGGCGCGAGAAACTTGGGCGGAGGCGGTTGCGGTACCCGATTGAGAACCGAGTGGCGAAGCAGAGGCAACGCCATCGCGACACAGTGACCATTCGCGGTGTGGCTTTGGGCTTCTTGAAGTGTGTCGCAGTAGTGGACGTTCTCCTTGCAGGTGTCACAAAACCGGACCTTCGGGTCGTCGGTGGGGTTCAGATGCGCCCACTGCTTCGGGCACTCGAACGGAAACCGCATCCGGCAGGCTTCGAGTTTCGGGTGACTCACGACCGCGAGCCACGCGGGATCGAGTTGGGCCGCAAGTTTCTGGAGCTTGTTGGCCCAGCGGACGCGGTTCAGGCTCTGCTCGGGCGCCTCGGCCATCCGCAGTTCGAGGCGGATGAACGCAGACTTCGGTTGGCAGGCGGGGTCGTCTTGTTCGTCGAGCCAGTCGGCAAAGACGAGACGGGCGACATCATCGGCGGGGGTCTGGCGGATCGCGGACAGGAAGCCGGCTTCGTCGTGCATAGGCGCTCCGGGTCGCGGGTTCGTGAGGCACAATCATGCCCCACGGACACGCGCGACCCGGTGCGGGTTCGGGCGCGGTAACAGACGGGAACCGCGGTCCGGTTACAGATAGGTCGAGAGCAGGTACAGCACGGCGCCGATCGCGACGAGGAACGCGGTGATCCGCAGCCCCCACCCGGTCGCCTCGTGAACGATCTTGTCCCACCGGTCGTGGCGCGTGGCCGCGTACACGAGGCTCACCACCACGAGCAGAACCGGCAGATCCCAGTAGATGCTGACGGCCAATAGCGGGAGCATCACGCGCCCTCCGGGGTCGAAGGGGCCGCAGCGGGTACCGCGGGAGCGGGAGCGACGGGAACAACCGGAGCGACCGGGGGCGGGGCCAGTGGCGGGAGCGCCGGCTGCGCGCCGGCCGCGGCGCCGGCACCCTCCATCTCGTCGTCGGGGCAGTGAGGGTTATTCGCGAGCGGATCGCGGAACATCGGCCCGGCCAGCGCGTCGTAGATCACCAGGAGGTTCAGCACGCCGGCGATGACCGTGTACACCCACCCGAGATCCCACCGCTTGTTCCCGTTCCGCTGGAGGTCGTTCAGTTCCTTCTCGTCGGGCATCCGCTGGAACTTGCCGAAGATCGGGCCGGCGTCCTTCGTCGGGTCGTACACCGCGTACTGGTACACGGCCGGCCACGCCGCGGCCCCGATCCAGAACTGCCCGACGAACTGAAACCGGTACGAAACGGCCTTGGGCACGCCGCCGAGGTTCTGCCCGGCGAGCGCGACGGGCGGCAAGTTGTCCGCGTCGGGCAGCCAGACGTTCCGCCACTGGCCCATCCACATGCCGTAGAAGAAGAGCAGGTACAGCCCGCCGAAGAACAGCAGTCCCTTGCCCACCCGGCCCTGATAAATCTGGCCGAGACCGGGGATGAGGTAACTGAGGACAGCGGCGAGCGGGTCGAGTTTGACCGGCGGGAGCGGCGCGTCGGGGGTCGGCGGAGACGCCATCTAGGGCCTCGTGCGGGTCCGGCCGTGGGCAACCGGAACCCTTCGGCGGGTGAATCCGGGGCAAGCGACACTCAGTCCTTCGCCGACGGCGCGGCCGAATTGTCGATCCCCCAGATTATACAACCCGCTTCACCGGGGCCAAGGGAGCGTGACGGGCAGCGTGATCCACCCTTCGGCCTGTGCGACGTGGGCCGCGGTGTACAGAAGTAACCCCAATCCGACACAGCCGTAAATGTGTTTGAAGAACCCGGAGCGCAGCACCCGGCCGGGCGGGCCAAGCAGCCCGCACGCGGCATCGAACACCGCGTTGACCGCGACCAGCGGCAAGAGCGGCAGCGGCACCGGCGGTGCGGCCGGCACCGGCGCAACCGTGCGCACAGGTGCGGAAACCGAAACGACCGGCTTCGGCGCGGGCGCCGCGACCGGCACCGGGGCCGATTTCGGCTCCGGGACGACCGGAACCGGCGCCGGAGCGGGCACTTTTGCGACCACCGCCGGCGGCTCGGACTTGATCGCCGGCGCCGGGTCGGCGATGACGAGGTGCGGCTGCGACGCGGCGCCCGCCGGCGCGGGCGGGTCGATCCGCCAGCTCGGGGGCAACGGCGGCGCGTCGCCGACCGGCATCGGCGTGTCCGGCGGGGCCAGCGGCACCGACAGCATCCGCTGCAGCAGCGCGTCGAGTTCGTCCAGTTGCTGGCGAGTCAGATCGTTCGGGCTGGGGGCGGTGGCCATGAGTATCCTTCCGCGGCCGAACCGTGTTGCGCGTCGCGGCCTGCTGCCGGTCGCGAACACCGGTCCGAGAATGTAGCCCGAACCGGAACGGGAAAAAAGCCCAAGTCATTTTTGATTTGTGATTTGCGATTTGCGATCTGAAAAACGGAAAACCGGGCCAGTTCGCCTGTCTTCAATGTCTTCCAATCACAAATCACAAATCGCAAATCGCAAATGGCTCATGTCAGTTATTGGGTGTTTCCTGTCCATCCTGTTTGGCGTAGACCCCC
>CAZBXY010000164.1:11204-17388 GCA_964495365.1 uncultured Frigoriglobus sp. | reverse complement strand
AGACCCCTCACCCGCCTCGAAGACTCGGCGGGTGAGGGGCGGCCACCTCCACGAATCACGAACCCGCTTATCAATGCCAGCCTCGGCCCTCACTTCTTCTCCGCCTTCTCCTCGAAATCGCCACTGTACGACTTGTCGCCCACCTTGAAGGTGATCGTTCCCTTGTACTCCATCTCCACGCCGAACCCGTCGTGCTTGCCGGTGAACGTGGTCGCGGCGCCGTCCGCGCTCTTGTCGGTCGGCAAGAGGTCGATCTCGATCTTCGGGGTGGTGTTCGACACCACCAGCCGCAGTTTGTCCGCCTTGATCGGTGCCAGGGTCTTCTCGTCCATGCCCAGAATCCACACGGTCGCCGATTTCTCCTTGTGATCGGGCCTGAACTCGCCGTGGTACTTCCCGCCGGCGATGTCGAAGATCAGCCCGCCGTGCGGCCCGTTACCGTGTTCGTGCGATTCTTCCGTGTGCTTCTTGTCGCCCGGCTTCGGGGCGTCCTTCTTGCCGTCGCAGCCGGCCGCACCGATCAGACCGAGACCAAGAACGATGGCCGCCAGGGTCTTCGCGTTCATTGTGAACCTCCGTGGATTTTGGGCGAACGGCGGGTGTCAGCCGGCCGGTGGTTCTGGGTGAACCCCGCCCGCGAGGGCGGTGGGTGGGGCGTGGTTGGCGTAGCACCCACGACCCTTGCGGGTCGGGTTCGCCAATCACCGGCCGGCTGACACTGGCCGTTCGCCCGGAACATTCGCCGGCGGACCGTCCGCCAGCGGGTCGTCGGCCCCGGCCGTTGCGAGGCGCTTGGCGTCGGCGCCGCTGAACCGCCAGAACAGGCCGGGGTGGATCAGGTACTCGCAGAAGGTGGACGTGACGAGGCCCCCGAGGATCACCGTCGCCACCGGATAGAGGATCTCGCGGCCCGGTTTCAGCCCTTCGGCCACCAGCGGCACGAGCGCGATGCCCGCGGTGAGCGCGGTCATCAGCACCGGCGAGAGCCGCTCCAGGCTGCCGCGAACGACCATCGCCGGCGTGAACCCCTCGCCCTCCTCGCGCATCAGGTGCACGTAGTGGGCCACGAGCAGGATCCCGTTGCGGACCGCGATCCCGCCCAGCGAGATGAACCCGACCAGGCTCGCCACCGAAAGCGTCTGGTGCGTCAGAACCAGGGCCAGAACGCCGCCGACGAACGCCGCTGGCACCGCGTTCAAGAGTTGCAGCACGATCCGCCACGACGGGAACATGACCAGCAGCACCGCGAACATCCCGACGAGCGAAACCAGGGCGAGGATCGTAATCAGCCGCGTCGCGCGGCGCTGGCTCTCGAACTGCCCGCCGTAGTCGATCTCGTATCCCGGCGGCAGGCCCGGCTTCACGCGCGCGTCCACGCGCGCCTGGATGTCGGCCACCGTCGAGGCCAGATCGCGCCCCTGGACGTTACAGCGAACGATGATCCGGCGCCGGACGTTCTCGCGGCTGACCGCGTTCGGCCCGAGGCCGTCGCCGATGTCCGAGACCTCGCCGAGCAGCACCGGCTTCTGGCCGGGGCGCTCGATGCGGAGTTGGCCGAGCCGCGGGAGATCGGTCCGGAACGGGTCGTCGAGCCGCACCAGTACGTCGAACCGCTTTGGCCCGTCGATGACCTGCGAAACCTCCTCGCCCTGGAGCGCGGTCTTCAGCACAGAAGCCACCTCGTCGCGGGTCAGCCCGTGGAACGCCAAATCGGCCGGGCGCAGTCTCACGTGAACCTCGCCCGTGGATTGCTGCGCCTCGGCGACGGGCGGGGTGACCCCGGGCACGTCGGCGATCGCCGCCTTCACCCGCTCGGCTTCGCGCCGCAACGTGTCGAGGTCGTCGCCGTAAAGCTTGATCGCGATCTGTGCGTACACACCGGAAACCATGTGGGAGATCAGGTGCGCGAGCGGCTGCTCGGCCTCCACATCGGCCCCGGGTGCGGCCTCCTTCAGGTCCGCGAGGAGCCGCTTCAGGGCCTCTTCGCGGGTCAGCCCGGAGTGCGGGTTCATGCTGAGGATGTACTCGGTCCGGTTCACCGGTTCGGCGTGCTCGTCACGGGCGGCGCGCCCGGTGCGGCGGACGAAGTGCAACACGGGATTGTTCGGCTTCGTGTCGGTCTTCTGAAGCGCGACGAGCCGCGCGTCGATGACGCGGCACACCTTGTTCGACGCCTCCAGCGACGACCCGGGCGGGATCGCCACGTTCACCTGCACGCTGCCCTCATCAAACGGCGGCAGGAAGTCCGCGCCCAGTCGCGTCACCTGCCACCCCGCAGCGGCCACCGCGACCCAGGTGAGCGCGAGCAGCAGCACCGGATAGTTCATGCTGAAGCGGACGAGCGGCCGGGCGAGGAACTTCAACAGCCGCAACAGCGGCCCGTCGCGCTCGGCGTGAACGGCGCGGGAGTTCGCGAGCAGGTAGTACGACAGGACCGGCGTGACCGTGACCGACACGAGCAGCGACGCGAGGATCGACACGATGTACGCGAGGCCCAGCGGCGCGAACAGCCGGCCCTCGATGCCGGAGAGCGCGAACAGCGGGAGGAACACGAGCACGACGACGATCGTGCCGAAGACGATGGCCGAGCGGATCTCGCGGCTGGCCTCGTACACCACCCGGAGCGGGTGCCGCGGTTCGGCCGCGTGGCTGTTATCCCGCAGCCGGCGGAAGATGTTCTCCACATCGACGATCGCGTCATCGACCAGTTCGCCCATCGCCACCGCGATCCCGCCGAGCGTCATCACGTTGATGGAGAGTTCGACCCCGGTGAGCGCGCCGACGGCCTTGAACACCAGAACCGTGACGGCCAGGGAGAGCGGGATCGCGGAGAGCGAGATGAACGTGGTGCGGACGTTCATCAGGAACAGCGTGAGAACGATCAGCACCAACAGCGCGCCGAGGACGAGCGCCTCGCCGACGTTGTAAACGCCGCGGTCGATGAAGTTCTTGAGCTGGAACAGCTCGTGGTTGACGGTCACGTCCTTCGGGAACCCCGGTTCCAGTTCGCGGAGCGCCGCGTGAACGCTCTCGGTCAGTGCGCGGGTGTCGGCGTGCGGTTGCTTGACGATCGTGATGAGGACGCCCGGAACGCCGTCTACGCTCGCGTCGCCGCGCTTCAGTTCCGGCCCCTCGACCACGCGGGCGACCTGGTGCAGGAGGATCGGTCGGGCCGTCGTCCCGGCCGACCCCGACGCACCGTCTTTCGCCTCCTCGGGCCCGCGCGTCGCCGGCGGCGGCTTGACGACGACCTGTTCGAGGTCCGCGATGACCTTCGCCGGGTCGGGGCCGAGCTGGGCCAGGACGCGGATCGGGCGCTCGGCGTCGCCCCGAATGTCGAACCCGCCGGTCGTGTTCACGTTGCTGCCCCGGACCGCCGCCTCGACCTCCGGTACCGTGACCCCGAACTTCCGCATCGCGTCCGGGTTCAGGAACACCTGATACTGCTTCTTGTCGCCGCCCAGCACGATCACCTCGGCCACGCCGGGGAGCTTCAGGAGCCGCGGGCGGATGACCCAGTGGGCGAGCGTGCCCAGGTCCATCGGCTTCGTCGTGCCGTCCCGCGACGTGACGCCGACGAGCATGATTTGACCCATGATAGAACTGGTCGGGGTCATCTCCGGGCGCACCCCGGGCGGGAGCTGCGCGAGAACGGTGGCGATCCGCTCCTGAACGGTCTGGCGCGCGGCGCGCACGTCGACCTGCCAGCCGAACTCGACGTAAATGACCGCCAGCCCCGCGGTACACTGCCCGCGCACCGCCTCGACCCCGTTCGCGCCGAGAATAGCCGTTTCAATAGGATGCGCGACCCGCGCCTCGACCTCGTTGGGCGCCAGCCCGGGCGCCTCGACGAGCAGCACGACGCGCGGCCGGTCGAGGTCGGGCAGCACGTCGATGGGCATCGTCGTGGCCTGGTACGACCCGTACAGCAGCACCGCGAGCGCGGCGAGTACCACGAGCGCGCGGTAGCGGAGAGCGGTACGGATTGTGGCATCGAGCATCGTTATCTATTTCCGATTGATGATTTGTGATTTATGATTGAATACATCAGGAATTTGTACAGTTAACAACTCCGATGCACGGTTAATGAAATCAAGAAATCGCAAATCACAAATCATAAATCATCATTCCTTCTCCTCGTGGAACGAGCCGTCGGCGTGCCAGTGGCCCTTCTTGCCGCCGGTGCCGCCGAAGCCCCGCGCCTGGAGCGCCTTCAGCGCGCGGTTGACCGCCGCGGCGTTGTTCCGCAGCACCGACACCCCGGACTCGATCCCGTTTCCCGGCGCGATCGCGACGTTGAGTCGATCTTCGGCGACGATCACCACCGGCTTGCGGTCGAACACGTCGCCGTTCTGGCGGAAGACGAAGGCGTCCGGTCCCTCGCGCACGACCGCGTCCGCCGGCAGCACGATGACCTTCGGAATCGTCCCGGTGGGCACCCGGAGCCGGACCTGGCGCCCCGGCCGGTAGCGCCAGGAGAGGTACGTCTTGCCGCCGCGCTCGTAGGGTTTCGCCTCGTTGGCGAGCGCCGCGTAAAAGGGGAACGTGCGGGTGGTCGGGTCGGTCTTGCCCACCGAGCGGATGACGAGTTTCGTCTCGGTCGCCGGTTGGCCCTTTTGGGCCGGTTCGAGGAAGTCCACGCCCACCGGGCGGCCCTCACCGGTCGCGTCGGTGACGAGCGCGGACTCGGACTCGAACGCCTGCCCCTCGATCAGCAGTTCGCGGTAATCGGCGAGCCGGGCGAGTTGCTGACCCGCGGTGATGCCCTGCCCCTGGGCCACCGCGAGCGCCTCGACCTCGAACGCGAACGGCGGCACCTCACCGGGCGCCAGCGGCACGGACAGCGGGTTCGCGGCCGGCACCACGACCTCGATTTCGGTTACATAATCGCCGGTCTCGGCCCGCTTCACCTGTGCTGCGTTCAGCCCGAACAGGAGCAACTGCCGCCGGTGCCCCTCGACCTGCGTCGTCAGCCGCCGCACCTGGTTTTCGTCCTCGACCAGCTCGAACCCCGCCTTCGTCCCGGCGGCGACGAGCTTCGCCGTCAGGTCGCGGCGGGTCGTCGCGGCGACGAGATCCTTCACGGAGCGCGCGAGTTCGGTTTGCGTCGTTTGCACGAACTCGCTGGCGAGTTGAACGGTGAACAGCGGGTCGCCGGGCCGGACGGCCTCACCGGGCGCGACGTGAACCTTCGCCACCACCCCCGCGACGGGCACCGACACCGCCCGCGCGCGCCCCGGCGCGTCGATCAAGACGCCGGGCACCTCGATCACCTTCGGGTAATCCTCGATCCGCACCTCGTCGCTGCGCAGGTCCAGCCCGCGCACGGCTTCCTCGCTGAGCTTCACGCTCTGAATGTCCACCGGGCCGGATCCGCCGGCGTCGGCCGGTTCGTGTTCGTCGGCGTGTTGCCACCGGTGGCGCTGCGTCCACGCGCCGGCCCCGGCCGCGCCGACCAGGAGCAGCACCAACAGCACGCGAAGGATCGGACGCCAGCGCATGGAACACCTGTGGGATGATCGATTCTTGATTTGCGATGGGTGATTTGCGATGGGTGATTGAAGACAACGGCGCGTTCCGTTGAGGGTTGTTAGCCCCGGCACCGGTCTTCAATCACCCATCACCAATCATCAATCAATAATAGACGCGCACCGGGCCCGGGCCCGGCGGGTTAAATGGCGAGCGCGCAGAACGTGATGTAGAGCGGGCGCGGCGGGCCGGCGGTGGAGGGCGGCAGCCCGAGCGTAAACGGCCGTGCGGAAGTGGCTTCGATCACCGGTCCCACACACACCAATTCGAGGGCGAACGTGTCGAACCCGATCGCCGGCGGCACGGCCGGGGACAGCAGGTCCGACAGCTCCACGGTGTCCTCACACGTGTCTTCGTCGTGTTGTTCGTGTCCGAACAGGTCGAGCAAGGCGTCGCCGTGGACGTGTGGCGTCTGGGTGTGGTGTGGCAGGTTTGGGTGAGTGTGGACGTGCCCGACCGCCAGCCCCGACTGGAGCAGGACGAGGAACACCGGGAACAGGCGGCGAGTCATCATCGCTCGATACACCCCACTGCACTCATCTTCGCCCCCGAGCGGCCCCGCGTCAATCCCAGAGGGCAGAGCCACAGAGGACAGACAGGTCAGTGAAGAGTCACCTGGTGACAGAAGGCGGAGGACACGCACCATGTTTCAGCC
>CAZBXY010000164.1:0-11194 GCA_964495365.1 uncultured Frigoriglobus sp. | reverse complement strand
GTTAGCCCGGGGTGGAGCGAGTCTGCGAGCGCAACCCCGGGTCAGGCGTCCAACAGAACCCGAAGCCCCGGAGGGGCGACAGAAACCTTCGCCGTTCGTTCTGTCGCCCCTAACGCGGCTTTTTTGTTCTTCGCCCGCGCACCCAGGGTTTCGCGGGCCTTCGGCCGCGCTTCACCCTGGGCTAACATCGGTCGCCCCTCCGGGGCTGAAAACACGGTGCGTGTTCATCCGTGGCGCTGTTCTCTGGGCGCCCCCGCTCGCCCAGAACGACCGTTCCGCCGGCGCCCGCGAGCGGGTACACTCTCTTCACCCCTCGCGGAGCCGCCCCCGTGTCCGACAACGACCCCACTCGTTCCGCCCCGCCCGACGGGGCCGCGACGCGCTCGCTGCCGCCCGCCCCGCTGCCATCGACCGGGGGCACCATCTCGCACGTCCCGGCCCTGCCCGGCGCGTCGGCGACCCTGTCGGTCGCCGGCGGCCCGCACGCCGTTTCGGGCGATGCCCCGGAGGTGCCGGGGTACGAGCTGACCGAGGAACTCGGTCGCGGGGCGATGGGTGTCGTCTTCAAGGCCCGGAACCTGCGGCTCAACCGCACCGTCGCTCTGAAAATGGTACTCGGCGACCACCGCGCCGACCCGCGACGGCTGATCCGCTTTCTGGCGGAGGCGGAAGCGGTCGCGGCGGTGAAGCACCCGCACGTGGTTCAGGTGTTCGAGTTCGGCGACGCCAGCGGCCGGCCCTTCATCGCCTTCGAGTACCTCGCCGGCGGCAAACTCACACCCAAACTCGGTTCCCCGCTGCCACCGAAGGAAGCCGCCGAACTGCTCAGCCAGATCGCGCGTGGCGTGGCGGCGGCGCACGACCAGGGCATCGTTCACCGCGACCTCAAGCCCGGCAATGTGCTGTTCGACGAGGCGGGTGTTCCGAAGGTGACCGACTTCGGGCTGGCCAAGCGGAGCGCCGGTTCGGACCTGACCGCGACGCAGGCGGTGATGGGCACGCCGGCGTACATGGCCCCCGAACAGGCCAGCGGCAGCGCACGCTTCGTCGGCCCGCAAGCCGACGTGTGGAGCCTGGGCGTGATCCTCTACGAGGCCAGCACCGGCACGCGCCCGTTCGACGCCGAGGACGTACAGGGGTTGCTCGCACAGGTGATGCTGGCCGAGCCGTTACCGCCGCGCAAGCGGCTGGCGTCGGTCTCGCGCGACCTGGAGCTGATGTGCCTAAAGTGCCTGGCGAAGCTCCCGCACGAGCGGTACCCGACCGCGAAGGAACTGGCCGACGACCTCGACCGGTTCGTTCGCGGCGAGCCGATCAGCGTCCGACCCGCCGGCCCGCTGGAACGCGGTTACAAGTGGGTGAAGCGGAACAAGGTGGTCAGCGGCGCAATGGCCGCCGTCTCGCTGGCGCTGGTCGTCTCACTCGGCTTCGGGTTGGAAGCCCAGAAGCAAAAGACGGAGGCCGAGAGCGCGGCCGAACGTGAGAAGGCCGAAGCGGCCCGCGCCGACCGCGAGCGCGACGAGGCGATCGCCGCGCGGAACGAGCTGAAGGGTAAGAGCGACGAACTAAAGCGCGCACTGGCGAAGCCGCTGCTTGGTCCGATCACCGCGAAGAACCGCGGCAACCCGCTCAATCCTTACGAGGTGGAGGCGTTCTGGCGGATCGCGGAACTCCGCCAGGACGAGGCAGCGCTGACGTTTCTCGAAGAGGCGACCCGAACACCGCTTGCGTGCGACCAACTGGAGTGCCGGGCCGAGTACGCCCTTCACGCAGCGATCGGACTGAACACCAGGCGCCGCGACGCCGCAGAGCAGCTCTTGCTCACGCACCTGCGGAATGACCCGCAGTCCGCACAGTCGGTCGCTCTGGCGTTGGTTGTCGCGCGATGGGAAAACGCCTCTCCTGCTCTTGCGGCTGTAGCCGCGGACCTCCTGCTCGGCGCACTGAGCGAGAAAACGGATGCCAAGACGCGCCGGGAGTTGACGGAAAGCCTGTCGGCGGTGGCCGTGCGTCTGGAACCGGCCCGCGCCACCGACTTCCTGCTCGGCGCGCTGGACAAGGAAACGGATGCCGACACGCGCCGGGAGTTAGTGGAGAGCCTGTTGACGGTGGCGCGGCACCTGGAGCCGGCCCGCGCCGCTGATATCTTGCTCGGCGCGCTGGACAAGGAAACGGATACGTACGCGCGCTTGAAGTTGGCGCGGGGTCTGTCGGCGGTGTCATTGCACCTGGAACCTGGCCGCGCCGCCGATGTGTGCGGTCGCGCCGCGGACCTCCTGCTCGGCAAGTTGCGCGAGGAAACGAACTGGGGCGGGCGCTGGCAGTTGGCGGAGGGGCTGTCGGCGGTGGCCGTCCGACTGGAGCCCGCTCGCGCCGCTGCTATCTTGCTCGTCGCGCTGGGCAAGGAAACGGATGCCAACGCGCACCGGCCGTTGGCGCAGGCTCTGTCGGCGGTGGCGTTGCGCCTGGAACCGACCCGCGCCGCCGAGGTGTGCGCCCGCGCCGCCGATATTTTGCTCGGCGCGATGGGCAAGGAAACGGGTGAGTACGCGCGCCGGGAGTTGGCGCAGAGTCTGTCGGCAGTGACGTTGCGCCTGGAACCTGGCCGCGCCGCCGATGTGTGCGGTCGTGCCGCTGATATCTTGCTCGGGGCGCTGAACAAGGAAACGAACGCGAACACGCGCCGGCAGTTGGCGGAGGGCCTATCGGCGGTGGCCGTGCGCCTGGAGCCCGCTCGCGGCGCCGACCTCCTGCTCGGCGTGCTGGGCGAGGAATCGGGTGGGTACGTGCGCCGGGAGTTAGTGGCGGGCCTGTCGGCGGTGGCGTTGCGCCTGGAACCCACCCGCGCCACCGAACTCTTGCTCGGCGCGCTGGACAAGGAAACGGATACGTACGCGTGCTGGACGTTGGCGCAGGGCCTGTCGGCAGTGGCCGTGCGCCTGGAACCGGCCCACGCTGCCGACGTGTGCGCCCGCGCCGCTGATATCTTGCTCGTGCTGCGCAAGGAAACGAACGCGCGCCAGGAGTTGGCGCGGAGCCTGTCGGCGATGGCGTTGCGCCTGGAGCCCGCTCGCGGCGCCGACCTCCTGCTCGGCACGCTGGACAAGGAAACGGATACGTACGCGCGCCGGGAGTTAGTGGCGGGCCTGTCGGCGGTGGCCGTGCGCCTGGATCCCGCGCGCGCCGCTTATATCTTGCTCGGCAAGCTGGAGAGCGAAACGGATGCCGACGCGTGCTGGGAGTTGGCGAAGGGCCTGGCGGCAGTGGCGTTGCGCCTGAAACCGCCCCGCGCCGCCGTGGTATGCGCCGAGGCCGCCAACCTCCTGCTCAGCAAGCTGGAAACGAGCTTGGAAGTGCGCCGGGAGTTGGCGGAGGGCCTGGCGGCAGTGGCATTGCACCTGGAACCGCCCCGCGCCGCCGAGGTATGCGTCCGCGCCGCCGACTTCCTGCTTGGCACGCTTGGCACCAAGGAAACGAAGTGGGGCGCGGGCCGAGAGTTGGCGCCGGGCCTTTCGGCGGTGGCCCTCGGCGTTACTTCCGATGACCGCGAGCGTTCCCAACACGCGTCCATCCTCGCCACCGGTGCCTTCTCCACTCCGCACAACATCCTTCCGTCACTTGGGCTGTTGCACCCGCACTTTCAGCCGCAGCCGCGACCGCTGCCGCCTCAAACGCTTGTGGAGTTGCTGAAGCACCCGTTCTGCGTCGGGGAGGCGCGGCGGGCCGTGCTCGATGCGCTGGAGTTCACCTACAAGCGACCGTTCAAGGATCAGTGGGAGTTCGTCGAGTACGCACAGAAGCACCAGCCGCAGCTCGACCTGCTCACCCCGCCCAAGCGGCCCGAACCGAGGCCGTGACGGTTGCTTCCGGGTCTCGGGGGTGCCCGCGATCTTCAGCCGCGGAGCGGCGACCGATGTTAGCCCGGGGTGGAGCGCGGGTCGAAGACCCCGCGCAACCCCGGGACCGGATGCGAAAATGAATCGCAGCCCTGTTAGGGGCGACACCCCGAACCGCGAAGGGCTCTGTCGCCCCTCCGGGGCTTCGATGTTCTTCTGTCGTCTACCCGGGGTTGCGCTCGCCAAGCCTCGCTTCACCCCGGGCTAACGTCGGTCGCCGCTCCGCGGCTGAAGACAAGACACGCATTCTCGAAACGACACGTAATCGCGGTCGAAGCCCATCGCGGTGGCCTCCGCGGCTGAAGACAAGACACGCATTCTCGAAACGACGGATGAACAGGGTGCGGCGGGCCGAGACCCGAACTGCGGCCGTAGGGTGGCACGTGGCCATGTTGGCCGCCTTGGCCGCCTTGAGCAAAAAGTCCTAGAAAATCGCACTTTTCGCAAGGCGGCCAAGTGGCCGCCTTGAGGGCAAGGCGGCCAACTTTACGGACCCCGAGAGTCGGCTCGCGTTCGCTCGGGGCGGGCCGGCCCGCGAGCCGCGTGCCCCACGAGGTGACGTTACGGGCGCCCGCCGGACTTCGGCGCGGGGTCGGTCGCGCGGAGCTCCTTCAGCCGCTTCTCGTACTTCTCGTACTTCTCGTACAAGCGCGTCTGCTTGTTCGCCAGTTCGTGGGGGCGGCCCTCGATGAACACCGACAACACCTTCCACGCCCGCCGGCAGAACGCCAGAGCCGCCGGCGGGACCGCACCGCGCGTGGGTGCGGGTCCACTCGGTGCGGCTCGACTTCGGCCCGCGCCCGCGCGACGAGTCGGTGGTCGAGCAGCACAAGGGGTGACGAAGGCGGGGGTGTCCGATAATACGTAGGGGTCGCCCGATCGCCCTCACCGTGATGAGGATCGTTGATGACGTTCCGTTTCCTGTTCGTCGCCCTCGCCCTGACCCTGGCCCTCGCGCCCGACGCGGAGGCCGGGCCGTTCCGCCGGCGTGCCCAGCCGGCCTATCCGTCGGCCCCCGTGACGTACTCGACCCCGGCCCCGGCCCCCGCCGTGCCCGCGGGCGAATACGTGACCCACTACACGCCCGGCACCGCGTCGAGCGCCTCCGAGTCGATCGAAGACGCTTTGAACGAGGTGAACACCAAGCGGGCGGCGCGCGGCCTGCGGCCGTTCGTCCGCGACGAGGGGCTGACCCAGGCCGCTCGGGCGTGTGCGGCGTTCCGCGCGGAGCGCGGGCTGTTCGGCCACACCGGCAACGACTTCGCGTTCGTGCCCCCCGGCACGTCCGCCAGTTCGGCCGGCTGTGCCGCGTACCCGGCGAGCTACGGGTGGATGAGTTGCTGCGTGTACGAGAGCTACACCTACGCCGGCGCGGCGTGGGTGACCGGTCGCGACGGCCGGCGCTACATGCACCTCTTTGTCCGCTGACCCGGTAGTCTTCTTGGGGGGCAGGCGCCTGCCCCACAAGAAGACAGGCACTCATACGCGATCGCGTTATGGGTGTGTCGCGTCGCTCGCGAGCCGCGACCGCTCCCTTGCGGTCGCGGCTCGCGAGGTGGCTTCCAAGTAATCAGAGCGGGCATAAGCCACTTCGGTGTAATACTCCGAATCGCTCCACCTACGGAGCCGGCGGTCCTTTGGTCGCGGTGGGCAGCCACGACAGCCCCAGCGGAACCGCCCGGTCGCGCCGCGCCTGCACCGCCCACGGCGTCCCCTTCCGTTCGACCGCCAACTTCTCGAACAGCTCCTCCGCGTCCGCCGCCAGTTGCTTCACGGCCTTCTTGCTCTTCATCTTCGCGGTCTCGATCGGCGTGAGCGTGTACGCGTCGTGCCCGAGTTTGGGGTCCACCTCCGGCAGCGTCGCGGTGAGGACGTTCCCGACGGCGAGGTTATACTCCTGCATGTACGCCAGGCGGGACTTGAGAACCGCCCGGGCGTAGTCGTAGTGGGCCTGCCACCGCGGCGGTTGGGCGGCCCGGTCCTTCACCAGGTCGTCGAGCCGGACGCTCAGCAGTTCGAGTTTGGCGACCCCGATGGCCCACGCGTCCTGCTCGGCCTTGAGCTGCGTCTTCAGCGCCTCGGTCACCGGGACCGGGATCGCGGTCCGCATCCGCAGCCCGCCGGCGGCACCCGGCGCCTTCCACCGGCTCCGAACCTCGTCCAGCGCCTCGATGACCGCGACCCGGAACGGGTACTTCTCCCGGTCCTTCAGGATCTCCTCGATCGTGACATCGGGCGCGTACTCCTTCAGGGCGTCCGCGCGGTACGGCGCGTCCACGAGGTCCGCTTCGCGCGCGTCGGTGCGGATCGGCGGAACGGCGAACTCCCGAATCAGTGCGCTGATGTCATCGGGCGGCGCGGCACCGGTCATGTTCGGAAGCTCGAACCGCACCGCGACCGGCTCGGCCGGGTCGTACCGCGCGGGGTCGTCGCGCGGCCGGCCCGCGATCCCGACCGTTTGCGCCGCGCCGCCGGGCGCGAGTTTCGCCAACTCGGCGACCCGCAGGGTCAGGTCGGGCGCCAGCTCGGCGATCGAGATCGGGTCGGTCGGGGCCGGTCCCTTCGCGCCCGCGGGGCGCGCCTTGGGTGCCGATCGGAGCGCCTCCAGGAAAAGGCTCCCGGAGTACGCGGCCCCCTTCGCCCCCGGCGGCGCGGTGAAGAACTCCAGCGCGTTCTCGCCCGGCCGACACGCGACGATCACCTCGACCCCCGGCGGGGCTGCGGTCAGGGCCGCGTACAGGGTCTCGGTCATCGACTCGCTGCCCGGGCGCGAGCGGCCCCGCTGCGGGTTGTACCGGCACACGTCCCAGATCACGACCTTCTGCGCCGCCGGACACGCCCCCAGCCCCGCGTAAACCGCGTCGAGCGAGACGAGCGTACCAACCTCGTCCGGGTTGGCCTCGACCGGCGCGAGGTACACCTTGCCGTCGCGTTCGAGGACGTGCCCGCCGAAGTACACCACCACGCGATCCTGCCCGCGACTCGTCTCGAAGAACCGCTGGAACGTGGTCTCCAGCACGTCCTTCACGAGGTGCCGGCCGTCCGGCGCGGGCAGTGTGTCGGAGAGGACGAACAGTTGGTTGTTGTCGGCCGCCGTGGGCACGTCCCAGCGGTCCGCCAGGGCCTGCGCGGCCGCGCGCGTTCGGTCCGCGCCGCCCGCGGGAGCGGTGAGCGGGTTCAGGTACAGGTACTTGCTGACGTGGACGAACAGCATCCGGCGCGGGATCGCTCCGACCGGCGCGGGGACCGCGCCCGGCGCCGGGCGCGGAGGCGGGGCCAGTGCCAGTTCCGGCGCCGGCTCGGGTGCCGGTCGGGGCGCCGGCGCCAGTGCCAGTTCCGGCGCCACGGGCGGCGCCGGCATCGGGGGAACGGCCGGGGTGCCGTCATCGACCGGTTTCTTCCCCGGAGCAGGTCCGGCCGTTCCGGGTGCGTCCTCTTTCCGGGGCGGTGCGGGCGCGAGGGCCGCCGGGCCGACCGGTTCCGGGGCGACCGCGGGCGCCGCGGTCCGCGCGGCGGCTTCTGCGCGCTCGCGCAACTTTGTCTGGATCACGAAATAGCCCGCGCCCGCGGCCGCGATCACCACGCCGATCAGCACGACCGGGAGCAACAACCTGCCGGGCGCGCTCCGGGTGTCCGCGTCCGGCGCCGGACGCGGGGCCAACCGAGCGGGTTTCCGCTTACGCGCGGTCAGCGGCGGGGGCTTCGGGGCGGCCCGCGGCGGTTTGGGTACGGGTGTGGGCTTCGGCGGGAGCGACACCGGGCGGGCGGGCGGGGGCGTGGTTGCTGGTACGGTCCGCGCGGGTACGGGCCTCGGCGCGGGAGCCGGTGCGGGCGCGGGTTTCGGAGCGCTCGTGGGAGCGGGGGCCGTGACCGTAAAGCTGGTGCCGCACTTCGGGCACCGGATCGTTCGACCAACGGGGAACCCCGGGTCGGACGTGAAGGGGATCCGACACCCGGGGCAGTGGGTCTTCGGAATGAACACGGCCGCGGCTCCACCGGATGAGAAAGCGGGTACTACCACTTTACCATGCGGCGGTGCGCCGTGCCTTTCAATACCGCCCAACGCGGGCGCGGTGCCGCCGGCGGGGGGTGGTTGAACTACAAAACTGCGCGGTAGCAAAAGAATGGTGCGGCGCGCTCGATCGAGCCCCACCCGGGGTAGCCGCGAGTGAGGATTACTTACGCTTGCTAGGCAGTTCGTCGCCGAACACGTCCGGGGGGATGGCCGCCCGCACACGCGGGCCGCCATCGACCCCAACCGGGATCACGTCGGCCGGGGCCGCGTCCGTCAGGCCCAGCGGGTCGGGCAGCGCCGGGGTCGGCCGGGCCGAGATGCTCGGCGCGGGCCGCGCCGGGGTCGCGACCTGGACATCGACCGGCACGTTGGTGACGGCCAGGAACAGCGGCTCTGACGGACGAACCGGGGTCACCGGAGCCGGCACCGACGGGGTGCTGACCGCCACCGGGGCCGCGGCGGTTGAAACCGGTCCGGCGGGAACGGTCGTGGCGACCGGGGCCGGGGGGAGCACCGTCACGGCACCGACCGGCGGGTCGAACACGCCATCGGCGACCAGCTTGCCGTTGGCCCCCGCGGTCAAGAGCCGAACGCTGAAGAACGTGGTCGCGGGGTTGAGCTTGGTGTAGGTGCCCAGGCTCTCGCCCAGCGTGGTGCCGAACAACAGCACGTCGTTCGGAGCAACCTTCTGATTGACCACGACGGTGCCTCGCAGGGTCGTGCCCTCGTAGATCTGGTATGTGGCATTGGAGGCGTTGGCCGCGTCGGGCACCCAGGTGGTGAACAGTTCGAACGGCCCACTGGGCGCGACCTTGATGGTCCAGTTGGCGAAGTTGGTGGCCCCGGGCATCGTGGTCCCGTCCCAGGTGGTCCGGTCGTTGAGGTACCCGGCCCCCGTCTGGTTGGTCCAGCCCTTGCCCGCCGGCACCGTGAACGAACCGTCCGGGCCCCACGAACTGGGCATCGCGTCGTCCACCTGCGAGGTAATCGTCGGGGTCCGCAGCGTGCTGGTCCCGATGAAGTACTCGCCCACGGTGCCGCCCTCGCCGGTCACCCGGACGAAGTAGGTCGCGCCGGGTGTCAGCCCGATGGCGCGGAACCGCTCGTTGCGCCCGTCGCCGAGAATCGTGACGCTCGGGGTGATGTCCACGCCGCCGGCGTTGAACAACTGGATCTTCGGGTTCAGTGTGTTGACGAACTGCCCGGCCCCGTCGGCGGGCGTTCGGGTCTCGACTTCCAGGACGCTCTCGCTGGTCCCGAGGGTGACTCGGTACCAGTCGTCGCTGGCGGCCTGACTGAACAGGGTACTCAGGCCCGTTCCGACGAAGGCGTTGGGGGGGCCGTTATTGAGGATCTCGACGAACTGCCCGCCCGTCGGGTTGGCCGCCTTGATGCCGGCGTTGGCGCTGTTGGTCGTCTGCCCCTCGCTGGACAGGTCGAGGTAGTTGAATCGGATGTTGTTGCTGCCCTCGAACAGGATCGCCTGGAACGTCAGCGTGTCGGCGCCGGTGCTGGGGAAGAAGTTCACCTGGTCCCACTGGATGATCAGTTGCCGGCTCCCGACCGGACCGGTCACCTGAGACAGCACCCGCGAGGTCGCGCTGACGACGTACAGGTCGTCCCAGAACGGGGCGATCGCCGCCTGCGTCGGGTTGGCCGAGAGGGTGGCGTTGCTGAAACTGGAGTTCGCGGTCCCGAACGTGATCAGCCCGTTGGTGCTGACGAACAGCGACGTATAAGTGGTGCCGTAGAAGCTGAAGTTGAACCCGATCGGGACGCTGACCGCGCTGTCGTCACCGCTGACGATCGGGGTTCCTGTGCCGCTGATGTTGGTGAACCCGAACGGGATCGCCGTAGCCGAGTAGGTACCGCCGGCCGAGATCGACCCGAGCGCGCCTTGCGACGGGGTGATCGTCTGGGCGGTCGCCTGCGTGTCGTTGGCCTCGGTGTCGAACACCGCGTCTTTCGTGACGACCACGCTGTAGGGAACGAGGCTGGCGCCGGACACGCGGAGGAAGTACGTGCCGGTTGTGCCGATCAGGAAGTTCGAGATCGACTCGTTCAGGTTCGTCGAGCCGCCGACCCCGCTGGCCAGGACCGTCACCCCGTCCGGGGCGATCAGTTGCACGTCCACGTTCCCGGTCACGAGGTTGGTCAGTGCGACGCCGACCCGCTGCCCGACCGTCGCCGAGAAACTGTAGAAGTCGGGGTTCGGGGCCGCCGGAGCGAACACCGTACTCAGACCGCTGCCGACGAAGGCGTTGGGGCCGTTATTGTTGATCAGTTCGACGAACGACCCGGCGGTCGGGTTGACGTTCTTGATCCCGGCGGTCGCGCCGGTGCCCTCGCTGCGGGTATCGCCGACGGTCGTCAGGTCGAGGTAGTTGAACCGGATGTTGTTGCTGCCCTCGAACAGGATCGCCTGGAACGTGAGGGTATCGCCGCCGGTGCTGGCAAAGAAGTTCACCTTGTCCCACTGGAGGATCGCCTGCCGGCTGCCCGCGGCGCCGATCACCTGGAACTTCAGGGTCGCGTTGCTGGTCGCGTTGAACAGGTACAGGTCGTCCCAGAACGGGGCGATCGCCGCCTGCGTCGGGTTGGCCGAGAGGGTGGCGTTGCTGAAACTGGAGTTCGCGGTCCCGAACGTGATCAGTCCGTTGCTGCTGGGGAACAGGGTCGTGTAGTTCGTACCGAAGAAGTTGAACGTGAACGGGAGGGTAACGGTGGCGCTGCTGTCATCGACGTTCGAGAGGATCGTCGTCCCGGTCGCGCTGATGTCGGTGAACCCGAACGACACCGCGGTGGCCGTATACCCGGCCGCCGTGTCCGTTGTGCCGAGCGCCGCGCCGCGGCTCGCGTGGGCGAGCGTGGTGTCGAGGTTGACGAACGAACCGTTGATGTTCTGGGCCGTCGCGGCCGTGTTGTTGGTCGAGCCGGCGACCAACCCCTCGTTTTCGCGCGCCGAGTTGAGGATCACCTGGACGGTGTAGTTGCCCACCGTGTTGCTGGCGCCGACGACGGCGACGAAGTAGGTTCCGGCGGTGGCCGCCGTCAGGGTTTGCGTGACCGACGGTTGGCCCGCCGCCGGGGCCGAGACGTCCGAGATCAGCGTGAGCGCCGGGTTGAACACCCCGACCCGCGGGCGGAACGTCACGGTCGTGGGGGTGACGACGACGGTAATGGTCTGCCCGGCGTCCAGGGCAATGCTGAAGTTGTCCTGGTCGCCGACGAAGTTGATGAGGCCGGAGGGGGTCGTACTGGGCCCGTAGATGAGCGACCCGGC
>CAZBXY010000163.1:0-17425 GCA_964495365.1 uncultured Frigoriglobus sp. | reverse complement strand
GGTGCGTCGGGTCTTCACCGTCCCACGGACGCTGCGCCCACTTCTTCGCCGCCGCGACCACTTCCTTGCTGTCGCGCGCGCTCAGTTCGACCTTCGCGCGGTAGCGAACGCGGTCTTCGGGGTGCTTCAGCAGTTCCAGAAGGGCCTCGATCGACTCGCCGGCGATCTTCGGCGGCTGCGACAGGTCGCGGCCCTCGTAGGTGATCTTGTAGACGCGCCCGTGGACGCGGTCGCGGTTCGGGTCGCGGAGGTTGTGCTGCATGTGGCCGATGATCGGGTTCTGCCAGTCGAGGAAGTACAGCGCCCCGTCCGGCCCCATCTTGCAATCCACCGGGCGGAAGTTCGGGTCGCTGCTCGATAGCATCGGCTCCTGTTCGACGCCCGTCAGGCTCCCGCCCTTGTCGGAGAGCTTGTACCGCAGGATGCCGTGGAACGTGATGCAGTTGGTGATCGCGAGGTTCCCCTCCCACTCGGTCGGGAAGTGCTTGCTCGAAATGATCTCCATCCCGCCGCTGGGCCGGGTCCGCTGCTGGTACACCTGCGGCGGGGTGCCGTGCTTGTTGCCGCCGATGTTCGGCCCCGGCAGGTACGTGCTGAACAGCGGGGCGTGATACGGCTGCGCCCCGGTGCCGTCCACCACGATGTCCTGGCCCCAGCGGTCGAACACGTGCCCGTGCGGATTGGCGAAGTTGTACGCGACGTAGACATCGAACTTCTGCGTCCGCGGGTCGTAGCGGAACACGGCCCCGTTGGCGACCCGCTTCGCCCGGCCGTAGGGGTCTTCCACCTGCGAGTGGTGGAACGTGCCCTCCTGGAAGTACAGCGCCCCGCCCGGGTCGAGGACGAAGCTGTTGGCGGTGTGGTGCGTGTCGGCGGTGTCGAGGCCGTGAACGATCCGCTCGCGCACGTCGGCCTTGTCGTCGCCGTTGGTGTCTTTCAAGAACATCAGGTCCGGGGCCTGCGCGACGATGACGCCGCCGTTGTAGAACTCGAAGCCGGTCGGGTTCTGCAACCCGTCGGCGAAAACGGTCATCTTGTCGGCCTTCCCGTCGCCGTTGGTGTCCTCGAAGATCAAAAGTTTGTCGTTGTACGGCTCGGTCGGCTTCCAGTGCGGGTAACTCGGCCACACCGCGACCCACAGCCGGCCCTTCGTGTCCCAGGCCATCTGCACGGGCTTGGCCAGTTCCGGGAACATCTTCTCGTCGGCGAACAGCGTGACCTTCAGTCCCTTCCCGACCGTCATGCTCTTGATCGCCTCTTCGCCCGAGAGGAAGATGTGCGTCCCGTCCGGGTTCGCCCCGGGCTTGTTCGTTTTTACCGGCACGAAGTTCGGCAGGTTCGAGTCATCCGGTTTCGCCGCGCGGCCCTTCGCGACCTCCCAGATGACCTTGTCGCGGTTGGCGGTCATGATGTCGAGCGCTTCGAGTTCCTTCTGCACGACCTCGTAGTTGCTTTGCCCCACCTTCGGCGGGAACCGCAGCCACGCGCGCCCGCCGTAGGTGGAATAGCCGTCGGTGACGCGATACCGCTGGTACCAGTGGAACGCCTTGTCCTGCACCGCGGGGCGCAGTTTCGCCATCAGTTTCTCGTCCCGCCTGCCAGCATTCGGGAAGAGGGCCACGTCGATTATCGAGGCAAGAGTATGGTTGCCACTTTCATTGAGGTGAATGCCGTTGATGGTGAGCCGTTCGCGCTGCTTATGAGCATTCATCCTTTGCACCGTGTACGCGACTGACATTGACCCGAACAGGTCCACGAAGTGGATGCCATTTGCCTTCGCGACCTCTCCCATCGCCTTCGTGTACAGTTCCAGGTTCTTGTTGATGGCGACGACCGCTTCGCCGGTGGGCAGGTTCGGCGACTGGTGGTCCTCGAACGCGATCGGCGAGAACAGCACGATCCGCGGGGCGGATTTGCCGTTGTACTTCTGGCCCTGGGTGTGCTTGATCCACGCTTCGAGGTCGGTTTTGAACTTCGGCAGCCCAGCCTCGCCGGCGAACGACTCGTTGTAGCCGAAGAACGCGAAGATCACGTCCGCGTTCGTCCCGGCCTTCTCGAACCGGTTCGGGTTCACGACGCTCTTGTCCATCACCTCGTTCGGCTGCGGGACCGGGGCCTTCGCGCCGAGCCACTGGTCGGGGGTGCCGAAGTCCTGCGACCGCAACCGCAGCGCGACTTCGTCCCCGGAGTAGCCCAAATTGCGGATCGTGAGGTCGTGATTCGGGAGCCGCGCGTGGAGGAACGTTTCGACCCACCCGTCATGCTGCATCCGGTCGGCGAGCGTGTTGCCGATGATGCAGATGTGGTCGCCCTTCTCCAGCCTGAACGGCGGGAGCGGGGCTGGTTGCGCGGCGTCCGCGGTCGGCGCCGGGGCTGTACCGAAGTGCGCGAGGGCGACTACGAGCGCGAAAACCGGCGCGAGCGCGAGGCCGGCTCGGAGGAGAGAGCGTCCGCCGGGCATGGAGAATCTCCGGAGTTTAATGCGAGGAGCACATGGAGCGGTCGTGAAGCAGCTTGGCTGCGACAGGCCGCGATCCACGGTGGTCGGTGAGAATTGTTGTACCAGACCCGACGCGAAGGGGAAACGGCCGCCCGTCAGCGGAAGTCGGCGCGCTTCACGGCCGCGCGGCGCTTCTGGTAGGCCGCGAGCACCTTGTTGTACGCTTCGGCCTTGCCGTAGGCGTCATACCCCATGTAAACGCCGAAGCAGGTGAATGCGATCCCGAACAGCGGGAAGAACACCCTCATGAGCGAGAACGGCATTTCGTCCGGAATGCCACTGGTGATGCCGAAGGCCATGATCGTCCAGAACACGCCGAACACGCCGATGAAGATTCCGCCGGCAAGGCTCGCGCCGGTCGTTGGGACGTGGCGCCGGCCGTAGCGGTCGGCGACCATGTACTTTTCGCGCTCGATCTGCCACTCGCGGTCGAGGCGCGCCAGTTCGTTCTGGTAGCGGGTCTCCGCGAGTTGCTCGCCGAGTTTCTCGACCACCGCATCGCCCGCGGGCGGGGCGTCACCGGCCAAGAGCTTCGCCTTGGCCTTCGCGAACTCCGTCTCCGTCAGCGCGCCGGTGCGGCGCAACTCTTCCAGCTTCGTGAGGTCGTCGGCGAGGCTCATGGATCGCTCCCGGCGGGCGGAATCTGACACGCCACCAACTGCTTCTCAAAGGCGGCCCAGTCGAGTCCTTCGGCGAACACTTCCAGCCGGCTGTCTCGCCGGTAGGCGGTCGGCGACACGCTGACCGCGGTGCCGGCGCGGTTCACCGCGATCCACTCATCCGCAACGCGGAACACGCCCTTGAGGCGCGTCACTTCTCTGGTATTCGCCAGAAGCGCCAGGAGCTTTCCCTCGTCGAAGGTGTCGGCCGGGTCGAATATCCAACCGCAGGCAGAAGAACCTAACCCCCCGGCCCCCTTCCCTAAGAAGGAAGGGGGAGCAATACAGACGGAACTCGTTAACGTCTCTGTGCGCGCAGGAGGTACAGCGGCGCCGGCTCCCCCTTCCTTCTTAGGGAAGGGGGCCGGGGGGTTAGGTTGCGGATACAACGGCCGTCGCTCGTCGTTTCCGCTCAGGTCCAGCCACGCGGGGTCGAGCCGGCCGTGCGTCGTGCCCGCGATGAGTAGCTTCGGCGGGAACAGCCCGTTCGCCCACGCCTGGAAGTCGCGGACGAGTTCCGGGGCCGCGGTGTCGAGCTTGTTCATCACCAGCACATCAGCCATCTGAATCTGGTCGATGAAGATCGGGTTGTCCTTCATCTCCGGTTTCGCGAAGTCGGCCGGATCGACGATCCCGATCGTCGCGCGCACGTCCAGTCGCCCGTGGTAGCTCATGCGGAGCGAGTCGAGCAGCCGGGCCGGGTGACCCAACCCTGTGGTTTCGATGATGAGTCGTTCGGGGCGCGATTCGAGCAACAGGAAGTGGATCGCGACCGGCAGGAACGGCGCGGCCGCACAGCACACGCACCCGCCGCCGACCTCCTTCACTGTCACGCCATCGGGGCTGCTGCCTTCGATCAGCGCGCCGTCGATACTCACGTCTCCGTATTCGTTGACGAGCACCGCCCACCGCGACCCGGGCGCTTTTTGCTTCAGGAGGTCGATGACGGCGGTCGTTTTCCCGACGCCGAGGAACCCGGTGATGAGGTTTGTGGGGACGCTTTGCATGGTGTGATTGTAGCCTTTCAAAGTAGTAGGCACACGCCGTGTGCCGTTGCTTCACCTCTCGTATCGCAACGGCACACGGCGTGTGCCTACTACTTTGAAACACCGCGTGCATCCGCTTTCGGATTGCGTTACAGTGTGCCCACTTCCCCTTCCCCCAACGAAGGACTCTCCCATGCGCGGCATGTTGTGGTCACTGGCGGCGGTCGCGGCGTTCGTCGCGGTGGCGTATGTCTTCGATCCGCCACCGAGCGTCACCCCGGAGGCCGAGGCGAAACCCGCCGACGAACAGAAGGCGTTCAACACCCAGAAGCGCGAGCCGTGGACGACCTCGAAAATCGCCGGCTCGCCGGAACCGCCCGACCCGTTCTCGATGGCGAAGGTGTACCCCAAGCTCACGTTCAACGAGGCGCTCGAACTGGTCGCGATGCCCGGCAAGAAGGCGTGGGTCATCGCGGAGCGCCCGGGCAAGGTCTACACGTTCGACATGGACCCGGCGAAGGCCGAAAAGAAGCTCGTTCTGGACGTGAACCACACCATTTACGGCATCGTGCTGCACCCGAAGTTCCAGGAGAACGGCTACCTGTACCTCTCCGAACTGCCCGACGGGAGCAAGGAGACCCCCGACGGCACCAAGTTGGTCCGCTACACGGTCGATCGGGCGACGATGACCGCCGACCCGAAGACCGCCAAACTCATTTTCACCTGGCCCAACGGCGGCCACAACGGCGGGTGTGCGCGGTTCGGCCCGGACGGGATGCTCTACATCTCGACGGGGGACGGCAGCGGCATCGCCGACAGCCTCGAAACCGGCCAGAACCTCGGCACCGTCCTCGGCAAGATTCTCCGCATCGACGTGGACAAGGAAGAGGGCGGCAAGGCGTACGCCGTTCCGAAAGACAACCCGTTCGTGAGTACCGCCGGCGCCCGCGGCGAGATCTGGGCCTACGGCATCCGGCAGGCGTGGAAGATCAGCTTCGACACCGCGACCGGCGACCTCTGGGCCGGAGAGGTCGGGCAGGACTTGTGGGAGATGGTGCTGCTGATTCAGAAGGGCGGGAACTACGGCTGGAGCGTGACCGAGGGGGCGCACCCGTTCCGCCCGGAGCGGAAGAAGGGGCCGACGCCCATTCTGAAGCCCGTCGCGGAACACCACCACACGGAAGCCCGCTCGATCACCGGTGGGTTCATCTACCACGGCAAGAAGTATCCCTACTTGCGAGGCGCCTACGTGTACGGCGACTTCGACACCGGCCGCGTCTGGGCGCTGAAGTACGACAAGAAGGCCGAGCGCGTCACCGAACACAAGGAGTTGGCCAAGACCCGGCTCCGCATCGTCGCATGGGCGCAGGACCACGAAGGCGAGGTGTACGCTCTGAACTTCATCGACGGGAGCATCCACACGTTCGCCCCCACGGTGTTTTCGGGCCAGAAGATCGAGTTCCCGCGCAAGCTGAGCCAAACGGGTCTCTTCGCCGACACCGCAAAGCACGTCCCGGCCGCGGGGCTGATTCCCTACTCCGTGAACTCCGAACTGTGGTCCGACGGGGCGAGCAAGGAGCGCTTTATCGCGCTGCCGGGGAACTCGCAGATCGAGTTCGAGACGGTCATCTACCCGCAACCGGCCCCGGGGTCGGTACCGGGTTGGCGGTTCCCCAACGGCACCGTCACGGTCAAGACGTTCCATCTCGAAACCGAACCGGGCAAGAAGCGCCGCCTCGAAACGCGCATCTTCGTCGTGAACGTGCTCGGCGGCACCGAGGAGTACGGCGATCAGGTGTGGAACGGCTACACGTACATCTGGAACGACGAGCAGACCGACGCCGAACTCGCCGACAAGAACGGCGTCGATCGCGAGTACACGGTGAAGACCGCCGCCGGCGAGAAGAAGCAGAAGTGGCACTTCCCCAGTCGGGCCGAGTGCAACCTGTGCCACACCGTCACCGCGAAGTACGCGCTGGGGATCAACACGGCGCAAATGAACCGCGACCACGACTACGGCGGCGGGACGACCGCGAACCAGCTCGCGGTGCTGGAGCGGCTCGGCGTCTTCACGAAGAAGCTCCCCGATCCGCCGGCGAAACTCGAGAAGCTGGTCGATTACACCGACACGAAGGCGCCGATCGACGCCCGCGCCCGTGCGTACCTGCACGCGAACTGTAGTCACTGCCACCGCAAGTGGGGCGGCGGCAACGCCGAGTTCCAGCTCCTGTCCACGCTCCCCGTCAAGGAGTTGGGTGTGCTCGATACCAAACCGGGGCAAGGCGCGTTCGACCTGAAAGACCCGAAGATCCTCGTGCCGGGCGACCCGGCGCGGTCGATGCTCTACCACCGCATGACGCTGACGGGGCTGGGCCGGATGCCGCACATCGCCTCGAACGTGGTGGACGAACCCGCCGTGAAGCTAATACGCGAGTGGATTTCGCAGATGAAGTGACTTTTAAAGTAGTAGGCACATTCCGTGTGCCGTCGCTGAAGAATCGGCACAGCCATGAGAAAGCCGGAGTGCGCATCTCATGGCTTTACACAGTTGCGCAACGACGGCACACGGAGTGTGCCTACTACTTTTTCCCCTTGATCGCCCCGCGGGCGCTGCTATTATGTAATGAGACTGAATCTCAACAACCCCGCCGGTACGCCTGTCCGCAATGGAATTGCCGCAAACGATCACCGAAATCGAAGAGTGCGTCGGCGCGTGCCGGGCGTGCCCCGCCGTCGGCAGTTGCCCCGATCGCGTCGTGTGCCGGTGTCTGAAGGTGACCGAGCAATCGCTCATCACCGCGATCGTGACGCTCGGCCTGCGCACCGTGAAGGAGGTGCGGCAGGCGACCGAGGCCGGCGACGGCTGCACCTGCTGCCACAAGGAACTGGCGACCTACCTCGCGGTTTATTCCCCGTCCTCGTCACTTTCGGACATCTGCTCGGCCAGGTAGTTCTGTAAGCCCACTGAACTGATTAGCCCCAACTGCGTTTCCAGCCAATCGACGTGTTCCTCGGAGTCCGTGAGGATTTCGAGGGCCAGCGCGTGCGTCCCGTTGTCCTTCAGGTTGATGCACAGGTTGACGAGTTCGTTGTAAGCGGTCACGCCGCCGAGTTCGAGCTTCAGGTCGTTCTCGAACTGCTCTTTCACGTCGGTCCCGACGCGGATCACGTCGTAGCGAGCGATCTCGGGCGTCCCTTCGAGGAACAGCACGCGGTCGATGATCTTCTCGGCGTGCTTCATCTCGCCGATCGACTCCTCGTAGTGCTTGGCGGCGAGTTTCATGAAGCCCCAGTTCTTGCACATCTTCGCCTGGCAGAAGTACTGGTTGATCGCGGTCAACTCGATGGTGAGCGCGCGATTGAGGGCGTCGATCACGGCGTCTTGGCCTTTCACGGCGTAACTCCTTTGCTAACGAGTGGAAGTGAACACGCGAGTGATGTGATAGCAACTTTCCGGCCGCCGGGCGCAGCGCGAACGGGCCGAAAAGCCGTGTTGAGATGTGTTCTCATCGTTCGAGTCGAACGACCGGCGGCCGGGGCCGCGGTCCCGCCGGTCGGAAGTGCCGGGCCGCGACGTGCGCGCCGATCTCGCGCCCACAGGCGAGGCCCGCGGTGTTGTCGAAGCTCCAGTGGATGCCGCCGTAGATGCGGCTCATCCCGGCCTCCTCCGCGGCCGCGCTCAGCGAGTCGAACGACCGCGACACGCCCGGCAACCCGTCGGAGGTCGTGGAGAACCGCACGCGGTCGGTGCCGAAGAACGCCGCGAGCGCCGCCGACGCGGCTCCGCTGAAGGAACTGTGGCCCGAGGTGTAGGCGGGGAACGGTGGCGTCGGCAACAGCGGCGCCCAGGTGGGATCGACCGCGCGGATCGCAGTCACGGGGCGCCACACGTCGAACCGGTACTTGCACTCCCAGCACACCACCGCCGCGTCCGCCAGTGCGACGTTCAGAAGCGCGAACAGCCGCGCGGTTTCGACGAGGTTCAGCTTGCGGTCCGTCGCGAGCGTTTGCGCGATCCGGTTCCAGTGCCCCGGCGGGGTGACGGTCCCGTCCCCGTCGGCCCAGAAGTACGCGATCTCGGTCTGCTCCTTCGTGCGCTCGGCGCTAATCGCGCCGCCGAGCGCACGTACCTGCCGGAAGGTCGCGTGGTACTCATCAGAACCGAGTTTCGGCGGCCCCGGCGGGCGGAACGCGGCCCTGTCGGTCAGCGCGAAGCCGGGCACGTTCGCCCAGCCCGGGAGGAGCGGTTCGGCGCGGGCCGGGGGTGTCGGGCGCCAGCGCCCGGCCTCGTCGGTGGACTTGTAGGAGTGTGTCGCGGCGGCCCTCGCGTCGCCCGCGCGCCACTTCAGCACCTGCTCGGCCACCGCCTGACCGTGCCGGACGCCGCGGGCCTTCGCCGGCCCCTCGGGAACGTGATCGAGCGTGGCGTCGAGAGCCGCGTCGAGCGCCTCGATGTGGCGCGGGTACAGCCCGGCGAGTACGCGGTGCGCCGCGACCGCCGCCGCCGCGTCGGGATCGGCCCCGGCCGCGGGGCGCAGGACCGAGTAGAAGGACTCGTACTCGCCGGCGATCAGGGCAACCGCGTCGTACACCGCGACGTGAACCATCGCGAGGTTGCGGGCCGCGACCGGCGGGGCGGTCCGGTCGGCCTTCACGGCCGCGAGCGCCAGAACGAGTCCGAGGGCGCGCATATAAGTAAGACCTGCTGACGGGGCCGAATGTGCGGGCAACTCCTTATACTCCGCACGGACCGGGCGTGCCCGGGCCTCCCCGCGGGCGCCGCGCGCCCGGCGCCCGGGAGGCGTCAATCTGTAGCGGTTGTGCAAACCTTGCGGACAGCAGAATCGCCGATGAATCACACCAGTTCCGCGATCGGCGCGCCGGTGTCCGCGACGACCGGCACCGGGCGCCCCTGCGGATTGGTCCACTGCGCGTCGAGCGGAATGTCGAGGTGTCGGAACACCGTCGCGGCCAGGTCTTGTGGCGTCACCGCGCGGCTCTTGATCGTGCCGCCGCGCGAGTCGGTGCTGCCCACCACGCACCCGTGCGCGCCGGCGCCGCCCGCAACGAGCATCGACATCACCGGCGTCCAGTGCTCGCGCCCGGCGTCCTTCGTCATGACCGGCGAGCGCCCGAACTCGCCGAGCATGAGCACGAGCGTCGATTCCAGCAGCCCGCGGGCGTCGAGGTCTTCGACGAGGGTCGAGAGGGCGCGGTCGATGGTCGGCAGAATCGGCGTCAGCCCCTTCTGGATGCCGCCCCACGGCGGGACGGTGTCGCCGTGGTGGTCGAAGTAGCCCCACCGGCCGCTGACCAGCACGAACGTACTTCCGGCTTCGACCAGTCGGCGGGCCAGGAGCGCTTTCTCGCCGACGCTGATGCGCCCGTACATATCGCGGAGCTTGTCCGGCTCCTTCGACAGGTCGAAGGCGGTGCGCACTTTCGGCGAAACGACCATGTCGAGTGCTTGCTCGGCAAATCCGTCGGTGGCCGCCAGTTGGTGGTTGGTGTCGAGGTCGCGCCGGAGCGTGTCGAACTGTTTGCGGAGTGCGTCGCGGTCCTGGAGGTGTTCGGCGGTGACGCCCGTGGGCATCGCGAGCCGCCCGGGCAGTTCGTTCCCCTTCACCGGCTCGAACGCGCGGCCCATGTGTCCGGCGCCATACACGTCGGCCTTCCACGAATCGGCCAGCCCGATGAACGCGGGCATCGCCGGCGCGTTCGGCCCGCGAAATTTCGCCGCCACCGACCCCATCGACGGGTACCCGCCGCCGTCCTTGTTGTCGTCCGTTCGGCGCGCCAGCGGGTGACCCGCCTGCATGGTGATCGGCGTGTGGTTGCTCGCCGAGCAATCGACCGAGCGAATGACGGTCAGCTTGTGCGCGAGTTTCGCCTGGCGCGGGAGGTGCTCGCAGAACCGGATGCCGGGAACGCTCGTGGCGATCGTGCTGTACGGCCCGCGGATCTCCGGCGGCGCGTCCGGCTTCGGATCCCAGGTGTCGATCTGGCTCGGCCCGCCGGAGAGCCAGAACAGGATGACCGCCTTTTTGCTCGCGGAGTTCGCGGGCGTTTTCGCGCGGAGCGTATCGGCGAGCGTGAGGCCCGCGAACCCCGCGAGGCCCGTCTGGAGAAACCACCGGCGGTTCCCGACGCGAAGAAGATCGCGCCCGGCGGGCAACAGCGAGCGAACGGCGGAGGCGGCGTGGGAGGTGTTCATAGGCGGGTCTTCTTGTTCTGACCTCCCCCCTTGAGGGGGAGGTCGCCGCCGGCTCTGCGGCGGCGGGTGGGGTGTGAGCGCTGACCTACTCAATCACTTGTTCTGCTCGCTTTTCGCTGACGCAGAACGTTCCTCAAGCAGTTGCCAAATACGATCGGCCGCGGCGTCCCATTCTCGCGGAATCTCGAAGTTCCACATCCGAAACACGAGAAAGCCGCGTTGTTCGAGCCAAGCCGTTCGTTGGTTGTCGTACTCGACTTGCGCGGCGTGATGTCCGCCATCGAGTTCAAGAACGAGTTTTCGTTCCAAACAGACGAAATCAACGATGTACGGCCCGATGGGGTGTTGGCGGCGGAACTTGTAATCCGCCGAGCTTCTCGCGCCGAACCCGTGACCAGACGAACTTCTCCGTTTCGGTCAGGTTCTTGCGGAGCTCGCGCGCTCGGTCGCGGTTCGGGTGACTCATTCAGCACCTCTCGTTGCGTCACCCTCCCCCCCACCCGGCGGCGAAGCGCCGCCGACCTCCCCCTCAAGGGGGGAGGTCAAAAGCAATTCACGCGATCGCTTCGCGGATCACTTCGCCGTAAGGCAACAGTGGAACCGGGCGGTCCTGTTTGTCCGTCACAGTTTGTTCGTGGTCGATGCCGAGCAGGTGGTACGCAGTGGCGAGTACGTCCTTGGCCTTCAGCGGCCGGTCGATCGGTTCGGCCGCGATCCTGTCCGTTTTACCGATCACGCGCCCGCGGGCCACACCGCCGCCGGCGAGGAGGTTGCAGTACGCGCGGCCCCAGTGCCCGCGCCCGTCGCCCTGGAGCTTCGGCGTGCGGCCCATTTCGCTCAACACCAAAACCAGCGTTTCGTCCAGCAGGCCGCGGTGGGTGAGGTCGTCGATGAGCGCCGAGAACGCCAGGTCGAAGCCCGGCAACAGTTCCTTCGTCAGCCGGTTCTTCTGGTCCTCGTGCGTGTCCCAGCCGGTGTTGAGCTGCCCGAACTCGTCCCACACGACCGTGACGAACCGGCACCCGGCCTCGACCAGCCTCCGCGCCTGAAGCACGCCCTGCCCGAACAGCGTCATCCCGTAGCGCGACCGCAGCTTCTCGGGTTCGCGCCCCAGGTCCAGCGCGGTACGGATCTTGGGCGAATCCATGAGCGAGAACGCCAGCGCCCGGTTCTCGTCCAGCCGGCGCCCGGTACGCGACCTGTCGTACTCGCGCCGCGATGCGTCAAATTGCTGAAGCAGCGAGCGCCGGGTGTTCAGCCGGTCGAGCGTCATGCTGTCTTCGAGCGCGGTGCCGGCGGCGAACTCGAACCTGCTCTCTGGAGTGATTCCCAGGTGCGGGTCGCGGAAGTCCTCCGGTTCGCCCCACGCGGCGCGGCGGACGGCGCGCGTCGCGCTCCCGCGGAACTCGGCCCAGATCGGGTCGAACTCGCCGCCCAAATAGGCCGCGTGAAGCCGGGCGTAGGGCGGCATCGTCCGTTTCGAACTCAAGAGCCACGGCAAGACGACGTTGTCCGGCACGCTGCCCTTGGACTTCGGCCCGTTCTTCTGGTGATCGAGGTATGACACCACCGACCCCACGAACGGCCACTGTTCCGGGTGCTGCTGCGTTTCCTCGATGGGAATGGTGCCCTGCGGCAGGCCGGTCGTCGCGTACTGCATCCCGTGGAAGTTCCACGGGTGGTTGAGCGACCGCAGGAGCGTGACGCGGTCCATCACGCGGGCGACGTTCGGCAGGTGTTCGTTGATGTCGATACCCGGAACGACGGTGCGGATCGACTTCATCGCCCCGCGCACCTCGGCCGGCGCGTCGGGCTTGGGGTCGAAGGTGTCGAGCTGGCTCGGCCCGCCGAACGGGTACAGGAGGATGACGGTTTTGGCTTTGGCTCCTGGCGAAGCGGCCCGGAGCGAGGGGCGTAAGGCCCCTGTGAGGAGTGACAGCGACCCGGCGCGCAAGAGGTCGCGACGGGTGATCCCGTCGCACGACCGCTTCGGGCTGCCAAGGATTCGGAGCATCGCGAAACTCGGGGGAACGTCCGGCAGACCCATATTCGACCCGATCGGCGGTCGGAATGCAATGGGCGTCGCCCAAAGATGGCCTCCCCGCGAGCCGGGCGCCGCGGTATCATCCGCCGACTGGTCTTTCCACGGAGGGAACGGTGAGCCAGCACACTGCCGATCTGATCGCGCCGGTTTCGGGCGCCGAGAACGCGGTCCGGTGGCCGACGCCGGCGGTTCCGGGCACGTCGGTGCTGACGTTCCGCGGGTACGGGGACGGGCGCACCGAACCGTTCGTGGTGCCGGCTGATGCGTCGGTGCGGATCGTGGCGGAGCGCGGGCCGTTCGGGCTGCGGGTGGTGCGGCCCGACGGGTCCGACGCGGTGAGCCCGGCGTCGATGCCGTTCGGCGGGCTGGGGCTGGGCGCGCTCCCCGAGGGCGGCACCTACGCGATGGAGGTGCGGGCCCCGGGGTTGTGGGGAATCACGGTCGTGTTCGCTACTTCTTCCGCTCGGTGAGTTCTTCGAGCGTGGCCTCGGTGAGCCGGATCGCCCCACCGATCGCCTCCAGCCGGATCTCGGTGGCCCGCACGTCGTCGTCGATGGACGCCTGGCCCAGGAACTGGCCGCGGAACCACGCCCGCAGCTTCCCCCCCGCGCGCTGGTACTTGATCTCGTGGTACAAAACGCTCCCCCGCGCCTTCAGGTCCTGTGGCGACGGAATGGGAGCGGCCGTACCGATCGGCTTGAACTCGCCCGGGCCGACCTGCTTGCCGAACGTCGCGCCGGTGGCCGGGTCGAGCCGGATCAGCCACCGGGTCGCCTTCTCCGGCGGGTCGGCGCTCGTCGCCAGAACCACGTCCACTCGTTTCGCCTGGTACGGGTCGATCGAGAGGGTCATGCGGAAGTTCGCCACCGGGGCATCGAACTGCCGGGTCGCGGGGCCGACGCCGGTCAGCGCCGGCGACCCCTCGGGGTCGTCTTCCAGCTTCCACACCCCGCCCTCGCCGTGCCACCGCTCGGCCTGCTTGGGGTGGAACAGGATCTGTCCCTCGCCGGTCGGGTCCCACTCGCGCTCGCGCTGGAACACGGCGATCAGCACCGCGGCGCCGACGCCCGCCAACAGGACCAGTGCCGCGAGGGCGTACGCCCAGCGCCACGAGTGCCCGCGCGCGGCGATCGGGGTTCCCCCGCGCGACACCGGCCCCGGCCCCGGGACGGGAACCGGCGGGGGAGGGATCGGTTCGGGCATCGCCCGGGTACTCGGCGCGGTCACCCGGACCGAGCACTGGCCGGCGTCCATGCCCGGGAGCGCGTCGATGCGGCCGATCAGATCCTTGTAGTCGGGCGGTCGCTGCTCCGGCTCGATCGCCAGCATCAGTTCGACCAGGCCGGCGGTGGCCGATGAGACCGGCGGGCCGAGCCGCGGGGCCGCGACCGACTTCTTCATCATCACGTCCCACACGGTGCGGCCGTCGAACGGCGGCGCCCCGGCGAGCATGTGATACAGGGTGCAGCCCAACGAGTAGATGTCGGCCCGCACGTCCACGTCGCTGCCGGCGAACTGCTCGGGGGCCATGTAGACGGGCGTGCCCAGCAGCGTGCCCGCGACTGACTGGCGCTGGTCCCCTTCGGCGCTGCTGAGGGCCAGCCCGAAGTCGGTCATCTTCACCATCGGCACGTCGGGCGGGAGCATGAACCCGGTCGGCGGGGGCACGAGGAACAGGTTGGCCGGCTTCACGTCGCGGTGGATGATCCCGTTCTCGGCGGCGTGGGCCAGCGCGGCGGCGGCCTGGCGGACGATCATCCACGCGACCCGCTCGTCCATCGCCCCGGCGCGGTCGAGCCGGGCGCCGAGGTCCTCACCGTCGAGCAGCTCCATCGCGAAGAACGCCTGCCCGGCGGGCGTCGTACACATCCCGCTGTCGTACAGGGCGACGATGTTGGGGTGCTGCAACCGGGCCAGCGCGCGGGCCTCGAGGTGGAACCGGTTGATCAGCTCGGTCGTGGCCTTTTCCGGAACCAGCACCGTCTTGAGCGCGACGACGCGGTTCAACTTCTCGTGAAGGGCCTTGTACACGACGCCGCACGCCCCGGTGCCGAGCGTGCCGAGGATCTGGTAGCCCTCGACGCTCACGACCGGGACCGTACTCGGGCCGGGGTCCGGGACCGTGCCCGCGGCCACCCCGGCGCCGATCGACCCGGAGACGACCGTCTCCGTCAGCGGCCGGCGCGGGCGGGCGGGGAACGTGAGTTCGGGTACGGTGTTGGCCGGAACCCAGGTCACCCGGTCGGCGCTGACACTGTCGGTCGGGGACAGCTCGCCCGCGACGGCCCGGGCGCGCAACTCATCGACGGAGACCGGGCCTTCGATCCGGCCGCCGGCGTCGATGTACCATTCCAGGGTCATGCGGGTCGGGGTCACGAGGGGGAACCGGTCGAGGGTGTCACTTCTTGGCATTCAGTGTATCCAACTGCTCCAGCAGCGCCTGCACCGACGGCCGGTCGGTCGTGGTGCCGTGTGGGCCGACGTAGGTGAACACCACGTCGCCCCGCTTGTTCAAAATGTACGTCGAGGGCCGGGCCCAATCGCCGGCAATACCCAGCGCCGTGACCGCCTTCAAGTCCGAGTCCGTGACCAGCGGGAATTTCAGGTCCGCCTTGCCGGTGTCGTCGGCCACGAGGCTGTCCTTGAGGTACTTCGGGAGCACCTCGCTGGGGCCGGGAAAGACCACCACCACCTCGGCGCTTCGCGCGACGAACTTGTCGTAGTTGGTCTTGAGTGAATTGAGTTGGGCGAGGCACCCGGGGCAGAACGCCCCGCCGGGCGTCCGCGGCATCCCCTTGACCACCACGAGCACCACGTTCTTCTTGTCGCGGTAATCCGCGAGGTTGACCTCCTTGCCGTTGAGGTCGATGAACTTGAGCGGCACCTCGCCGGGTGCGGTCCGGTCACCTTCTTTCATGGCGAACCGGTCCGCGACGCTGTCCAGGTCCTTCTGCGAGTACGGCCCCAGGGGGTTGCGCCCGGGGGCGGTGGTGGACGACGACCCGCACCCGACCAGCGCGGCCCCGGCGGCGAACAGAGCGATCACGCAGAGGGCACGCATGACAACCTCGGCTCGAAACGGCGACGCGACACTATTCGCATCGGCCCGAAACGCGGATTCCGGCCCTCATCCCCGCCTCACCCGCACCACTTCGCCAGCAGATTCGCGGTGATCTGCTGCACCCGCTTGTCCGGGCCGTGCGGGCGCCCGTTATGAACATAGGGCAGCCAGTGCCCCGGCGGCGAACTCAAACCCTGCGCCCAGAATATTGTCGAGGCGTTGAACACCGTGTTGCCCTTCGGCCCGGGGTAGATCGTCGCCTCGTAGTGGCTGTCGGCCTCGCCCCCGTTGGTCGTCCGCCCGGCCGCGACCACCTCAAGGCCGTCAATCTTAGCCGGGTCCCCGTGGAACTCCCATCCTACCAGCCCCGGAATCTTCTCGCCCTTCTTCATCCCGGTCCCGGCGAACATCCAGTGGTCCGGTTTGGTGCAGACCCAGTCGCCGGAACCGTTAAACGGCGTCACGGTTTGCGCGCCGATCAGCGTCGCCTCGTTGGGGGCTTCTTCCGGCAGCTCCGCCATCCACTTTTCTTCGCCGGGGCGGATCCCGCCGTAGCGGCCCACACGTTCGATCACCCGGTTTGCGACCTTCGCCCCACTTTCGAGCATCGGGACCACGAAGCAGCACGAGTTTCCCGAGAAGAACCCGAAGTTCACCCCGCGCTTCACCGCCTCCATGCAGTGGTCGTACTGCTTGCGGCTCCAGTACTCGTCGTGCCCCACCGACAGGAACGCCTTGCCCCGGGTTATTGTTTCCAGGGAGTTGTGAACGTCCTCATTGGAGCAATAGGTCACATCGTAGCCGTTTTGCTCCAGCCAGAAGGAAAACGGATACTCGAACAGCAAAAACTCGCCCGACCCGAGCGACAGCGGGTTGTCGGTCACCTGCGGGTACTTCGCGTAGGGGCGGTCGAAGCTGACCCGGACGCCGGACACGAGCGGCTTCTTGTCGGCCCGGTCGTTGTCGTAGAGGGAGTGGCTCTCCGGCCACTTGTTGTAGGCCTGCCAGGTGTTGGTACTGCACTGGAAGACAATCCCGGCGGGGCGGTCATCCCGGACAATAAAAATGCAGAAACTTTGGTAGCGGTGCTTCGCGGCCGAAAGTTTCGCCAGGTACACCCCGCTGAGCCATTCCTTCGGCACCTCGAACCGCACGCACGGCTCCCACCGGCACTCGCGCAGCCGCTTCGCGCCGACCGGCGGGACCGGCTGCGGTTTGCCCGCGAACGGCCCGAAGCTCTTCACCAGGCGCCCGCCAGCGCCGCCGTAGTAGCCCATCCGGTACACGTCGAGGGTAAACGCGGACGCCGGGTCGGTGCTGACGCAGAACCCGATCTCCTCGCCGGCGGCGACGCTGGTCCGCGTGCAATACCCTTCGATCAGCGACTGCCGATATTTTGCCTTCGCATCAAACTTCACGTAAGTGAGTTGCCAGTCGGTGGAACCGGACTTGTCGTTTTCGGCCTTGATGCGCGGGTCCGGGCGCAGGTTCGCTCCGTGGAGCGAACCGGCCGACCCGGCGAGCGCGGCGGCGAGGGCTTCGCGGCGATTGGGGCGCATACCAGTTCCTCCTGGTCCGAATACCATCGCGCGCCGACGCGCTTGTTACAAGCGCCAATGTGGAAGTGGCTCGCGGGGCGGGTATGCTGGAGGCCATCGCCCCTTACGAAGGTGCTTCCGATGGCCCGCTTCGTTCTGGTCGCGCTCGCGGCGCTCGCGGGTGCGCCGCTCCTCGCACAGCCGCCCAAAGACCACTTCGGCGACCCGCTCCCGGAGGGCGCAAAAGCTCGCGTCGGCACCACGCGCCTCTCCCGGCCCGGCGGCGGGTCCGAGTGGGAAGGGGCCGTCCTCACCCCCGACGGCAAGTTCCTGCTGTCGCCGGTCACCGCGGGGGCGATCGAGCGCATCGACGTATCGACCGGCATCGTGGTCGGCACCGTCGGCGAAAAGGTCGCCGACCGC
>CAZBXY010000162.1:0-17459 GCA_964495365.1 uncultured Frigoriglobus sp. | reverse complement strand
TGGCCTCGCCGGCGGCGAACAGCTCGTTCACCCCGATCCCGGCGCTCACCCCCAGTGCGCCCGCCACCGGAGCCACCAACAGCCACTTCTTCGACATGACGACACCCTCGGTACGGAGAGGAACAACACCGCCTCATAGACGCAGACGATCTTAACCGCCTCGCGGATTGCCGGCAGGCGGGCGGAACGGAATATGAGAGTCTTGTTACGTTCAGATCATCCGCCGGCACGCGGGTGCCAGACGAGGATTTCGCCCTTTCCGGGCACGGACGAATCGCCGATGTGACGCTGGTAACCGCCCTCGGAGGCCGAGGGCAGCGCGAAGCCGTGTGTAGCGAGGTGTTTGGCGTAAATTGCCAGGAACGAAGGGAAATAGTCGCACGCGGAGCAGAACGTCGGCATCAGTTTGAGCGGCTTCAGGGAGATGATCGTCCCGCGAACCATCCACGCCCCGGTGCGTTGCTCGGCGCCGCTCATCAGCACGATGGTGCCGCCCTTCATCTGAAGTCCGGCGAAGTCGCGCACCGGCCCGCGGACCGCGATTAAGCCGCGCTTCATTCGCATCCCGATTTCGATTCCGGCGGAGCCTTCGACGAGGATCGTCCCGCCGCTCATCCCGCTCGTACTACCGCGATAGGCCGAACCGAGCTGCCCGCCGGCGTTCCCACGAACGTGAATCGCGCCGCCCGACATCTCCCCGCCGACCCAGTCGGCCGCGTGGCCGGTCACCTCGATCGAACCGCCCTTCATGTACGCGCCGAGGTGCATCCCGGCGCTGCCGACGACGCGGACGCGCCCGCGGGTCATCCCGCGCCCGATCCACTTCACTTTGGAAAGGTCGCCGCGCAGCTCGATGTCTTCGGACGGGTCGCCCTCAATCTCGAAATGCTCATCAAGGCGGTGCTGCCGCTTGCCGAGCATGACCGGCAGTGCGCGCACCGCGTCGGGCGCGAGCGGCGCGAGTACGTCCGGCGCGAGGACTTCGGCCTCCAGCGGCACCGTGAGCGACGATTTGAGGGTGAGGGTGAGCATGGATAGTAGTAGGCACACGCCGTGTGCCGTTGGTATTCGTGTGATGTAGCGACGGCACCCGGCGCCGGCCCGCGGCCTACTACTACTTTTCGCACTCGCCACACTGATGCACGTTCAGCCCGTGGACGCACTCTTCCGTCACCGGGTAGTTCTCGAACGACATCGTGTAGTGTTGCGTAAACAGCGGGCGCAGGTAATCTTCAATTTTGGAATCATACACCGGTTTCGACGCGAACTGACTTCCCTCGATCGAGTTCCGCAGTTCGCCCTCTTCAATAATGACCTGACCGCTCTTGATGACGTATCGCGGGTAGGAGAACATCTCCATCGGGTTCGCGTTCTGGTTGAAGATCGCAATATCCGCGTCGGCCCCGATTCCCAAATGGCCCTTCTGCGCGAGGCCGAGCGTGCGGGCGGGGCCGGCGGAGGTGATGATCGCGATTTCGGCGAGCGTGTACTCGCGGTCCAGTTCGGGAAGCACGATGCGCGGTAACACCTTTTCTGGGAGCTTCTTGATCTCCTCCTTGCGGAAATCTTTATCCATCAACAACCGCACGATTTCGGGGTAACGCCAGAAGCACGCGCCGTTGGGGTGGTCGGTTGTGAGACAGACGCGCCACGGGTCGTTAATTAACAACAACAATTCCAGTCCGACGGCCCATTGAATCGCATTAACGAGATTCTTCTCTTTATACACATACGGCACGACACCACAGCCGGTCTCGTTCTCGACATCGAGGTTGCCCCACTTCTTGCCGGTCAATTCGTACAGGAGGTGCTGCCACGGTCCGTCCGCGGTGACGGTGACCGTGTCGCCGAATAACACCGCCCCGGCGTCACACGTTAAATTCGGGTGCGCGTTGAAGTACTCCGCGATGGGCACGCTGGCGGACGACATCGTGAACCAGTCGTCGCCGCCGTAGGAGTGGTACTGGAGGTGCGCCATGTGGGCGCGGTTGCCCTCCAACGTCTTCATCGTTTCGAGCGTCGTGGTGTAGTTGCCCGGGGCGCCGAGGTTGTTGCAGTGGATATGAAGAGGATGCGGTAGCGCCAGTTGATCGACGATGTCCGCGAGCGCCTTGATGATGTTTCGCGGCGTGATCTTGTTGTACCCGGGCACCACTTCGTCGAGTCCCTTGCAGTCCTTGCCCCATTTCCACCCCGCGACCCCGCCGGGGTTCACCGCCTTCACGCCGTAGGCCTTCGCGGCCCAGATTTGCCACGCCGCGACCTGCTTCGCCCGCTCGAACTCCGCGTTTTCGAGCAGGTCGAGAATGATCTCGTTGTTCGCCATCAGCACGCAGCAGCACTTATCAATAATGGGCGTGTCGGCCAGCTCCTCGTGCGTGTGTTTGGCGGAGAGAATCGGCACCGCGGCCTCGTTCGCGGTGGTCCAGCCCATGCCGGCGTACACATAACCTGTCGCGAACGTGGTGGGCGTGCTGCCGGCCAGCCCGGCGCGGCACTGCGGCGAGTGGAAGATCGGCCGCGCCTTGCGGTGCTGCTCCGGGATCAGCCCGCGCGCGAAGTTCAGCGCCGCTCCCGCGACGTGCGTGTGAACATCGACCCCACCGGGAAAGACGACCATGCCCGACGCATCAATCGTGCGTGCGTGCGCCGGCACGTCGGCGACGACCTTGCCGCCGGCGATGCACACGTCCCGCACGACGCCATCAACGCCGTTCTTGGGATCGTAAACCTTCCCGCCCGTAATCCGCAGCATGGACACTCCACGACTTGTCAGCCTTGCGAAGCTCTTTCCGCAAGAGGATTCTTGGTCAACCTCGCGGAGAAGATTACCCCGTTGATCACCCAGAATAGATCCATTTCGATCTGGGCGGCATTCAATCGCCGTACCCATGCCTTGTCGTCTGCTGAGGGCACAGTGTCGAGGACAATCGCCAAGTACTTGGGCGGCGTACGGCCGGGATAATATCCGTATTCCAACGCTTGCCCCAGCGCCTCTCGGATGGCTTGTCGTGTAGATTGCTGGGCACAAGTCTTCAGTTCAAACAGATACGATTGCGCAGCGTATTGGCATGAAATATCGACGCGCTGTTGCTCGACTTTGATTCGTTTTGCTCCTTCCCTGGCAAGCCATTCCTTGAATCGATTGGAGAGACAATTGTGAAGCGGTGCAATCTCGCGAAGTTGCTCAGGTGTAAACCGGAGATACGCCTCTGCGCTTAGATCCGCTGGTTCCAAGTCGATCCCGATCTCCTGTGACGGAACCGTCTTATTCAGTTGCTGAGAGATGGTTCGGAATCGGCAGAATGTCACGCGACACGCACGAAGGTCAATTCCGTCCGTCCGCCATCCTGCGTTCAACCACAAATTCGCCCAGGGGTGGCCTGGGCTCTTTTCCGAATTAGACCACCAGGCTGTGTGTTTGCGAGCTGACGGCGGCAGCTCTCGACCAAGAATCCTTTCGACTGCGGCGAACGTGAGTGTTGTTTTGTCAGCTTGAAGATTGGTGAGATACTGGACTAGCGGCGTATAGCTACTCCACTTTGGCAGAAAGGTTGGCATCGTGTCACTCACGAGGTTACGGAATAGCTGAGCAACTGGAACTGTCACGCGATCTGCGACCCGCTCTGCGCTCCCTGATGCCACGCGGGCTTCTTCCGCACAGTCGCGATGATCTTCTTCAACACCTCTTCATCGGTCGGGTACGGCGACTTCAGCGCGGGGCGCAGCGGCAGCGGCACCTCGTCCATGCGGTAGGCGGTGCCTGGTGCGCTGACGCCGGCGACCGCCGTCGTGAAGTGGACGCGGGCCAATCTACTGGTGTGTGTCACTTTTGGGTCGAGGACGATCGTCGGCGTGCGGCGCAGGTGCTCGATCGCGGGTTTGGGCATCGTCGCGCCGGGGTCGGCACCCACTACCAGGGTCGCGTCGTTGTCGCCGCGAACCAGCAGGTCGATGGTCGAATACTCGCCGGGGTTGAATCGCGGATAACCGCGCGTCAGGCTGATCCCGAACGGATAGCTCAGCGTGTAGCGCATCACCACGTCCGCGCCGGTGACGTTGCCGTGCCCGCGCATCGGCATCGCGACAAACTTCGTGAAGGCGTTCATCTCCGCGGCGAGCGTGAGTGCCGCGGCGGAGTTCATGTGCTTCCCGCGGGTCATCGAGAGACCCATGCCGAAGAACAAAACGCCAAACTTCGCGGCCTTCATGCGGTTGACGAGGTCTTGGAGTTGCTCCAACGTCAGACCGGTTTCGGCGGCGGCTTCCGCACTCACCTTCTGCCCCTTCACCAGCGCGCGGAGGATCGTAATCATCTCGAAGTCTTTGCCCGGCCGCACCTGAAGGAAGATGTCGGCGGCTTTCGCGCTCATCGTCTCGCGGATATCGACCAGCACCATCGTGCGGTCTTTGCGGCCGCGCGGCAGGAACTTCCCCTTCTGCGTCAGCGTGTACCGCGTGAAGTGCCGCGGGTGGCACTCGGCGGGGTTACCGCCCCAGTAGATGATGAAGTCCGCGCGATTCTTCACTTCGCCCAACGTGCAAGACACCTTACCGCCCAACTGGGCGGCGATTTCGGTTGGACCGTGTCAAAGTGATGTGTGGCTGTCGATGACGCCGCCCACCAGCTCCGCGAGCCACACGCACTGCCGCTGCGCCTCGCAGGTGGTGTTGCTCAGCCCGTATACGAGCGGCATGTTCGCGCCGTACAGGATGTCGGCCGCGACCTCAACCGCTTCGTCAACGGTCGCTTCCTTCCCGTCGATGAGCGCGTCGGGGTAGAGCCGCTCCGCGGTGTGGTTCTTGAACCACGCTTCGCCGAGGATGCACGCGCGCTTCGTCTCGACGATGCGTTCTTCGTTCGCGTGCAACTCGATGTCGTCGCACACGCACCCGCAGAAGGTACAGACCGCGTGCTTGACGACCTTGAGTTCGTGCTTGACGGGTTCGGGGGTCACGGCGGTCGTCATGGTGCAACTCGTGGTGTGTTCAGCGATTACGGCTTGTCTTCGGCTGGCGGGCCGCCCGGACCGGGCGGCGGGGCGAGAAACGCTCACCCCAGGGCACGGCCGCGGAAGCTGCCGCGCACGCGCCGCGGCATGAACCGCCCCGGCTCGATCTCTTCCCAGGGTGCCTCGGCGCCTAGCTGCGCGGCGCGCTCTTGCGGATCGGTCGGCTTGTCGGATTCGCTCATGTTGTCGCTCTCCGCACCAGGGGTTGAAACCCCGGGCTATTGCACGGTGACCCTTTCCGGGTCCGAAAACAAGTAATTACACAGGCTCTACCTCGACATCCCACCCTTTAGAAGTGGGCATTCCGGTGCCGTCGGTGTCGCCGCCGTAGAGCTGGCACGTGGGCGGGCCGTAGGGCACGAACAGCATCCCGCGCGGCACTTTCGCTTCCACACAGATGAACTCGGCTTCGCCCACTTCCGTTCGCACGCGGACTCGCCCGCCGCCGGCGACACCGAGCTCCTTCATGTCGTCGGGGTGGGCCTGCATCGTGTTGACGATGGCGTTGTACTCGGCCCCGTCCTTGCCGACGTTGATCTGCACGCCCTGCTTGTTCGATCGAATCGGCATCAGAAGGAATCGCATGGCCGGCACGGGGAGCCTCTCGCGGGGCGGGAACCTCATCTTAGCGGCTGCGCGGTGAGTTTCCCAGGTGCGCTACGCGATCGTTTTCGGGCTGGGGCCCGCAAAGCGCGGTCGGGCCAAGCCGCGGGCTACCACCTCTGCGGGGCCGAACTTCCGAGGTGTCGGTGGGCTCTGTTGGGCGAGAGTCTTGTGCACTCACAGGTCCGCCGGCCTTGTGAACCTTGCGTGAGGGGTTCTGGGGGCTGCGGACCGTTTTGTGGCAACAAGACCGGCCGACGGGCCGGTCATCGCACGCAACGCCCGCGGCGAACATCGCATGTTCACCGTTTTCACCTCCGGGTGCCGCACCCGGCCCCCCAACCGGATGATCCCTCCGTCGGTGCCATCTGTCACCCGCGGTTGAGGTACCGCTGGTTGCGCACAACCGCTCGCGTCCCCCGTCCCGCTCGGGTAGTATTCTTCGCGTCGCCCCACCCGTGCGAGTCGCTACCATGTCCCGTCGCGCTGCCGGCCTCACTTCACTGATCCTCTCCGTTGCGGTACTCGCCCCGGCGCCCGACGGGGCCGCCGACGAACGGGACAAGCTCAGGGTCGGGCCCCAACCCGACGGCCGGATCGTCGTGCCGACCAACCAGATCCTTCAACCAGCGGGGACGCAGGTCACATTTCCGGGGCGCCCGGTAGACATCCTTGCGATCGAGGGCGGGAAGCTCCTCGTCGCGAAGAACATGAAGGGGCTGGAGTTCATCGATCCTGCGACGGGCAAAGTGGTGCAGACCCTCGCGTTGCCCGCCGCGGCGAAGGGCCTGTCCGGCGCGTTCAGCGCCGTCGGGTTGCTGGCGAAGGACGACCGCGTCTTCGTCACCGACTCACAGAACGCGGTGCGCGTGGCGCGGCGGAACCCGGACGGCGCCTACGGCTGGGACGGGGCGTACGTGCTGAAGGCGCCCGCGGTCGGCGGAGCCGCGTACCCGACCGGGATGGCGTTCCAGGGCGACGCGCACGTCTGGGTCTGCGCGTCGCGCGGCAACGAACTGCAACTGCTCGGCATTTCCGGCGTCGTGGCCCGCGTGCCGGTCGGCGTCGCCCCGTACGTGCCGGTCGTGATCGGTGAGAAGGTTTATGTGAGCAACTGGGGCGGCGATCATCCCGGAAAAGACGATCCGCAGCACAAGACCTCGGGCACGCCGGTGAAGACCGACCCGCGAACCAGCGTCGCCAATCACGGCAGCGTCTCGGTGGTCGCGAAAGTCGCCGGCGAGTGGAAGCAATCAAAATCGATCGCCGTCGGCGGGCACCCGTCCGGCATGGTCGCGAGCAAGAGTGGCAAGTTCCTCTACGTCGCCAACGCGAACAGCGACACGGTCAGCGTGATCGACACCGCGGCGGACACGGTGGTCGAAACGATCGACTGCAAGCCGGAGGCGAAGTTGCCGTTCGGCACCGGGTCGAACGCGGTCGCGCTCTCCGACGACGGCCGGACACTTTATGTCGCCAACGGAACGGGCAACTGCGTCGCGGTGGTGCGGCTCGGCGGGCGGGCGAGCGAGGCCCCGGGGGGCGCCGCGGAGACCAGCTCGGTCGTCGGCCTGATCCCGACCGGGTGGTACCCGGGCGCGGTGCGCGTCTCCGCCGACGGCACGAAGCTGTTCGTCGCGAACGTGAAGGGTCACGGCGCGCTCCAGCCGCGGAAGGTCGATCCGAAGGCGAAGAAGAACGAGAAGGGCGACGGCGACGACCCGGCCGCGCCGCAGAAGCAGGGGAAGAACTCCCACGATCACCTCGGGTCGGTGTCGCTCATCGACGTACCGACCGCCGACGCGCTCAAGAAGTACACGGAGAGCGTGAACGCGAACAACCGACTCGCCTACTCGCTCGCTGGCATGGAGAAGCCGCGGCCCGACGCCAAGCCCGTTCCGGTCCCGGAGCGGCACGGCGAGCCGAGCGTGTTCGAGCACGTCATTTACGTCATCAAGGAGAACCGGACCTACGACCAGGTGTTCGGCGACATCAAGGAGGGCAACGGCGACCCCGGCCTGTGCATCTTCGGCGAGGAAGTGACCCCGAATCACCACAAGCTCGTCCGCGAGTTCGTGCTGCTCGACAACTTCTACTGCTCCGGCGTGCTGTCGGCCGACGGGCACTCGTGGGTGACCGCCGCCTACGCCACCGACTACCTCGAAAAGCAGTTCGGGCAGTTCACCCGCAGTTACCCCTACGAGGGCAGCGACCCGCTCGCGTTCCCCACATCGGGGTTCCTCTGGGACAACGCCCTGTCACACAAGAAATCGTTCCGCAACTACGGCGAGTTCGTGAAGACCGCTTACGAGCCGAAGGACGCGAAGTGGGCCGACCTGTACGCGGACTACACCACAGGCACCGCGAAGGTGAAGATCACCGCCACGCCCAACATCCGCTCGCTGGACAAGTACAGCCACCCGAACTTCCCCGGGTTCCCGCTCACGACGCCCGACGTGTACCGGGCCAGGATGTTCATCGACGAACTGAAGGAGTTCGAGAAAAAGGGCCAGTTCCCGAACCTCACGTTCCTGTTCCTGCCGGCCGACCACACCAACGGCACGCGCCCGGGTTCGCCCACCCCGCGGGCGATGGTCGCCGACAACGACCTCGCTCTCGGAATGGTCGTCGAGGCGGTTTCGAAGAGCAAGTTCTGGAGTAAGACGTGCATCGTGGTCACGGAAGACGACCCGCAGAACGGGTTCGACCACGTGGACGGGCACCGCACCGTGGGCCTGGTGATCTCGCCGTACACCCGGCGCAAGGCGGTCGATTCGACGTGCTACAACCAGACGGGCATGGTGAAGACGATCGAACTGATTCTCGGCCTGCCGCCGATGACGCAACTCGACCTGTCCGCCACGCCCATGCGCGGGTGTTTCACCGACAAGCCGGACCTCGCGCCCTACACCGCGGTGAAGAACAAGGTCCCGCTCGACGAGATGAACAAGCCGATCGACAAGCTCGACGGGAAGGCGAAGGAGTTCGCACTCAAATCACTGGAACTGGACTTCGACGAGGAGGACAAGGCCGACGAGGACACCCTCAACCGCATCCTGTGGTTCAGCGTGAAGGGGCTTCTGCCCTACCCCGGCGACCGGTGACCGACGGCACCGAGAACCCGACCCGGCGCCCGGACGGTTATCAAATACCTCGGGTCGTGACCGCCGAAGCGGAGCCGATGCCGAGGGCCGGCGACTACCTCAGCACCTCCGCGACCGGCTCGGCCGTGGAATCGACGATCGCGATCGGGCGCCCGGTGTTCGACACGAACTGCGCTGTCGGGTCGATCCCCAGCGCCTTGCACACGGTCCCGAGCAGGTCCGGGACCGTCACCGGGCGCTCCTTCACCTCCGTCCCGTCCTTGCTCGTTTCGCCGACCGCTACGCCGCCCTTGATCCCGCCGCCGGCGAGCGCCGCGGACCACGCGTAGGGGAAGTGGTCGCGCCCGCCCGCGCCGTTGATCTTCGGCGTGCGCCCGAACTCGCCCATGCACACGACCGTCGTCGTGTCGAGCAGCCCCTTACCCTTCAGATCGTCCAGGAGCGCCGACCAGCCGGTGTCGAGGGTGCCGCTGAGCCGCTTGACGCGCTCGAAGTTGTCGGTGTGTGTGTCCCAGCCGACCCCGCCGTCGCCGCCGAGCGCGACCTCGACGAACGGCACGCCGCTCTCCACGAGCCGCCGCGCCAGGAGGCACCCCTGCCCGAACACGTTGCGGCCGTAGGTGTCGCGGAGCTTGTCCGGTTCGTCGTCGAGTTTGAGCGCCTTGGCGGCGGCCGAGCGCATGAGCTTCGCCGCGCGGTCGTAGGCGGTGTGGTGACCCTTCGCCGCCGGGTCGGGGTGCTCGGCCGCGAAGTCGCTCTGGAGCTGCGCGGCGAGCTTCCACCGCGCATCAAACCGTTCCGCGCCGATCCCGCCCGGCAGCCCCAGGTCTTCGACCTCCAGCGCCCGATCGGTGTTGCCGCCCGGCGGGGCGCCGAGGCGCGACTCGCCCACCGCCAAGGGCGCGTACCGCGGGCCGAGGTAGCCCGGCTCGTGCGCAGTGGGGCTGAACACGCGGAACGGCGCGATGCTCACGAAGTTCGGCAGCGCCGCGTCGTCGGCCCCGAGCTGCTTGGCGACCACCGAGCCGAGCGCCGGGTAGCGGATCGGCCCGCGCGACGAGTACCCGGTGTGCGCGAAGTAGGTCGCCAGGCCGTGGTCGCCCTCCTTGCTCGTCATCGACCGCACGAGCGCAACGTGCTTCATCCGAGCCGCGAGCTTCGGCAGGTGTTCGCTGATCTTCACGCCCGGTGCGACCGTGTCGATCGCCTTGAACGGCCCGCCGTTCTCGTGGCCCGGTTTCAAGTCCCACAGGTCGATGGTGCTGGGGCCGCCGTTCATCCACAACAGGATGCACGACCGCTTGCGGGTCGGCTCGTTGGCCGCGACCCGGGCGAGGGGCGCGAACCACCCGGACGCGCTGCCCGCGACGCCCAGCGCCCCGGCGCCCAGAAACCGCCGGCGAGACAGATCGGATCGCATCGGAAGCTCCGTGGGTGTTCGGTCTCTTCTTGTAGGACAGGCATCTTGCCTGTCAGAGCCAAGAGACAGGCAAGATGCCTGTCCTACAAAAGTCAGTGGTTCACCGCGAACTCGGTGCTGTTGAGTAGCGCCCAGAACACGTCGGCGAGCGCCGACTTGCGGTCCTTCGCCGGCCCGCCGGACTCGACGAACTCGACCATTCTCTTCGATTCGGCCGCGGTCGGCTTGCGCGACAGCACGACCAGGAACAACTGCTCGACCTGCTCCGCGACCGACCCCGGGGCCGCCGCGATCGCGGCGAGCGTGCGGCTCTTCTCGGCGCTCGCGGCCTCGGTGGCGTACGCCCCGTTCATCAGGAACAGCGCCTGCTGGATCGACGCGGGCGCGTCGATGGGCTGGTCAGGTCGGGCCTGGAACTTCGCGAGGAACTTCGCCCGCGGGGTGCTGGCGGCCGCGAGGATGTAGTCCCCGGTGTTCTCGCCCGGCGGGACGTAGCCGGTCGCCTCGCCCAGGCTGTCGAACAGTTGCTCGCCGCTTAGCCCACGCACGGGCATCCGGGCGAACAACCGCGGGTCGACCTGCGACCTGTGCGTCTGTCGGCTCGTGCGCTGGTAGGCTTTCGTGCCGACGATCGCGCGGGCGAGAAACTTCAGGTCGAACTTGTGCGCCACGAACGCGCGGGCCAGTTCGTCGAGCAGCTCCGGGTGGCTCGGCGGGTTGTCGTCGGCCCCGAACCCGTCGATCGGATCGACCAGCCCGACGCCGAAGAAGTATCCCCACAGGCGGTTCACCGCCGCGCGGGCGAACCACTTGTTGTCGGGCCGCGTCACCCACTCGGCCAGCACCGCCCGCGGGTCGGTGCCGTCCTTCCAGTCGAGCGCTGTGCCGTCGAGGTACTTCGCGATGACGTACTCCTCCTTCTCCGAGGGCTTGATCTTCGGCGGGCCTTTGGAGAGGTCAGCGGTCTGGTACGAGCGGTTGCCATCGAACCGCGGCCCGGGGAGGCGCGAGAAGAACGCGGCGAACTGCCAGAACTGTTCGCGGGTCCAGGCGCCGCCGGAGCGGTCCGCGTGGCACTGCGCGCACTCCAGGCGCACGCCCAGGAACACGCGCGCCACGCTCCCGGCGACGTTTTCCGGCTTGTTCTCGTAGGCGGTGAAGTAGTCGAGCGCGTCGGACCCGGCGAGCAGGTCGCGGACGAGTTTGTCGTGGGGGACGTTCGCGCGGAACTGCTTCCGCAGGTAGTCCTCGATGCGCCCGGGGCGGGCCAGTTGCGAGTTCGCCTGTGCGAGCAACACCGCGCGCCAGTAGTTCGCGAAGTGCGCCGCGTACCGGTCGGCGAAGTCGCCCTCGAGCAGTTCCCGCGCCCAGAGCCGGCGCTTGTCGGGCCGGTCGTCGTCGAGGAAGTCGCGGGCGAGCGCCAGCGCCGGGATGCGGCCGTTCAGATCGAGGCTGAGCCGGCGGAAGAACTCCGCGTCGGTCGCGGCCGGGGCCGGTTCGACCGGCTCCTTCGCCTTCGCCCACTTCGCGGCGAGGTGCGCGTCGATGCGGTCGGAGAGCTGCGCCGCGTCGCCGGCGAGGGCCGGCCCGGCGCCCGCGAGGAGCAGGGCGGAGAACAGGTATCGCATGGGAAAGCTCTTGTTCGGGTGGGTCGCTCTCTCCGAGAGCGACAAGCCCGGCGCAGCCGGGCACTCGTTTCTGGGCTTCGCGGATCGTAATGGGCAGTCGGCGTTCAAAAGAGTCGCTCGCGGAGCGAGCGACCCGGCTCTCGGAGAGAGCCAGCCACCCGAAATGTCACCGCGTCGCAGTCAGCCGGGCGAGTGCCGCGCCGGCCTCGCGGGTGAGCCGGGCGCCCTTCGCGCCCTTCGCCAGCGATTCGAGCACGCGCTTCGCGTCGGACGTCGCGGTCAGTTCGAGTAACTCGATCGCGCGAAGCTCCCGCAGTGGGGCGCCCGTCAGCTTGCTCACGGTGGCCTTCTGCAACAGAGCTTCTACCCGCTGCTTCAGGTCCAGTTTGGGCGTTCCTTCGAGGGCGTTTCGTAACTGCGGAACGGCCAGTTCGCCGAGGCGCTCCAGTTCCGCGGTCGCCTTGCGGCGGGCGTCGAAGGTGCCGCCCAGATCGGCGATGAGTTGCGCGATCCGGGCCTCTTCGACCACCGGGACCGGGCGCAGCCGATCCGCCGAGAGCGGCGCGACCTGCTTGCGGTCGGTCAGGAGCTTACGGGCCGCGGCGAACGCGGTCGCGGCGTCGGGCTTGGCGAGGTCGCCCCAGAGCGCGTCGAGTTCGTCCGCGGTCAGCGGCGCCTCGCGGGTCAGTTCGACGCGCGCGAGCTTCGACAGGTCCCACGTCAGCGCGGTCGTGTCCACGCTTCCTGTCACGAGCAACCGGCCGTCCGTGGCGACGCGCAGGTGCGTGACGGTCCCCTTGTGGCCCTTGAGTTGCGCGGCCTCCTGCCCGGTGAACGTGTCCCACACCCGGACCGCCGACGCGCCCGCGGCCGACAGCACAAAGCGCCCGTCGGCGGTGAAGCCGAGGGTGCCGGCGTTGGCGTTCCCGCGGCCGAGCGCGTTGACCGCCGAGACGCCGCCCGTCACCTCGTGCGGGTGGACCAGCGCGGTCCCGTCGCCGGTCGGCTTCGTCTCGAACCGCTTCTCGCCGGTCGCCACCTCGTAGCCGGTGACCGTGCCGGTACTCGATGCGACCGCGAGGACGTGCCCGTTAGGAGAGAACCCGACCGCGACCCCGTAGCCCGACTTCGGCGCCGGGATGTCGCACACCGCGGTTCCGGTCGAAACGTCCCAGACCCGCAACTGGCGCTTGTCGTCGGCCGCGGCGACGAGCCGGCCGTCGGGCGCGAACGCGATCGCGGGCGTCTGCATCCCCGAGATGTCGAGCATCACCCGGCCGCCGCTGAACACCGGTTCGCCGTCCTGACCGATCGTGCGGACGTGTTCGCCGGTCGCGACGGTCCAGAGGTTCAGCGCGGAGTTGAGTTCGGCCTTCGTCGCGAGCAGCTTCCCGTCGGGCGAGAACGCGATCCCGGCCACGTCGCCGCGCTTCGTGTCGATCTCACGCACCTTCTCGCCCCTCGCGACATCCCAGAGGCGAATCACGCCGTTGGCGGCCGAAGTGGCGACGGTTTTCGCGTCCGGGGCGATCGCCACCGACACCGCCGGCGGGGCCAGCGCCCACTGCCGAACCTCGCCGCCGGCCGTGTCCCAAACTCTGACGGATTCGCGACTGACGGTCACCACCAAGCGCCCGTCCGAACCGGTCGCCATCACCGCGGAGAGGTGTCCCGGGGTCGCGGCGACTTCCTTGCCGGTCGCGGTGTCGAACTGCCGGACGGTTGCGCTTCCGAGACTGACCGCGACGGTCTTTCCGTCCGGCGCGAGGGCAAGATCGGAGGATGTCATCCGGTTGACGGTGCCGAGGACCAGCCGCACCGCGACCCGGCCCGACGGCTCGACCTGGTACCCGCCGATGGTTTGGGTGAGCTTGCCGGAGGCCACGTCCCACAGCTCGATGGCGTCGTTGGCGAGCGTCACGGCGATCGTCTTCCCGTCGTCCGAGACGCGGAGCGACTTGCCGAAGAACCGCGGCCTCATCGCCATCCCGCCGCCGAACCGGTTCACTTCCTTGTGGGCGTGTACGTCCCAGACGGTCACGCCGTCGAGGAACGACGCCCAGGCGAGGTACTTCCCGTCGGGCGAGAACGCGAGGGTCTGCGCCCCGCCCACGGAGAGCTTGATGTCCGGTTGCGCCTTTCCGGTCGCGAGGTCGAAGACGCGCAGCGCCCCGTTGCCCGTGTCCGGTTCGAGTACCTGGTGAACGAAGTGCGTGCCGGCGGGCGACACCGCGGTGCCGGTCTTCGTCGTCCCGCGGGCCTCGTCCTTCGTCTCGAACGTCTTCTTCGGCTTCCCGTCGCCCGCGTCCCACAACACAACGAGGTCGCTGGTGTCGGCGGAAACGAGCGTCTGGCCGTCCGGGGTGAAGGCCAGTTCGAACGCAGGTGCGGCGGTCGTCAGTTCGTGGAGCTTCTTGCCGCTCGCGGTCTCCCAGACGGTGATCGTCCGACCCTTTCCGGCGGCGAGCAACTTGCCGTCGGCCGAGAGCGCAACGGGGAAGTCGTCCGGCCCGGCGCCCGTCCGCATCATCTTCCCTCCGGGCATCATCGGCGCGGGCTTCGGGTCGATCGGTTCGGGTTTGCCGGTCGCGCGCTCGAACTGCCGCACGACCTGTCCGGTGGCGCGGTCCCACATGCGGACGGCGTTGTCGCGGCCCGCGGTGATGATGTGCTTGCCGTCGGCGGTGTAGGCGATGAAGAACACGGTGTCGCCGTGCCGGAACTGTGCCGTGCCCAGTCGAGCGGTCGCCCCTTCGGGCAGGTCCGGTTTGGCGTCCTTCGGCGCGGGTTGCTCCGCGGTGACCTTCGGCGGTTCGGGCATCGCCTCTGACCGCGCCAGCCACAGCGACCCGCCGCCCAGTCCGACCGCGAGCAGCACCCCGGCGGCCAGCGCCCACTTGCTTTTCATGGTCCCGATCGCCCCGCGGGCCAGGTCCAGTGCCTGCGCCGAAGGAACGACCTCCGCGGCCCGTTGACCGGCGAACCACATCCCGGCGCGAACGGTCGTGTCGGTCAGCGCTGCGGGAACCGCCGCGTCGGTTCCGGCCGCGGTTACGAGCGCCGCGACGCCGGCGGCCGGGCACACCACACCGCGATTCATCAGTCGCTCGCGCAGCGCTTCTTTTGCCCGGTTCAGCCGCCAGCCGAGCGAGCCGACCGGACACCCCACCGCGCGCGCGACCTGCTCGTAGGTCCGCCCCTCCAGATACGCCAGCACGAGCGGGACGCGGTCGCGCTCCGGCAGGCGGTTGAGTTCCTCGTGAACGATGGCGGACTGATCGTCCGGGAGGGGAAGGTCGGTCGTGGTGGGGCGGCCCTGAACGGCTGCGGTTTCGAACTTCCGGCGCCGGGCCGCGTTCGCCCGCGCGCGGCACGCGAGCCGGAACGCGACCGTGTACAGCCAGTCCGCGACCGGGCGGTTCCGGTCGAGCGACGCGGCCTTGTGGACGAGTACGAGGAACGTGGCCTGGAACGCGTCTTCGGCCGCCGCGGGGTCGATGAGTACCCGCCGGCAGACGCCGAACACGAGCCGGCCGTACCGGCGCACGAGCAGTTCAAAGGCGCACTCGTCGCGCTCTTCGACGAACCGGGTGAGCAACTGCCCGTCCGGCAGGGCGTCGCGCTCGGATTCGCCGATCAGGCCGCGGACCTGGCGGATCAGCCGTCCGGTATCGGGAGCGGGCATCGCGGGCACCTCTGGGTTCCGATACAGAGTAAATGCCCCGCCCGCGGCCGGCGCTTAGGAAATTGGCCACCGATTGTTCCTCATTCCACCCCGACGCGGACGTGGAGTCGGGCGGTCGCGGTCTCGCCGCGGCTGTTGGTCCGCTCGACCCGGACCAGATAGTGCCCGGGCTTCTCGTACTTGTGCGCGGTGCGGGCGTACCCGTCCTTCGCCAACTGCACCGCGTTGCCGTCGCTGCGCACCTCCACCTTCGGGCTGCCGTCCCCAAAATCCCACGTTTCTTTCCCTTCTTGTGTGCGGAACGTGCGGACCAGGAACGTGACAGTGTCGCCGGGTTTGATTCCGGTGGTTGGGTGGTACGCGGCGTGGATCGACGGCGGCAGCTTGTCCGGGTGCGCTGGGTCGAGCACGTTGACCACCGCGAAGTCGTAGTCCACCCGCCCGGCCGCGTCGGTGAACTTCAGTATCTCGCTGTAGATGCCCGGCTTGTCATAGGCCCGCTCGACCCGGGCGCCGGTCGCGGTCTTGCCGTCGGTGAAGGTCCACTCGTGGGTCTGCCGGCCCGGCCGCGCGGCCCACGACCGGCTGCCGTCGAGCGCGACCTTCTCGCCGACTTTCGCGAAGTGGTGCGGCCGGGCCACGGCAAGCACCTTCGGCTTGTGCTCCTCCAGATACGCCTCCCACAAGAAGGCGTAGCCATCGACGATGCCCCACTTGCCCGAGGGCTGCTTGGCGGTGATGTCGAAGTGCAGGTGCGCCCACCCGCCGCTGCCGCCCTCTTTCCCGAGAAGTCCGATCCGCTGACCGATCTTCACCTTCGCGCCGACCTTGATCGCCGGATCGATGGTGTGCAGGTGACTGTACCGGTAGTACCAGCCGCGCGCGTCCCGCAGGTACACCACGTCGTACCGCGGCTTCACCGGCGGCTCGGCGTCCGGCGCGGTTTCCTTGCCCGACGAGACCACCTCCCCGTCGGTCGCGGCGATGACATCGACCAGCCCCTCCGCACCGCCGATGTCCAGCCCGTAGTGGTAGTAGATCGGCCTGTCGCCCGGCACCTCGCCGCCGTCCACGTGAACCGGCTCATTGGCCATCTGCGTGGCGCTGGCGAACCACCGCTGCTTGGCCGGGTAGCGGAACGTGCCCGGGTTCATCAGCGGCGAGCCTTCGGGCCAGAGCCGCAACCGGGCGTCCTTGTCCAGCCCCCAGACGTTGCCGGTGGAGGTCCGCTCGCGATACCCCTTCGTGACGGGACAGTCGATCTGCACCCCGGCGACCGTCACCGGCAGCCGGTAGTTGGCGGAGCCGAGCGTCACCTTCTGCCCGTTCACCTCGACGGTCACCTCCGCGGTGCGGACGGCCTTCCGCAACTCGTCGCGCGTCTCCTTCAGGTCGAGCAACTTGACGGTCGCCTTCTTGCCGCCGGCGAGTTCGACCTCCTGCGACTCGCCCAGGCCCAGGTCGATCGTGCGCACCAGGGGCGTGACGGTCGGCTCGGGCGGCGCGGCCGGCAGAGGGATCGGGTACACGAGAGCGAGGAGGGAGAGGATCGCCGCGCGGGGCATGGGTTCACCGTTGGCAGTGAGGGTTGGGGCGGTGAATGTGGACTGTACCCGCCTGGTTCCGCGGTGCAAGGCAATACCGATCTCCACCAAATCGCCGCTTGCCCGGCCCGCGGCAGATGCGACAATCGCGGTTCTCCCGGAGGGCTTGCCATGAACCGAACGGCCACGAAATACGGCGGAGTAATCCTACTTCTCGCGGTGGGCGCGTCGGACGTGCGCGCCCAGAAGCCGCCTTACGACGTGTTCCCGCCGGCCGAGGCGCCGTACTACCGCGTGCGCTACGAGGCGTCCGACACGAAGGGCGAACTGCCTTACGCGGTCAACTACACGATCTGGGTTCCCCCGGGCGTGAAGACGCTCCGCGGGGTCGTCGTCCACCAGCACGGATGCGGCGAGGGGTCGTGCAAGTCGGGGCTGACCGGCGCCTACGACCTCCACTGGC
>CAZBXY010000161.1:0-17512 GCA_964495365.1 uncultured Frigoriglobus sp. | reverse complement strand
GTCGCGCACGAGCCGCGGGAGGCCGTGGGTGCCGTCGCCGAAGGGCCGCATCCGGCTGGCGATGACCTCGCGGTAGAGCCGGGCGTTGAGGTCTTCGGCGCGGGCCGCGTGTTCGTCGAAGTCGCCCGTCTTGGCGTTCAACTCCTGCCGGCACGCGCCCCACTGGCGCCGCGTATCGGAGATGAGTTCGGCGAGCTGGTCGGCCGGCACCCCCCCGAGCGCCACGTGGTACGCCGCGTCGAGCATAGCGGCCAAGAGGTCGTGCTGCTTCTTCAGTTTCAGGAGTGCGGTGGAGAACGACGGCAGCCACCGGGCCTGAACGAGCGACTCACCGGCCAGCCCCATGAGCCGGTTGAGGCTCTGCGCCGTCACGCGCACGACCGGCTCGGCTGCTGGCTGCGCGGAGGGCGCAGCCGCTTGCGACATAGCGGCAGGAGGGGGAGAAGAACCTAACCCCCCGGCCCCCTTCCCTAAGAAGGAAGGGGGAGTAAGAGGCGCGTCTGGCGCGATTTCGACTTTTGTTTTTGGTTTTGCTCCCCCTTCCTTCTTAGGGAAGGGGGTTGGGGGGTTAGGTTCTGCGCGAAGCGCCGCGCCGTTGAACGCCTCCGCGATGCCCGCCAGTGCCGGCGCGGTCGCTTCCGCCCACGCGCCGAACGAGTCGTCGTCGGTGGCGAGCGCCCCGGCCAGGGTACTGATTGCGTAGCGGGTCCAGTCGAGCGCCAGCGGGGAAAGTTCGCACCGACCCTCGCGCACGGCGCGGAGGAAGGTACTCGCTGCAAGCACAGTCGTGGCAACGGGTTCGCACTTCACCAATCGCGCCGCGCCGCGCACCTGCTTGAGCGCGTCGAGCAGCGGTTCGGCCGCGGTCGGGTCGGTCGGTAGTGCCGGGAGAGCTTTGGTGATGGTGTGGAGGTGCCCGCGCGTTTCTTCGCGGAACAGGTCGAGCATCGAGTGATCGGCGCCGAGCGCAAACGGCTCCGCCGGCACGCTCACCGGCTCGAACGCGGGCAGCGAGGGGAAGGCGTTTGAAGAACCTAACCCCCCGGCCCCCTTCCCTGAGAAGGAAGGGGGAGTAAGAGGCGCGTCCGGTGCGCCTTCGCCTTCGGTTTTCGGTTTTTCTCCCCCTTCCTTCTTAGGGAAGGGGGCCGGGGGGTTAGGTTCTTCTGTCTTTGCTTCCCCCCCCGCAATCGCCGCGAACACCGGTTCCAGTTCGCTCACCGCGGCGGCGTTGGTCGCCTCCCACGCGGTCACCGTGTCCGGGGTCAGCGCCCCCAGCCCCGCAAGTACGTCCGCGCCCTTCAGGAGCGTGTCGAAGTTCGCCGGCGTGAGCCGGATTTTGCCCTCCTGCGCCGCGACGAAGCAGTCTTCCATGACGTGCGCCAGGCGCACCGCGGTGTCGATCCCGACGATCCGCGCCGCGCCCTTGATCGAGTGCGCGGCCCGCATGAGCGCTTCGAGTTGCGCCGGGTCCGACGCGGTCGCCTCCGCCGCGATGAGGCCGGCCGCGAGCGTGTCGGCGTGCGCCTTCACCTCCTCGCGAAACAGCTCGAACAGGGACGGGTCGAGGCCGGTCATCGGATCCGCTCGCGGAGAGTTTGGAACAGTCGGGCGTCGTCGAGCAAACCCACCGACCGGCCCGCGTGCGGGAACACCCCGCGCGTCATTTTCCCCTGCGACCGGGCCAGGGTCGGAGCGGCGCTCGTGAGGTCCGGCAGCAGCACGCGGTGAACCTGATCGACTTCATCGGCCGTGAACACCCACGATTCGGCCTCGCGCCGGATCATCACGAGCCGGCGCAGCTCCGGGTCGGGGTCGCCGTTGGCGGCCACGCCGAGCAGCAGTTCGAGCCGGACGCACAGGTGAAGTTCGCCGCGAATGTTCGCCATCCCGGCCAAGAGGCCGCCGCGGTGCGGGACGCGGTGAACCGGGCGCGGCCGGGTCACCTCGACCATGACCGCGACCGGCAGCGCCAGCCACTCGTCGCCGAGCCGGAACACGAGAACGCTCGACTCCTCGCCCTCGCGGGTGTCGTCGGGGGTCGCCAGCCGGGTCGTCCACTCGTCCAGGTACCCCGCCGGCGACGGCGCGTCGAGGAACTTGCGCCCGGCGGCGGCGAATACGGGGCAGTTGTTGCAGTGCGTGAACGTCAGCAACTCCGGGCACGACCGGTCCCCGCGGATCCCGATCCGGTTCCAGCACTGCTCGGCCGGGTTCACGACGGTGAGCGCCTTCGCGGTCATGTGCCCTCCTCGCGGGCCAGCCGGTCGAGCCGCCGGCGCAGCGCCGCGGCACGGGCCGTGTCCCCGCGGCGCTCGCACAGGGCCATCATGTGCGTCAGCGCCTCGGCGTGATCGGGCGCCAGGTAGAGCGCCTTCCGCAGCGCGTCGAGCGCCAATCCCGGGCGCCCCGCGGCGAGGTGAACGACGCCCAATAGCGCCAGCGCGTCGGCGTCGGTCGCGCGGGCGCGCAAAAGCGCCTCGCACGCGGCTCGGGCCTCGTCGAGCTGACCGGCGTCGGCCAGGAGTCGGGCGGCTTCGAGCGTGTTGGGCGGTGCGGGCGCGGCGCGGGGCGCGTTCTTCAGCGGACCGGAGCGCGCGAGGCTCGTCACTTTGACCGGCGCCGGGGTCGGAGCGGAACTCGCGTCGGCGCGCGCGCGGGGCGGCTCGCCGCCCGTCCCGGCGCGCCGGTAGATGCCGAACTCGGTCGGGCCGTCCGGCACGAACTGCCCCGGCGGGAGCCGGTCGGCCTCGGCCGGGGTGAGGCACAGCCGGCCGTCGAGCGCGAGCAGCCGGTCGAAGTTGGCCGTGGCCCGCACCCGCGCGTCGGGCGTCAGGTAGATGAACAGGTTGCGGCAGATGATGAGGTCGTACGCGCGCTCCTTGGCGAGGAACAGCGGACTGGTCAGGTTGTCGGGCAGGAACCGGACCGCGGCGCGCAGGTGCGGGAGCAGTTCCCACTGGTCCGTTTCGGTGTGACGGAAGTACGCCGGGCGCGAGTCGGTGCCGCCCTCGCGGAACGCGAACGGGCTGTACCGGGCCGCGACCGCGCGGGCCAGCACCCGCTCGGACTGATCGACCGCGTCGAGCGTGTACTCGTTGGGCGTGAGGAACCGCTCGTGCATCGCGATCGCGAGCGAGTACGGCTCCTCGCCGGTGCTGCACGGCACGCTCAGCGCCCGCGCCGAGACCCCCGGCCGCGCGGTCAGCCGGTCGGCGAGGAACCCGGCGAGCCGTTCAAACAGCATCTTGCCGCCGCGAAAGAACCACGTTTCGGATACGGCCAGATCGGCGGCCAGCGCGTCGCGCTCGGCCTGCTCGGTCATCAGCCGGGCGGTGTAGAGCGCGGGATCGCTCAATCCGCGGGCGAGCATCCGCCCCTCGACGGCGCGGGCCAGTACGTTCGGGCCGAGGGACGCGGGGTCGATCCCCATCCGCTCGCGGACGACGGTATCGATGGCGGCGATCACGGGTCGAACCCCGCTTCGATCAGCCCGCCCGACCCGGCCGCGACCTGGGCGAGCATCCAGTCGGGGTCGAGCAACCGCAGGATGCCCTCGCCGTCGGCGAGCGCCGGGCCGAGGCTCGGCCGCCCGGGCGGCCCCGGAATCGGCTGCGCGATCCCGGGCCGGATCTCGCGGATTTCGGCGACCTGCGTTGCGAGCAACCCGACGAGCGCTTCGGGCACGTCGAGCGGGTAGGGGAACAGGATGATGCGGCTCGACAGGTGCAGCGGGCACTCGCCGACGCCGGCGAGCGCGTGCAGATCGACGACCGGCACGACCCGCCCGCGGTAGACGAACACGCCCGCGATCCACGGCGGCGCCCCGTGGACCGCGGTGAGCCGCACGCGCGGCACGACCTCGCGGACGCGGCGGACGTCCACCGCGACCTTGTCCGGCCCGACCTGGAACACCAAACCGAGCATAGTCGAAAGTCGTAAGGTCGAAAGTCGTAAAGTCAAAAACCCGAAAACCCAAAGGCAGTCAAAGACAGTCAAGAACTGGGGTTCAGGTATTGCATGAAGGCGCTGAGGAGACGCGAAATCTCCGTCGCGAGTTGCGTGAACTCGTCGAACTCGGTTTGGGTCAGATAGCCGACGTCCAGCGCGACGTAGAGTTGCGAGCGGACCTCGCCGGCGGAACCTTTTGCGATCGAGAGGTAGCGAGCAAATTCCTTATCTCCACCGCCGCGCTCGAAGCCTTCCGCGATGTTCGACATGACCGACACGCTCGCCCGGCGGATCTGATCGCGCAGGCCGAAATCGCGCGCGAACTCCCCGGAGTTGGTAGTGGAGTAAATGCGGCGCGTCAGAACCCGCGCCCGCTTCCACCCTTCGATGTCCTCGAACCGTTCGATCTTCGCCATGACTGCTCCCGGTTGGTGTTTTCGACTGCCTTTTGCCTTTCGACTTTACGACCTTCGACCTTACGACTTTCGACTCAGGTCTTAAATTGGGCGATCTCCTGGTTCAGCCCCTCCACCGAACTGCGGAGCGTCGTCGTGGCGCGCTCGAACTCCTGGATCGCCTGCGCCGAGCGGGTCGTCGCGGCGGCGATCTGGGTCATCGCGTCGTTGATCTGCTGCGCCCCGGCCGTCTGGTTCCGCATCCCCTCGTTCACCGACTGGAACCGCTTGTCCAGGCTTTGCACTTCGGTGATGATCTCCCACGTCATCTGGTTGATCTTCGTCACCTGTTGCACACCCGAGCGCACCTCGTCGGTGAACTTGTCCATCTGCATCACGCCCGCGTTTACGGCGTCCTGCATCTGCCGCACGATCGTCTCGATGTCGAGGGTCGCGACCGCGGTCTGGTCCGCTAGCCGGCGGATCTCGCGGGCCACCACCAGGAACCCGCGGCCGTACTCGCCCGCTTTCTCGGCCTCGATTGCGGCGTTGATCGACAACAGGTTAGTCTGGTCCGCGACCTTCGTGATGGTGGTGACGACCGCGTTGATGCTGTCGGCCTTCTCGCGGATACCACTGAGTTTGGTAGAGACGTCCTTCGTCGATTCCACGAGCTGCTTCATCTCGGTGGCCATCTTGGTGGTGTTTTCGCGCCCGCGGTTGGCGAGATCGGCGGCGTGGCTGGCCGTCTGGCTCACCTCGTTCATCGTACCCGCGAGGTCTTTGCTCGTCGCAGTGACCTCGCGCACGCTCGCCGCGACCTGAGTTGTGGAGGCGCTCAGGTTGTTGACCGTGTGCTCCTGGTTGCGCGCGGTGAGGGCGATCTGGCCGGCAATCGAGAGCAATTGCAAACTGGACTCGCGGGCCTTGCCGACGATACCCTGGATCTTGCCGATGACGGCGTTGATGCCCTCGGCGAGTTGCCCCATTTCGTCCTTGCCGTCCACGCTGAGCCGGGCGGTGAGATCGGCCGCCCCGCTGGCCATCTGTCGCACCCGCTCGTTGAGCTCCTTCGCGGACTTCACCACGCTGTTGATGATGGCCCACCCGACCAGCCCGAACGTCAGAATCGCCAGGATGCTGAGCACGATCGTGAGGTTCGACCAGATGCGGATGCTGCTGGCGACCTCGGCCTCGGCGGCGCGGGTGGAGTCGGTCACGGCGCGGCCCGCCTCCTGCATGGCCTTCGAGTGGGTGCGGTACGCCGGCGTGATCTGTTCGTGCAGGATTCGGGTCGCCTCGGCGCGGGTCTTCTCGTCGCGGTTCTTGGCGATGTACTGCTCGCCGAGCCGGAACACCTCCTGAGCCGGTTTGTGGGCGGTTTCCTCCAGCGCGCGCCGGGCGGCCGGGTCCATCTCCTTCTGGAGCCACGCTTCGCGCTTCCGGCGGTACTCGTCCTCGTAATCGCGGTACCGCCGGGCCGCCTCGTCCCGCTCCTCGTCCTTCTTCGCGGTCTCGATCTCCTGGAGCATCAGGTACACGCGGCCGATCAACAGCGGCGGCGGGGTCATCTCATCGGCGAGGTTTTTGCGGTCGATCACCTCGCGGTAGGCCGACCCGCCGACCCGGTAGCGGTCGAGCAGGTAGCCCGCGAGGGCGATCCCGATGACGATCGTGAGAGTGTACCCGATCAGGAGGGCATACAGCTTGGTGCGCAGCGACACGTCGCGGAAGCGGAACATAGGTGCGTGCCAGGGTGTAATGCGGTACAGCGCGAATCGCGGTGCTTCGTCTTTGTCCTCACCCGCAAAGAAGTTGTGGAGAACCGTGCTGCCGTTGGATCGCGTGCGTTCTTCGGCCTGAAGGGCCGGGATAACTTAGCCCGGGCCAACGGCCCGGGTTACAAAGGTATTCGTTTTGCAGCCTGAAGGGCTGCGATACGCCGAGCCAAGATGTCTCGGCCCTTCAGGCCTCAAAAACCAACACGCTCATTCCCGGGGCGTTGCCCCGGGCTAAGTTGTCCCGGCCCTTCAGGCCGAAAGCCAAGACCAACCCGGCACTTCCGCACAGCTCCGTTGTGGTGATAAGGACAAGACACAAAGTCGGCACAGGCGATCGTACCCGCTCGCCGGGCGCCGTCCAGCGAGTTTGCCCCAACTGCGGAACTTACCCAGTGTGTGGCGAATGCACCGGCGGAATAAGCGGTCAGAACCGCACATCCACCATTGAAAAGTCGTCAGAAAATGCGTCGCGGCCCATCAGCTCGCGGGCGTATCGGAGGTGCCGGTCGATCAGGTCGTCGGCCGCGGTCGCCAGTTCGGCCGTCATCCGCGCGATGAAGTCGGCAAACGGCCACATCGCGCCGGCCGCGTCCTCGATTTCCATGATCCCGTCGCTGTACACCAGCAGCCGCGCCCCGGGCGCGACCGGGACGACACTCGCGGCATAAGGCATATCCGGCATCATCCCGACCGCGGGCGCGTCGGCTTCGAGCTGGTGCAGCGTGCCGTCGGAGTAGAGCAGGGAGGGCGGGTGCCCGGCGTTGCAGTAGGCGAGCGTGCGGGCGGTCGGGTTGTACACGCCGTACCAGATGGTGAAGTATTTGCCGTCCTGGCGCTCCATCTGGAACATGTCGTTCAAGCGCGACACCACCGCCGCGGGGTCGCGCGGGTCGGCGCTGGTGGTGTTCCCGGCCGAAAGCACGTTCGCGGCCGACACCGCGAGGAGCGCCGAACCGACCCCGTGCCCGCTCACGTCCAGGAGGTAGATCGCGAGGTGCTTCTTGTCGATCCAGTGGTAGCCGAACATGTCGCCAGCGAGCTGCGACGAGGGGACGAACTTCCAGGTGATCGTGACCGAGCCTTTGGCGAGCGGCGGCGGGAGCAGCGATTGCACGTACCGGGCCGCGCGGTTGAGTTCGGCGGCCATTTCGCGCTGCGTCTCCGCGAGCTGCCGGTACGCCTCGTTTCGCTCCAGGAGGTTGATGTACCCGCGCGAGTGATACCGCACGCGGGCGACGACTTCGAGCTTGTCCGGCAACTTCACCATGTAATCGTTCGCCCCCAGCGCGAAGGCTTTTGCCTTGGTCACCGGCTCCTCCCGGCTGGAGAGCACGACGAGGGGCGTTTCGCGCGTCGCGGCGTTGGCGCGGAAGTACCGAACCAACTGAAGTCCCTCGATGTCGGGCATCACGAGGTCTTGCAGAATGATGGTGGGCAGGAACTCGTTGGCGACATCGATCGCCGCGGCCGGGTCCGGGCAGAACCGAAACTCGATGCCCGGTTCGTCGGCGAGCATCCGGCGCACGGTTTCCCCGACCATCGGCTGGTCATCGACGAGCAGCACCTTGATCGCGGGTCCGTCGGACATGAGGCTATTCCAGCCCGCTAAGATGAGGAACGGAAGCGGATTCTTCGGATTGTAGAGCCAGGCGGGGAGAAGTTGTGGCGGTTGTGCGGGTTGCTACGAATGAACTCGCCTGGCGCGCCGCCCGCGGCGCCTACCTCGCGCGCGTTCGCCCCTGGGCCGAAGACCGCACCCAGCGCATGGCCCGGCACGAGAAGCACCCCGTTTACGACTTCCTGTTCGAGTACTACTCGTTCCGCCCGGCGCACTTGCTCCGGTGGACGCCGGGGTTCGGCGTCCCGCTTGAAGGCGCGACCCGCGACGAGATCGCGTGGACCGAGTTTGAAGAGTCCGCTGGCGGGCTGATTTTGCCAGCCGCGGCGTTCCCGGCGCACCGCGTCTCGTACTTGCAGTGGGCGGTGCAGTACCTCGACGCGGTGCGGGAGCGGGAGCCGTCGTTCGCGTGCTTCGGGATGCACGAATGGGCGATGGTCTACCGCGACCCGAACGTGCGGCATCCCTATGTCCCGCTACGACTGACGCGCGAAGAAACCGACGCCGTGGTCGATGCGCAATCGCTCCGCTGCACGCACTACGACGCCTTCCGGTTCTTCACGCCGGCGGCAGTCCCGCTGAACCGCTACCCACTCACTCGCAGCGCGACACCCGACCACGATCAGCCCGGGTGCGTCCATGCGAACATGGACCTCTACAAGTTCGCCTACAAGATCAGCCCGTTCTGCCCGTCGGAACTTGTGGCCGATGCGTTCGATCTGGCGCGGGCGGCTCGCGAAGTGGACATGCGTGCGAGTCCTTACGACCTCGGCACTTACGGCTTCGAGCCGATCCCAATCGAGACGCGAACGGGGCGCGAGGAGTACGTCGAACACCAGCGCGCACTGACGGCCCGCGCCGAACCCGTCCGCGAGCAGCTCGCCAGCGTGTACGGGAGGCTGCTCACCGCACGAAATGGCGAATAGCCCCTTCCTCTCAACCGTCACGATGCGCATAATCTGACCCTGCCCGGTTCGTGCCCGTTCCACACCCAGGGAGTTTGCACCATGCGCAAGTTCGTCGCGTTCGCGGTGTTCACCGCGGCGCTGGCCGGTTTCGCGAATCTGCCGTCGCAACCGGTGAGGGCCGACGACAAGAAGACGAAGGTTGACATCGAGGTTCCGTACGTCCCGACCAACATGGCGGTGGTCGAGGCGATGCTGAAGCTGGCCGCGGTGAAGGAAGGCGAGACGGTGTACGACCTCGGGTGCGGCGACGGCCGCATCGTCATCACCGCGGTGGGTTCGTTCAAGGCGAAGCGCGGGCTGGGCGTGGACTTCAACCCCGAGCGGCTCAAGGACTGCGACGCGGCCGTGAAGAAGGCCATCGCGGACAAGAAGCTGACCGCCGAGCAGGCCAAGCAACTCACCTTCAAGCAGGGCGACGTGCTGAAGATGACGCCGGACGACTTCAAGGACGTGGACGTGGTGACGCTGTACCTGTTGCCGGAAGTGAACCGCCGCCTCAAGCCGATTCTTCAGAAGGGTCTGAAGCCCGGTTCGCGCGTCGTGTCGCACGACTTCGACATGGGCGAGGACTGGAAGGAAGACAAGAAGGAAGAGGTGAAGTCGGAGCGCAGCTACCCGCACACCATCTACCTGTGGACGATCAAGAAGAAGTGAGTGGTGAGTGGTGAGTAGACGAGGGCGGCGGGGCGTTCGCGAGAGCGGGCGCGTCGCCGCCCTCGCCGTTCCTTATTATCCTGAACATGGCTCGGCGCCCGAGATTCGACGCCCCGAGGTGAGTCCCACTCACCACTCACTACTCACTACTCACCACTCACACCATGCCGACGACGAACAACATCTACGACGCGATCATCATCGGGGCCGGGCACAACGGGCTTGTGACCGCCGCGTACCTCGCCAAAGCGGGTTACAAGGTGCTGGTGCTGGAGCGCCGGGAGATCATCGGCGGGTGTTGTATCACTGAGGAACTGTGGCCCGGTTTCAAGGTGTCCACCGCGGCCTACGTCAACAGCCTGTTGCGCCCCGAAATCATCCGCGACCTCGAACTGAAGAAGTACGGGTTCGAGATGCTGCCGCGGTCGCCGTCGTCGTTCACGCCGTTTCCCGACGGTCGCTATTTGATGATGGGGCCGGACAAGGAAATGACCCATCGCGAGATCGCCAAGTTCTCGAAGAAAGACGCCGAAGCGTATCCGAAGTACGAGGACATGCTGACGCGGGTGGCTGACTTTCTCGAACCGATGCTGACGCAAACGCCGCCCGACCCGTTCGGCGGTCTGGGTTCGCTGTGGAAACTCGGCAAACTCGGGATGGGATTCCGCAAGCTCGGCCGCACCACCGCGACCGAGGCGGTCGAGATCCTCACCGGGGCCGCTCGGCCGATTCTGGACCGCTGGTTTGAATCCGAGGAACTGAAGGCGACGATCGCAACCGACGCCGTGATCGGGGCTTACGCGCCGCCGTCGCACCCCGGCACGGCCTACGTGCTGTTCCACCACGTCATGGGCGAGTGCAACGGCGTTCGCGGGGTGTGGGGCTACGTTCGCGGCGGAATGGGGATGGTGTCGAAAAGCATCGCGGACGCGGCCCGGAGCAAGGGCGCGGAAATCCGCACCAACAGCGAGGTCGGCAAGATTCTGGTCTCCGACGGCCGCGCCGCCGGCGTCGTACTGAAGGACGGCACGGTGTTCCGCGGCAAGCGGGTTGCGAGCGGGGCTGACGCGAACGTCACGTTCCTCAAGCTGATGGATACCAAGGACTTACCGCCGGATTTCGTCGCGCAGGTGAAGAAGATCGACTACTCTTCGGCCACGGTGAAGATCAACGTCGCGATCGACCGGCCGCCGAACTGGCGTGCGAAGCCATCCGATGGCAAGGTCGGGCCGGAGCACCACGGGACGATGCACGTCTGCCCGGACCAGGATTACATCGAGCGGGCCTACGACGATGCCAAGTACGGGCGCTGGGCGCGCGACCCGATGCTCGAATGCACGATGGCGACCGCGCTCGACAACACGCTCGCCCCCGAGGGCAAACACATCCTGAGTATGTTCGTGCAATACGCGCCGTACACCCTCAAGGGCACGACCTGGGAGGCGGAGAAGGACAAGTTCGCCGACCGCTGCTTCGACATCCTGGAGGAGTACGCGCCGGGGTTCAAGTCGAGCGTGTTGCACCGATTAGTGATCCCGCCGCCGGACATGGAGCGGATGTGGGGCATCACGGGCGGGAACATCATGCAGGGCTCGATGAGCCTTTCCAGTATGTTCAGCTTCCGCCCGGTCGCGGGGTACGCGAACTATCGCACGCCGATTAGGGGCCTCTACATGTGTGGCGCCGCGTCGCACCCCGGCGGCGGGGTGATGGGCGCCTGCGGCCTCAACGCCGCCCGCGAGATCCTGAGAGACGGGTGATGCCGCCGGCGGGGTTGGGGTTCGCACTGTTGACCCCGGTAACGCCGCTGTAACGGGGTCGGGATAGTCTCGGTTCGGCGCGGGCAATGGTGGGTATGATTCCCCATCACCCGCGAGGACGACCGATGACCGCAACCGCATTCCTCCTACTCGTGCCGCTCGCCGCGGCGCCCGCCGACCCGCCAGCGAAGCCGGAACCGGACCTGTGTTCCCGGTCGCTCATCACGCTGGTCGGTAACCTGCGGTCCACGGACTCCGCCACGCAGCGGGCCGCGGCCGAGGAACTCATCAAGGCCGGCCCGCGGGCCAAGGCTGCTGTGCCGGACCTCGTGAAGCTGCTCGGCGAGAAAAACACCACGCTCGCCCATTACGCCATCGAAATCCTCAGCGCCATCGGCCCGGACGCGAAGGAAGCCGTGCCGGCGCTGCTCGCGCTGGTGTCGAAGGACGGCGCGGGCCACTGGGGCACGGAAGCGGTCGCGCTGGCACTCGCCCGGATCGATTCCCCCAAACTGGAAGCCACTCGCGCGCTGTTGCTCGGGACGCGCCGGTGTACCCCGAACCTGCTGGTCGGCTCGCAGGTGTTGCACGACTACCCAGCGCAGGTGGTTCCGCACCTCGTCACGCTCTGCGCCGATCCCGACGCGAACGTGCGGGCACGCGCCGCGGCGTTCCTCGGCACCCTGAAGGACCAGCCGGACCCGAAGGCCGCCACCAAGTCGCTGTACGAACTCGCCGGCGACGGCGCGAAGGGCGTGATTCCCGCGCTGGAGAAGCTCTTGGCCGACGAGAACCGGACCGTCATGTTGGCCGCGGCGCAGGCACTCACGCACGCGGCGCCGGAACGGGCCGACAAGGCCATCGCGGCGGTCGTTGAAGTGGCCATTCACACCGCGGGCAAGACGAAGGGCGACATCACCGCGCACGAGGTCTTCCGCCCGGTGCCCGAGAGGGCCGCGAAGGTGCTGGTGCCGCTGTTCGACCACGACCGCGCGGCGGTCCGCCGGTGGGCGATCACCCACGCCTCCTACCTGCCCGTTCGCGAGCCGATCGAGGACGCGCTGAAGAACGGCAAAGCGCCCCGCGTTCGCGAGGCCGCGGCGCTGGCCCTCCGGGAGCGGTACGGTAGCGGCGCGGCGTCGATCCCGGCGCTCACCGCCGCGCTCGCGGACCCCGAGTTCGCGGTGCGGTTCGCCGCGTCCTCGGCGCTCGTGCAGATCGGTCCGCGCGATAGTGCCGCGCACGCGAGCGCCGTCCCGGTGCTGGTCGAAGGACTTCAACAGAAGGACGAGGCGGTGCGGCTTCGGGCAAGCCAGTACCTGCGGACGACCGGCCCGACCGCGCGGGCCGCGGTCCCGGCGCTCACGAAACTGCTCGACGACCCGAGCGCCGAGGTGAAGCTCGAAGCGGGCCTGGCGCTCGTCACCATCGACAAGGCCCACGGCGCCGCCGCGGCCCCGGCGCTGACCCAGGGGCTCGCGCTCGGCGAGTCGCTCGCCACCCGCGCCGCCAAGGCGCTGGCCGAACTCGGCCCGGTCGCCAAGGGCGCCGGGCCGGAGCTGGTGAAGCACTTCGACGCGAAGTCCCCGGCCCTGCGGCTCGCCGCGGCCGAGGCGGCGGCCCGCGTCGATCCGGTTCACGCCCCGAAGGCGGTCGAGACGCTCGTCACGCTGCTCCAGACACAAAAGAGCACATCACACGCGCTCCGGCGCAACACGGCCGTCGCCCTGGGTCACATCGGGCCGAGCGCCAAGCCCGCGCTGCCCGCACTGGCCGCGCTGCTCGCCGACGACGGCGCGTTCCATGCCGACATCGCGCTCGCGATGATCGCCATCGATCCCGCGTCGAAGCCGGCGCTGGAGTGGGTCCGCACGGTGGTCGCCAGCAAGCCCGGGAGCGACGAGCACGAGGATCTGTACGACCTGATGGAGCGGCTGCCCGCACTCGGCGCCCGCGCCGCGCCGCTGGTCCCCGAACTCACCGGGCTCCTGTCGTCGAAGGAGTTTCACACCCGCAAGCGCGCGATCGAGGTGCTGCGGGAGGTTGGCCCGGGCGCGAAGGACGCGCTGCCGGCGCTGAAGACGATCGCGGCGAGCGACCCGCGGCCGGACGTCCGCAAGCTGGCAACCGCCGCGGTCCAGACGATCGCGGGGGAGTGATCTTGGCGTAGCGCACGCGGCCCGCGTGCGTTGAGAACGACGAGCCGCGTGCGCCGTCGAAGCGCACGCGGCTCGTGTGCGTAAGTGCAGTCGCACGCGGGCCGCGTGCGCTACAGAAGGTTTTCCACAGTCCGAAAACGGCCGGGACGGAGCTAGGCGGTATGATACCACGGCCGGCGAACCGGGCGCCTCGCACGCCACTCGCCGGCCGCGTTTTGGGGTGAATCCGCCCGTGGGTCGGCGACGTATAATCGCCCGGTTCGCGCCCTGGCCGAATTCGGTCGGGTGTTCGCGAGCCGGCCCGCGGAGCCTCTCCCGGCGGTGAGCGCGCATCCCGAATTCGCGAGTATCGCCACCCGCGACGCACCGAGGTCACTTGCAGTTTCCCCTCAAAACTGCATCTCGGAGATCGTCCATGTCGCCGACCGTCCGTCAGGATCGAGTGCTGGACCTGCTCGACCTGTGGCAGCGGGAGCGGGCCGCGGGGCGCGAGCCGACACCCGAGGATCTGTGCCCGGACGACCCCACGCTCCGCGAGGCGCTGCGCGGGGTGATCGCGGCGGCCCACGCGATCGCGCCCGCCGCGCCCACGACCGCCGACCCGGCGGGCGGCGACTGCCCGACCGCCATCGATTTCCCCCCGCAGCCGCCCGGGTACCGGGTCCTCGCGCGGGTCGCCGCCGGCGGAATGGGGGTCGTGTACGCGGCCCTGGACCTGGCGTTCGATCGCGAAATCGCCCTCAAGTTCCTCCGCCCCAACATGGCCCGGCACCGCGACATGGTCGCGCGGTTCCGCAGCGAGGCCCGGATCGCCGGGCGGCTCCAGCACCCCGGCATCCCGCCCGTTCACGCCATCGGGCAGCTCCCCGACGGGCGCCCGTTCCTGGCGATGAAGCTGATCCGCGGGCGGACCCTGGCCGACCTGCTCGCCGAGCGCCCCAACTTCGCCGCCGATCTCCCGCGCTTCATCCAGGTGTTCGAGCAAATCTGCCAGCCGGTCGGCTACGCGCACTCCGAACACATCATCCACCGCGACCTGAAGCCGGCGAACGTGATGGTCGGGGCGTTCGGCGAGGTCCAGGTCATGGACTGGGGACTGGCCAAAGACGCGCGCGCTCCGGCCCCGGAAACGCTGAGCGATGAAGAACCCGCGCGCGGACCGGAACCGGCGCCGGGCGATTCCGGCACGATCGTTCAGACGATCGCGCCCGCCGGCCCGGATTCCGCGCTGACGCGCGCCGGGCAGGTGCTGGGCACGCCGGCGTACATGCCGCCCGAACAGGCCCGCGGCGAACCGGTGGACGCGCGGGCCGACGTGTTCGCGCTCGGCGGCATCCTGTGCACCGTTCTGACCGGCACCGCCCCGTACACGGGCCGCGCCCACGAACTACTCCCCAAAGCGGCGCGGGCCGACCTCACCGCGGCGCTGACCGCCCTGGACCGGTGCGGGGCCGACGCCGAACTGGTCGCGCTGGCGAAGTGGTGCTTGCGCCCGGCGCCGGCCGAGCGCCCGGCCAACGGGAAGGCCGTCGCCGACGCGGTGGCCGCGTACCGCGCGCGGGTCGAGGAGCGGTTGCACCGCGCCCACGCCGAGCGCGCCGCGGCCGAGGTGAAGGCCGCCGAGCAGAAGCGCAAGCGCCGCTGGCAGCTCGCCGCGTTCGCGGTCGGCACACTCTTGCTGGCCGGCACGGCTGTGGCGCTGTGGTGGGACGACAAGCAGGCGACCGCCCGGAAGCAGGAACAGGCCGACCGTGCCCGCGACGAACACGACCGGCTCTCCCGCAACAGCGAGGGCATCGAGGAGCTGCTCCGCGACTGCGAAAAGGGGCTGCGGGCCGACGACACCGTTTCCGCCGGCGTCGCGCTCGCGCAGCTCGACCGGCGCGTGTCCGAGGGCGGCGCGGACGAGTACCGGGCGCGGGTCGAGCGGCACCGAACCGACCTGGCGATGCTCCGCGTGCTGGACCGCATCGAAAAGGAGCGCTGGCTGTCGGTGAACGGGACGCACCGGAACCGGGCCGACCACGCCCTTGCGTGGGCCGGCGCGTTTCGCGAGTACGGGATCGCCCCCGGAACGACGCCCCTGGCCGTCGCGGTCGAGCAGCTTGCCGGGGCGCCGATCCGCAACCGGCTCCTGACGGTTCTGGACACGTGGCTGGTGTACGCGCCGGATGCCGACCTGCTCGCGCTACTGCGGGCGGCGGACGCGAACGAGTACCGCGACGCCCTGCGGCGCGCGGTTCAGGCCCGCGATTCCGCCCAGACGCGCGAACTGTTCACGCGCCCGGAGGCCCGGACCCAGCCGGTACGGTTCGCCGTCGCGATGAGCGCCATCGAGGCCGTTCCGGTGCTCCAGCGCGAGGCCGCATTGCTCGCCGCGAACAGCGGCAGCCCCTCGGAATTCGGGGTGCTGATGGCGCTCGGCGACATGTACATGATTAATCGCCGGGGCACGGCGTCGGAGCGGGTGCGATGGTACCAGGCCGCGACGGCGGTCCGGCCGACCAGCACGGCCGCGTGGAACTGCCTGGGGATCGCCCTGCGGGACGACAACAAGTTGACCGAGGCCGAGGCCGCGTTCCGGTGCGGGATCGGGCACGACCCCGCGTACGCGCACCTCTACTACAACCTGGGGCTGACGCTCTGGGACCAGGGCGACGCCAACCTCGACCGGGCGACCGAACTGTTCCGGGAGGCGCTCCGGCTCAACCCCCAGCTCGCCCTGGCCCACTTCAACCTGGGGAAGACTTACGCGGCGCGAAAAAACCTCGACGCGGCCGTCGCCGAGTACCGCGCGGCGATCCAACTCGGGCTAACGCTCCCGACCGTCTACGACTGGCTCGGCACCGCCCTGGACCAGCAGGGGCAGTTCGATGCGGCCGTCGCGGCGTACCGCGCGGGCATCCGCCAGAACCCAGCCGACCCGGCCGCGTACCGGAACCTCGGGATCTTCTTCGCGGACCACAACCGGCACGCCGCGGCGCTCGCGGAGTACCGCGTCGCCCTGCGGCTCGACCCGCGGTCCACCTTCTCCCACAACCGCTACGGCCTGTCGCTCAAGGCTCTGAACCGACTGGACGAGGCCGTCCGGGCGTTCGAGGAGGCGATGTTCGTGGACCCGCAGTTCACGTACCCGCCGTTCAATCTCGGCACGACGCTGATGATTCAACAGAAGTATGACGCGGCGATCGGCGCCTTTGAGAAGGCACGCGCACTCGGGCCGAACGACATCGCGACGCTGTACCAGTTGGGCCTGGCCTGGCGCGCGAAGGGCGATCTGGACCGGGCGCTGGTGTGGCTCACGCGCGCGAGCGCGATCAACCCCGACGACCCGCCCGTCCGGCGCGAGCTGGCCGAAACGCGCACGCGGATCGCCGCGCGGGACGGAACAATCGCCCCGCCGCCGCGGGCCGCGAAGCGTTGATTCGGTCGTGTGTCCGGTCGGCTTCCAACGAGGTTCCCATGTTGCACACGCGCCCCAACACCTCCGCCCGGTTCAACGAGGACCGGCTGCTGAGCCTGCTCGACGCCTGGCAACAGGGCCGCGGGGCCGGGTGCGAGCCGACGCCCGAAGACCTGTGCCCGGACGACCCGACGCTCCGCGAGGTGCTGCGCGAACACATCGCGGTCGCCCGCCAGCTCGACCCCAAAGCGACGCTGGTTGCGAACACCGAACCCCCGCGCGACGGGCCACCCGAAGCCGCCCTGCCGCCCGCCCCGCCGGGCTACCGGGTGCTCCGTGAACTCGGGCGCGGGGGCATGGGCGTCGTTTACGAGGCCGTTCAGACGCGCCTGAACCGCACCGTCGCACTGAAGGTGGTGCGCGACGGGGCCGGGCGCACGAGCCACTCGCGGTTCCTGGTCGAGGCCGAAGCGGTCGCCGCCGCGCGACACCCGAACGTCGTGCAAGTGTACGAGTCCGGCGAGGCCGACGAGCTGGCGTTTCTGGCGATGGAGTATCTCGCCGGCGGCACGCTCGCTGAGCGCCTCAAAACCTCCGGGCGGCTCGATCCCCGCGCCGCGGCCGAGCTGGTCGTCGAGATCGCCCGCGGGGTCCAGGCCGCCCACGACCGGCAGATTGTTCACCGCGACCTCAAGCCCGGGAACGTGCTGTTCGATGAAGCGGGGGTTCCGAAGGTGACCGACTTCGGGCTGGCCAAGTACGCGGACCGCGAAGACCTGACCGTGACCGGGATGCTGCTGGGGACGCCCGTATACATGGCCCCGGA
>CAZBXY010000160.1:0-17686 GCA_964495365.1 uncultured Frigoriglobus sp. | reverse complement strand
GTCGTAGTCGCACTTCGGGTGGTTGGCGAACGACCAGTCGACGTACTGGCAGACGTACAGGTCCGGGAACCCGTCGCCGTCGAGGTCGGCGAACGCGGCGCTGGTGGCCCACTCGATGCCCTTATCGAGCCCGGCCTTGGCGGTCGCGTCCACGAACCGGCGGCCGCCCGTGCCGTCCGGCTCGTTGTGGAACAGGGCGACCGCGCGCCACCCGGTCACGAGCAGGTCCGGGAACCCGTCGCGGTCGTAGTCGCCGACCGCCGCCCCGTGGGAGTGGAACCACGGCGCGCCGCCCGCGAGCCGCTCCAGCCCGGCCGCGGCCGTCACGTCCTCGAACTTGAAATTGCCCGTGTTGCGGAACAGCTTCCCGGGGTGGCCGACGATGTCCTTCTTCTCCGCGCCGGCGTAGCCGCCGCCGCCGGGCAGGTACACGTCGAGCCGCCCGTCGCCGTCGTAGTCGATCAGGGCGACGCCGGTGCCGAGCGATTCGAGGATGCTCAGGTGGTTGGCGTCGGTTTCGCCGTTGCGCGCGGTGAAGGCGATCCCGCTGGCGGCCGTTACGTCTTCGAAGAGCGGCGGCCCTTTGAGTTCGCCGTCGTCCGGGGCCGGGTCCGCGGGCGACTGCGGCGCGGGGGCGGTGGGAACCGCGGGCGCACCACAGCCGACGAGGGCGAACAGCAGGAGGGCGCGAGCGCGTGTCACGAGGCACCCGGTGGGGGAGCGGCGGGCCGACCTTCATGTTACCCACACTACGCCGCGCCCGGCGACCCCGTTCGCGCGCCCGCGAACGAACGCGGCCCGCCGGGGGTGCCGGCGGGCCGCGCGGGGGTCGGTTCGTGGCTCACTTCAGTTCGACGTTCCAGTATGCGTTGTCGATGAACGACTGCCACGACTGGTACTTCTTCTGAGAGAGCTTGAGGTTCAACAGCGGGCTGCGCTTCGGCTTCTCCGGCTTGCGGATCAGCGTCATGTTCGCCTGCCGCGGGGTCCGGCCCCCCTTGCGGACGTTGCAGTCCACGCACGCGCACACGATGTTGTCCCAGGTGGTTCCGCCGCCCTGGCTCCGCGGGATCACGTGGTCCAGCGACAGTTCGGTGGTCGAGAACCGCTTGCCGCAGTACTGGCACTGGTTGTGGTCGCGGGCGAAGATGTTCCGCCGGTTGAACTTCACCGTCTGCTTGGGCATCTTGTCGTAGCTCAAGAGCCGGATGACCCGCGGCGAGAGCAGCTCCGTGCTCGCGGTCCGCACCCAGTCGTCGTCCTCCTGTCGGAAGTTCGCGGCCCGGAACGCGGAGAGTTCGGCCCACGAGGCGAAGTCGTAGGTGGCGAACTGGCCGTCCTCCTGGTACACGACCTCCGCCAGATCCTTGCACAACAGGCAAAACGCCCGGCGGACGGATATCACGTGAACGGCGGCAAACGTCTTGTTCAACACCAACACGCTCGCGTCCAGAGCCGAGTACGAGCCGACATTCATAGCGGTGCGGCCTTTCTCAGGGGACACCACGGCTGCCGAACCAAGTGTCCGGCAGTCCGCTCGTCAAGGGAGAGGCGCGGGCGGGTCAAAAGGTTCGACCTCGCCACCATCATACCGCCTGATTTTCTGTCGCGATAGCCCCCGAAGGGCGCGATCGGCACGAGATTCGCGCCGCCTTCATTTCGGCGCCGGCGCCGACGGCGCAAGCGGAAGGGCCGGTACACTTGCTGCTGTCAGAGCGAGCGGGCCAGCCGGTGGAGCGAGCGCTCCAGCTTCCGGGCCGACCCGACGACCCGCATCCGGAAGATCGACACGCGGACCCGGCCGTCGGGCGTGGGGAACTCGGCCCGGCCGTACTCGGACCCCGGGTACACCAGCCCGACGTGCGGCGAGCCGGTGAGCGCCGCGTAGGACAGGATCTGGTGGAGGTCGGGCGCCTCGGGGGTGGCCGTTTTCCACTTCGCGTCCAGGACCGCGCGCGGGGCCCCGTTCTCGCGAATGACGATGTCCGGCTGGAGCTCGTAAGAGTCGAGATTGATCCGCGGCTGGGCCTCGACGGTCCACCCGGAGCGGGTCGTGAGTTCGCGTTCGAGCGCCGCGGTGAGATACCGCTCGAACGCCCGGCCCAGGTCGATCAGGAACGCCCCGCCGTCGGGGCCGTCCGGGTGGGCGGCGTTCAGCCCGTTGAGGATGAGCCGGCACACGTCCAACAGCGGCCGGTACGCCGCGACCCGCGGTTCGGCGCGGGCCGTGGCGAAGTCGGCGTCGGAAGCGGGGATGTCGGGCACGACCGCCAGCGGCACCGCGGCGGCTTCCACTCGCCGGCGGATCGCCTCGGGCAGCCCGACGCGCCGCAGGAGTGCGGAGGCGGTCGCCTTGGGCACGCGGTTCCAGGGCGTGTGCAGGTCGAAGACGGGTTCGTCAGTGTGGAACCGGTCCGGGAACGCGCGGGCGGCCACGTCGCGCATCTGGTCGGCCGTGCGGAGCTTGCCGCGGAGGAACGTCGAGACCGCTTGCGCCTCGTTGTAGCCCGGGACCAGTCCGGTGCGCACCACCTCTTCGAGCCGGTCGGCGAACGCGGTGGCCAGGGCGCCGAGCAGCCCGCCCTCGGGTTCGACCTCGGTATCGGTCGCCAGGCCGGCGTGCCGGGCGGGCAACCCGAGCACGATGCCCATGTTCGGCCAGGGGATCTTCGGCGCGATCGCGTAGCGGGTCGTGGGGCCGTCGAGGAACCCGATGTACCCGCGGGCCGTGAGCCGGTACGCGCGGTTCTCGAACGTCGGGACCACCTCGATGAGGTGTTTGGCGCGGCCCAGGAGGAAGTCGATCTCGGCCCGCGGAAGCCGCACGAGCCGCGTGCGCCGTTCGACCAGTTCGACGGTTCGACGTGTCACGGGTCTTTCATCTCCTCGGCCGGAAGCCCGCGGCGATCCGGGTTCCACAGCCGGTATCCGTAGGCGGCGCCCGGCGGGTTGCCGGCGCGAAAGTCGTCCGGGAGATCGTTGACCTTGCGCGGCGCGTCCGCCCAGTAGCAGTATATCGCCACGCGGTCCGGGAAGGTGCGGTAACTGATCGGCTTTCCGTCGAACGGGTTGGTCGGCACCGACGGGAAGAACGCCGGCACCAGTTCGGCCGGGTCGTTCGGCCAGCGCCCGGATTTCTGGCGGAACCGTTCGCACGCGACGCCCAGCGCCGCGCAAAGCAACTCGGCCCGCACGCGCAGCCCTGCCTCCGCCACGCGATCGGCGGCAGGGATCATCAGCCGCGTGACGATGTAGCGGAACTCCTCCGGCGGTCCGGGCGGGATGGGAACGGCCTTCATCGCGGCCAGTTGCTCGTGGTGCGGGAGGTTGGCGGCCTTGACGTACAGGGAGTACAGTTCGAGCGCCTTCGCGTGGTCGCCGGGAATGAGCGCCTTGTACGAGCGGAACGCCGCGTAGTGCTGCGGCCCCGGCTGGCCGATGTCCGCGTAGCGGAACCAGTGTTCCGCCGGGATCGTGCCGTCGGCCAGCCCGGTGAACATCCGGTCGATGACCGCGCGCTCGCCCCGGATGCCGGTTCGGAAGAACGGCACCTCGGCTTCCGCGAGCAGTTCGGCCTGAAGTTCCGCCAGCCCCTCGGTCGGTTCGCCCCACGCCATCACCTGCATCGCGACCCGGGCCGACAGGCTACAGCACGCGAGCCGGACGAGTTGCGAGACCAGAAACGGCTCGGCGCCGATCGCGCGGGACACGGCCAGTGCGGCGCGGGCCGCGGAGATGCCGCGGCTCGGGTTCTTCTCGATCGCCGCGAGGTAGGCGTCGTATTCGAGCAGTGACAGAACCCGCCGGCACTTGTCGAGGTGCGGGAGCGTGACCGAGTACGGGTCGGAGGGGATCGTGAGCGCGAACGCGCCGCCCTTTTTGTCCCGTAATCGGATCGCCTGCGTGCGGATGAGATGGGTATCGGCCGCGTGTTGACGAAGCATCTCGATCTGGTCCGGGGTCGGGAGCCGGTGATTCTGTTGCCGGACCCACACCTTGACGGCGTCCTCGGAGTTCCGCCACTTGTTCCAGTCGTCGGGAATGCCTTCGGCGACTTCCAGAACGGCGTCCGCGGCGTTCTCGGCGGGCGGCAGTTCGGCCTTCTTGTGCGCCGCGAGGATCGCGTCGAGCTTCCAGCCGGGATCGTCCGCGTCGAGCCGCGCGGTCTCGACCTGCAATTGCCGCTGCCCGATCCGCCCGACCTGCCAGCGGCCGAGGACCAGCACGAGCGCGACAGCGGCGCAAAGCCCCAGCAGGCACAGCATCACTTTGCGCAGCCAGCGGCCCCGCGGACGCGGCGGGGGCGGGGCGAAGTCCTCGTCCGGGTCGGTCACGGGTCACTCCGGGGGCGGGGCTTGCAGGTCGGGCGGTGCGGGCAGTCGCCGCTTGTCGGGGTTCCACAGCCGGAACCGCGCGAACGTGTTCGGCTGCGGTTCCGGTATGTCGAGCGAGCCGCCGGCGCCGCTCAGGTCTTTGCCCACCGAATAGACGACGACCCCGGCATCCGATTTCGCGTACCGCAACGGTTGCCCGTTGTAGGGGTCGAGCGGTATGGCGGGGAGGAATGCGGGTACCAGCTCCGCGAGCGTGTCGGGCCACCGCTTGTGTCGCAGCCGGAACCGCTCGCACGCGATCCCGACCACCGCGCAGCGGGCTTCGCCCAGGCTCCGGTGCCACGCGCCGGCACACTTTTCCGCCGCGGGCAGAAGCAACTGGGAGAAGATCATGTCGGGTTCGCCGCGCTCCGCGATTGCGGCCAGCAAGGGCGGTTGCTCGTGCGGCAGGCGCTTCGCGATCTCGACGGCTTGCGTCATCCACCGGATGTAGTGTGCGTGTTCCTTGATGAATCTAACCCGCATTATCCACCATCCGAAGCTGTTAAGCGCTCGTGGAGCCTCACCGTCGAGCGTGATCGTCCCGTTGCACAGGTTGCGGAAGTAGGTGTCGTAAGCCGCCCGCTCACCGCGAAGGCCGTAGAGCAAGAGCGGTTCGTCCGCGTCGGCCGCCCACGCGGTCTGGAGTCGGGCCAGTTGCTCCTCCGTGAGTTCCACATGAGCGGCGATGCGTTCCATTGATCGTGTCGCGACTGACCGCGCGCCGATGCGGACGAGTTGCGAGAGGAGCAGCGGCTCGTCGCCGACCGAGCGCGAGGTGTTCAGCGCGGCGAGAAGATCGTCCACTGCCCGCGGGCGGTCGCCGTCCTCGAGCGCCAGTTCCGCGTCCCACTGCAACAACACCGCGACCGTTCGCGTGTGCCGGGTGTCCGGGAGCGGCGTACTCAGCACGTCGGGTGTGAGATGGAGGTCGCGGTGCCCGGTCGGAAAATCCTTGAGCGTGCGGACCGTGTTCACGGCCGCGGGCGCACGAGCGAGGTTTCGCCGGGTCTCCGCAACCACTGTCGCAGAGTAGCGGACGTTCGGCGGCACGTCCGGCACCTCGGGTTCCCAGCGCTCCGGGTGTTCGGCGCGGGTCCATTCTTCGGGCAACTGCGTTCGCACCTGAGCAATGACATCGGCGCCGTTACGCCCCGCCGGCGGGCGCTCTCGCGCGGCGGACAACCGATCCCAGGTCCAGTCCGGGTCAGTTGCCTCGACTTCGGCAATGGCCGCGTTCAGTTCGCGTGTAGCGGTCGTGCGGCGCCACTCGCGATGAAGGAACAGCGAACTGATAATCGTGATAGCGACGACCCAGCGAACCCAGCGCCTTCTGGTCATGGGTCACCTCGCGTCGGTGTCCGTTGCGGGTTTCAGTTTGCGGCGGTCGCGGTCGCCGAGCAGGCGGTCGGGGGCGTAGTCCTTCAAGCGGTCCTCGCGACCGCCGAGGTAGTCCAACAACACCGGGCGGATGTGGTGGTCCCACACCGCGGCGAGTTTCTCCTCGTTCAGTTCCGGCACCATGAACAGACTGTGCCCCACCTGTTTCTCCGCACCGAGGTCGCGGGCGAGCCGGCGGTTCAGTTCCTCGAAGAGGCGCACCACACGCGGGCCGAAGGTTGCGTTCGGTACGTCCGGGGCGTGCGATTCGAGCCACGAGGCCAGCACCGCGGCGTCCGCGGGCATGTCCACGAACGAGAACCGCCGGCGGAGCGCCTGATCGAGCGCCAGCGCGGAGCGGTCCAGCGGGTTCATCGTCGCCAGAAGAAACAGGTTGTCCGGTAGCCGGAACGGGCGCTTGGAGTACGGCAGCGTGACCGCCTGATCGCGGTATTCGAGCAGGTACAAGAGTTCGCCGAAGATGCGAGGCAGGTTCCCGCGGTTCAGTTCGTCCACAATGAGTACGTGCGGTTCGCTCGGTCGCGCTGCCGCCTGTTCGGCGAACTGACACAGCACGCCGTCTTCGACCGGGAACGTGACCTGACTTTGCCCGTTCACCTCGACCCCGCGGGCGCGGATGCCCTCGACGAACTCCTCGTAGCTGTATGCCGGGTGGAACTGCACGAGCCGGACGCAGTCTTGGCGGTCGTGAGTCAGAAGGCGCGCGAGGCACCGCGCGACGTGGGTCTTTCCGGTACCCGGAACGCCCTGCAATACGAGTTGCTTCTTCAGCCGGAGCAGGCCGAGTACGCGGTCGAGCCACACTTCGGAGAGGTACGTTTCGCCGTGGAACGACTGCGGGTCGTAGGGTGCCGGTGAAGCCGGATCGCCGGCGCGGCGCGTGAGGAGCGGGCGCGGGTCCGCTTCGGCCGCGCACGCGAACGCCGGGAGTAGTCGGTCGAAGGTGAGCAGGATGTCGCCGGCGAGTTCGTCGCGGCGGAGCAGGGGGGAGTCCGGCGCGAGCCGCTTGCCCACCGCGATCGTCTTGTTGACCGCCCACGCGCGCAGATCGGCCGCAGACTTCACCGGAACGTCGGTCGCGAGGTCGTCCCCGGCCCAGAACCGGCACTCGGTCAGCACGTCGCCGGTTTGCAGCGCACGAAAGATCGCTTCGCCGTGGTCCTGAATGTTGCGGCGGAACTGCTTGCCGGCGTCGCGGGCCGTGCGGCCGAGGTGGAACCCGTAGCGAACGCCGTCGGGTCCGACCCGCACGAAGAGTTGCGCGTCGGAGCGCTTGTTCGCCCGCGCGCGGCGATAGAACGTGATCCACTGCACCGGCTGGTACGGCCCGGCGCGGCCGAAGTCGTTCTTGCAGATGCTCGTCACCGCGCGCCCGGTGCGCGCGTCGCACTCCAAGTCCCACCCGTATTCGCGGTTGAGTACCGGGCGCACGTACCGCTCCGCCACCTGATCGCACAGCTCCACCAGCGGCTCGCGGACGACGAACTGATACCGCTCGCGGTTGTCAGTCATCCAGTCCTTCGCGTTGGTCTTCGCCAGTTCGCCGAGGAACGCGAACGTGTCGGTGCAGAACCCGCCGAACCCCTCGCGCCGCGCCTCCGGCTCCGCGTCCGCAGCGACCGCCTGCACCACGTCGGCCAGTTCCAGCGGGTGAACGCGGAACCGCTCGCGCAGCACCGCGGCCACGTCGCACCAGAGCCTGGCGCGGTCGGCTTCCGACAGGGCAGCAGAATAGGCATCGTCGAGCGCGGGCAGTGCCGCTTCCCAGCGCGTGTCCGGGAACGATTCGCGGAATGCTGCGAGTGCGCTTTCATACTCGCCGGCCTTCGCGGCGGTCTGGAACCGGGCGACGGTCGCGGCCCGCGCGTCGGTCGTGGAGCGGATGCGCGTTCGCAGCGACACGCGCGAGCGGACCGCGCGCACGGCACGGGCGATGTCGTCGGCGCTCGCGCCCCAGGCGAACGCGGTCGGCGGGCCGGATGTGGGGGGCAGCTCGCGCCCGGTCGTGCGCGACACGCGCTCGAGGAAGTCGTCGATCTCCGCGGGCGTCAGGTCCGGGGCGTGCTCGCGCACGACCTCGCACGCGCGGCACACCGCGTCGAACCGCGTGCGCGCGTCGGCCGCGATCTCGCGCAGGATGCCGAGTCGGAGCAGCCCGCGTTCCACCGCCGGGCCCCACCGCGGCACGCGCGCCGGTTCGACGCAAGCCGCCAGCACCGACCACAATCCCGCGCCCACGCCGGCGACGAAGTACGCCTCGCCGGGCGTTGCACATCGCGCGAGTCGGTCGGGCAGCGGGTCGGCGCCGCGGAACAGGTGGTTGAGCGCGTGCCGGAGGAATCGAACCCGGTTGCTGACGAGTGCGGTGTGGTAAGCGACGGGCAACATCGCTTCCGAAACTTCACGCAGGCGCGCGGCGAGTTCATCGTTGGAGGCACTGTCGAGGAATTCGACACTGAGGCCTGCCGGGCGCGGGTGAGCCGAGCCGCGAGTTCCACGGTAGGTGGCGAGGAGCGGTGCGAGCGGGAGCGCCCGCGAACGGGTATCGTGCGACATCGACTTACGACCCCGGCGCAATTCGGAAGTCAATTACGCCGATCGTACCAGATTTCCGGACCGTTGAGAGGTGAGTTTGTGAACGTGGGTGGGATGGGGGAGGATTTGCGGAAGAAGTGGTGCTGAGCGGAAACAAAAAAAGTCCCGCCGGAGACCGCTGCAGCGTCGCCCATTCACTGCAGTTGCCAACCGGCGGGACAACGAAATAGTACGATGGCTTCCGGCGGAGAGCAACATCTTGTGTCCGTTTTTTCACACCCGATTCCGGGGCTGTCGAATTCTCGGACAGTTGACGCCTGCAAACTCCAGTTTTCAAGGGCGATTTACGCGCTTCGTCGGGGCGTTAGGACGGCCGAACGGCGCGAAAAAAGTTGCGAAAAGTCTTGATTTGACGCGCCGGACCGCGGAGCAAACTGCGACTTTCACACGCTCCACATCTCTCCCGTCCCGCGCGCCGCTATCGATAACAGGAAGGCCCCGCGAGGACCGAACTGTGTACGACGCGGTTGTGATCTCGGACATCCACCTCGGCAGCGACAACTGTCAGGCGAAGTACCTCGTCCACTTCCTCCATGCGGTGCGCCGCGGGCCGATGCGAGCGAAGCAACTGATCCTCAACGGTGACGTGTTCGACTCGATCGACTTCCGACGGCTGAAGAAGCATCACTGGGGCATTCTGTCGGAGCTGCGCAAGCTGTCGGACGAGCTGGATGTCGTCTGGATCAACGGGAACCACGACGGCCCGGCGGAGATCGTCTCGCACCTGCTCGGCGTCCGCTGTGCGGATGAATTCGTAGTCGAGAGCGGAGGGCGGAAGATTCTGTTCCTTCACGGCCACCGGTTCGACGAGTTCATCTCCCGCTACCCGGTCATCACCTGGATCGCGGACCGCGCGTACCACCTGCTCCAGCGCATCGACAAATCGCACTACTTCGCCAAGCTCGCCAAGAAGCGGAGCAAGACCTTCTTGCGCTGTGCCCAGAAGATCGAGGCCGACGCGATCCGGTACGCGGCGAAGCGCGGGTGCGACGCGGTGTGCTGCGGGCACACGCACCTGCCGGCCGCGAACACAACCGGCCCGGTGCGGTACTACAACAGCGGGTGCTGGACCGAGAAGCCGTGCCACTACCTCACCGTGCAGAACGGCGAGGTGACGCTGTGTTCCTACACCGAAGAGGTGCCGGACGAACTGCCCGAACCGGTGCCGGCGGTCGCGTGATCGTCCTCGTCGGGCACGATCGGCTTGCGGGCGTCGATCATTAGCCAGAAGAACACGCCGATGAAGTACGCCGCGGCGTAGAGCGACAGGTTGATGGTGAAGCCCTCGATCTCGCCGGCCCGCGTCGCCGCCTCCACCGCGGCCTTGATCGCTTCCGCCGACGCCCCGGACGCCTCCGCAGCCGCTTTCGCTTCCGCAACCCGCGGATCGATCTGCGCTCGCAAGATCGCCCCGGTCACGATGATCGTGGTGACACCGCCCAGGAGGTTGCCGATCATGTTCATGAACCCGGACACGATCGCCGCGTACCGCCGGCCGATGTCCTGACACACCGCCCACGACGCGCCCATCGTCAGGTCGTTGAAGAAGCCCGACAGGGCCACGCCGGCGGCGAACATCAGCATGTTTCCGCTGCGCGCGCCGGCAATGGCGAGCAGGTAGCAGCCGCCGGCCCCGGTGAAGCCGATCACGCCGTAGAGGCTCCGCCCCCACTTCCGGTCGCCGGTCCTCTTCACGTGTCGGTCGGTCAGGATGCCGCCGATCAGGCAGCCGAATACGCCCACCAGCAGCGGACCGCCTGCGAGGAGAGCCATCACCACCCGATCCGGAAGCGTCTCGGTCTGGCCCGCGAACGTCTTCTTCAGGTAGCCCGGCAAGAAGTACATGAAGAAGTACCAGCCGTAGTTGATACACACATACATGCCGCACACGTACCAGAGGTTCCGGCTGCGGAAGATCTTGCCCCACGGCACCCCGCCGTGCAACTGCGCCTCGCCCCGGTCGGCCGCGATCAGCTCGCGCTCCGCCGCGTTCGTACTGGGGTGTTCTTCCGGTGTGTTGCGGAACCACAGCGCGAACACCAGGCACCAGAGCAACCCGACGCCGCCGAAGATCCAGAACCCGGCCTTCCAGTGGAAGCCGAGCAACTGCGGATCGACCAGACACAGCCAGATGAGCGGGGTCAGCCCGCCCATGAACCGCGCCGACATCCACACCGCGCCCTGGGCGGTCCCGCGCTGCGAGAGCGGGAACCAGTTGTACAGCCCGCGCGCGATGTTCGGGTACGCGCCCGCTTCGCCCACCCCGAACAGAAACCGGAACACGACCAGAATCGCCAGCCCGACCATTCCGGCCATCGCGAAGCTGCCGATCTGATAGCCGACCGTCGTCGTGAGGCAGAAGAAGAACGACCACCACAGGACGATACGGATGAGCGTCTTCCGCGGGCCGTAGCGGTCGCCGAGGTAGCCGGTCGGCACCTCGAAGAGCGCGTAGGCCAGTTGGAACGCCCACAGCGCGATAATCACGTCCGGCAATGAGACGCCCAGTTCCTTGCGGATGTCTTCCTGCGCGCTGCCCCAGAACGCGCGGTCGATGTAGGTAATCATCGACAGCGTGCAGAACAGCACGAGAACCGAGTAGCGGACACCGGTCGGGCGCCCGGAGAGCGGGGTGGGAGCAGCGGTCATTGGCAGAACCAGCGGAGGAGAGCGGTGCGGAATTGCCTAATGTAGCCGAGCGGAAGCGAAGTGGGGAACGGAAAACCGCGCGCGATTAACGCGCACGGACCGCGCACAACACGGTCCGGGGTCAACGCACCACGAGCGGTTGCGAGCTTCCGATCGCAAATCACAAATCTCAAACTTCGTTCATGTGGTCGTGGATCATCGGGTCGAGGTGCTTGGTGTTGCGCTCCACGGCCAGGACGATCGTGCGCTCTTCCACGCCGTCGGCGCTGGCGGCGACGGCCGGGATGATCTGCCGGCTGTCCGGCAGGTTGAACGTCATGCGGAACGTCCCGTCCGGGTTCAGCTTGATCGGGTCGTTGTTGAGCGTCAGGTGCGCGCTCGGGTCGGTACGGCCGAAGACGATCAGTTTGGCGTCGATCTCGAAGTAGAACTTCTTCACGCTGCCCGGCGGCACGGCCCCGGTGCCGAACGCGGTCTCCTTCGGCGGGCCGAGGACGCGTCCGGTGCGCTCTTCGAGGAACTCCCGTAGTTCCGGGCTGCCGCTCGACTCGAACCCCGTGGACATTGCCAGAATGCGCTCGGCCCGGTGCTTGGCGTCGGTGTCGTCCCACACCGACTCGATGCCGTCGGCGCCCTCGCCGCTGCCGGCCTTCGGCGGGGTCACCACGTTCGACCGCGCCAGTACGTGGAAGTCGCCGCGGCGCGACACGTAGCCGATGTCGGCGCGGTAGGCCCGCGGCGGCTGCGGAACGTCGATGTACCAGTTCTGCCCGGACCCTTGCAGCACGATGTCCTTGATCGGCGTTTCGGACGTGCTGGTGGTGTCCAGGCTCGTCACGTCGAACAGCCGGATGATGAGCCGCGAGCCGTGCCAGTCCTGCTTGAGTGCCGCTTCGGCCCGCTGGACCGAGTTCGGCGAGATTTCCCAGTAGGCGTTGAGCCAGTAGGGGTTGGAGACCGCCAGCAGGATGCGGTCCTTCGTCAGCGGGGTTGACGACCGGAGCGGGGTGTCGCGCGTGGCGAGCGGCTTCACGACAACGGGCTTGGCGACTGCGACCGGCGCGGGCTTGGCCACGAGCGGCTTGGTCAGCGGCTTCGCGAGCGGGGCGCCGGCGGCCGCCGGTTTGTGGGTGCCGTTGACGGCGGGCTTGGCGGTCACAGGCGCACCGACCACGGCCGGCTTCGCGATGATCGGGGTCGGTTGCGGGGCGGGTTTCGCCGCGGGCTTGGCGGCCACCATCGGCTTGGGCGCGACCTTGACGGCGGGTTTGGGAGCGGGCTTCGCGGGGCGCGTGATTCGTGGCACGGCGGGCTTGGCTTTCGTACTCTTGGTGACGACCTTGGGGGCCGACTTCGCGGCCGGTCGGGCGGCCTTCGCCGGCGGTTTCGCGGGTTTCGCCGGTCCGGACGACCGGGACAGCGCTTTGACCAGGCTCACTTTGTCCATCCCGGCCCACCCGCGAACGCCGCGACGGCGCGCCAGGTCGGCGAGATCAGCCTTCGACCAGTCGCTGTACGAGCCAGCGGTTTTCATCGTCGAGCCACTCCCCCGCGCCGGTGGCTGCGGTTGTGGGACGGTTGGCAGAACGTCCGTGCCGAATGGTAACGGCTCCGGGTTCCGTCCCGGTGGCGTTGCTTGGGCCCGTCTCCGGCTCATTATTCGGAGCAGGAATGTCCGGGCGCCACCAATGGGTCACGGTCGGGCCAGCGCCCGAGCCGTAACACGAACACCAACTATCGTTTGCGCTCCAACCGGGGTGCCGTCCAGGCAGGGGCGAGTTCGGGAGAAGCCCGGACGCCGGAGAGAGCGTGTTGATGGTGGGGCGCGGCAACGATCAACGTCACCTCGAATCCTAACTCGTTGCTCATCTTAGATAAGCGACGGGTGAACTGTCAACGATATTCACCCGTCGGAACCGGTTTCCCTGCTTGATTTTGCTCAATTCTCATTTCCGGCAGATCGTCACAGTTGCTCAGAAAGTAGGCACCAGTAGCCCTCATGATTCGGGCAATCGTTACAACCTGTGCCAGTTGGAGAACGCCACCACCAGAAGAGGCCCAATTCGGGGCTTGTGAATAATTTCACGAGATGCTGGTTGACTTTGTTTCGGCCCCGCACACAATACGCCTTCGTTCCGAATATTTGTGGGTGAGCCATGCCGGCCGACCCTCCGTCCGGGCGCCGTCTGCCGATCGGCCTGATGGTCGCCGGGTCGGAGATGGCGTCGTTCACCGTGCTGGGGCTGCTGCTGGATTTTGCACTCGGCACAATGCCGGGCTTCACGATCGGGCTGACGCTCCTCGGGTTGGTGGTGGCCTTCGTCCACCTGGTGAAGATGGCCCAGGCTCTTTCCGCGAAGAAACCCGACCCTCCTTCTCCTTCAGGAGAAGGGTCGTGATCCGGCGGGCCGCGATCCTGCTGGGCGTCCCGACCCTGCTTGCCGCGGTGCTGGCGATCCCGTTGGGGTTGTGGCGGGGTGAATATCAGTGGCTCTGTGCCGGGATCGCGGTGGCTTTGGTGGTTCCGCCCGGTGTGTTGACGCTCGTCGTGGCGGAGCGGCTCGCGAAGGCCTCGCTCTACGGCCCGTTGCTCGCGTTGGTCATTGGAACATACGGGCGAGTGGCGATCGGGTTCGGCGGCGCGGCGGCGGTGTTCCTGTTGAGTAAACCGACGTTCCATAGCGACCCGATCAGTTACTGGGGCTGGGTACTCGGAACTTACCTCACGACCCTCGTGGTCGAGACGGTGCTGCTGGCACGTGCGCGCGGACCGGGCGAACCCGGAGCGCCGCCAGCGACGGGGTGACGGATCTCGGATCGCATCAGACGAGGTGCGGTGATGGCAGCGGATAAAGCGGTCCCCACGGGAAAAGCGCCGATCGACCCGTTCAGCCACGTCAAGGACAGCGACCACTTCGAGATTCTGCGGACCGTGGGGCTGGAGTGGCACGGGGTCGAGGCCGGCGGGATCCCGCTCAAGTTCATCATCTTCATCACCGTTTCCGCGATCATCGTCGCCGCGAGCATGATCTGGCTCGGCCAGAAGATGAAGAACGGCGACCCGCCGCGCGGGAAGCTCTGGAACTTGCTCGAATATCTGCTGTTCTTCGTCCGCGACAAGATCGCGGTGCCCGGCATCGGGGCGCACGACGCGCCCAAGTACCTCCCCTACCTGACAACGCTGTTTCTGTTCATCTTCGCGATGAACCTGCTGGGAATGTTCCCGTTCCTCGGCTCGCCCACCGCCTCCATCATGGTGACCGGGGCGCTGGCGCTGGTCAGCTTCGTGGTGATTCACGCCTCCGGCATCGGGGAGATGGGGACGGAGAAGTACCTCAAGACGTTCATCCCGCACATCCACATCGAGGGCGGCGCGGCGATGCAGGCGTTCGGCGCCGTGCTGAAGTGGGGCATGGCGATCCTGGAGTACATGACCGCGTTCATTCGGGCGGGTGTGCTGGCCGTGCGTTTGTTCGCCAATATGCTGGCCGGACACACCGTACTGTTCATGATCCTGTTCTTCATCGCGCTGGTGGCGGACCCCAAATACCAGATCACGATCGTGAAGGAACAGGGCGAGGGCGTGCAGAACATCATGTGGCTGGCGATGTCGGCGTTCAGCATCGCCCTGGTGACCGCGCTGAGCCTGTTGGAACTGTTCATCGCGGGGCTTCAGGCGTTCATCTTCACGTTCCTGACCGCGGTGTTCATCGGCCTCGCGAAACACCCGCCGCACTAAGTTCGTGCGTGGGAAGGGATAACGTTTACTCAAACCTGGGCCTCGGAGGTTCCCGTCGATGCGCTTCTCCACTCTGCTGCTCTACGCGTTGCTGTTCGTTCTCGCGACCGCGGCCCCGGCCTTCGCCGCTCCCGCCGACATGGCGGGCGTCGGGATGGGGCTGGCGATCGTCGGGATCGGCATCGGGATCGGGCTGGTCGGCCACTCCGCGCTGGCCGGCATCGCCCGGCAACCGGAGCAGGCCGGCGCGATCCAGGGGGCGATGTTCATCCTCGCCGGTCTGGTCGAAGGGGCCGGGATCATCGCGCTGGTGCTGTGTCTGGCACTCGTGTTCCTGTGATCCCGGCATCCACGTTCACGATCAGGGGTGAACCCATGCGTCTCGCGATTCCCGGCCGGCTGTTCGTACTCGCCGCTATCGCCGTTCTCGTGTTCGCGGTCCCGGCGCTGGCCGCCGGTGACGCGCACGCCGGCGGTGAGAAGGGCGGCATGCTCGACAAGCTCGACTTCACCGGCATCAAGCGATACGACCTCGGCATCTACACGCTGATCGTCTTCGGCCTGTTGATGTTCGTCCTCTCGAAGTTCGCCTGGCCGCACATCAAGAGCGGTCTGGAGAAGCGCGAATCGACGATCCTCTCGGCCCTCGACCAGGCGAAAGCCGAACGGACCGAGGCGGCGGAGCTGCTCGCGAAGGCCAAGAAGGAACTCGACGAGACCGCCACGAAGGTCCGCGCGATGCTCGACGAGGCCCGGCGCGATGCCGACGCCCTCAAGGCCGCCAAGACCGAAGAAGGTGAGAAGGAAGCGCAAGCCACGAAGGAGCGGGCCAAGCGTGACGTCGAACTGGAACGGGCGTCGCTGGAAAAGGACGTGCAGCAACAGGCGGTGGAACTGGCCGTCCTGATCGCGACCAAGGCGCTGCGGCAGCAGGTGTCGATCGAGAACCAGGGCCGGTTGCTCGACGAGTCGATCGCCGAACTGGCGTCGAACGCGAACCGGGCGTAAAGGCAACCTAACCCCGCTCGCGTGCGCTCGCTACCCCTTCCCTAAGAAGGAAGGGGCCAAGAGAAGAAGATTGCTCTCTTTCTCCCCCTTCCTTTTTAGGGAAGGGGGTTGGGGGGTTAGGTTCTTAATGGCCGAAGCGATCCACGAAACCGTACTCGACACCGGGACGACGCAGTCGCGGCTGGCGCGCGTCTACGCCGAGGCGCTGCTCGCCTCCGCGGCCAAGCAGTCGGCGAACGCCGATGCGCTCGCCGACGAACTGACCGCGTTCGTCAAGGCGCTCGGCGGCAACGCGGGCGCGTCGGCGTTCCTCGCCAGCCCGGCCGTCGGCAAGAAGGCCAAGTCCGCGGCCCTGGCCCCGGCGCTGAAAGACCATGCGTCGGATTTGCTCCGCGGGCTGGTGGGCGTGTTGGCCCAGAACAACCGGCTCGACCTGCTCCGCGGGGTGGCGACGGCGTTCCGCCAGTTGCTCGACGACCGCGCCGGCCGCGTCCGGGTGAAGGTCACCGCCGCGGTGCCGCTCTCGGACGCACAAAAATCGGAACTCTCGACGAATCTGAAAACGATCCTCGGCAATCAAGAGCCGGTGCTGGACGTGCGGATCGACCCCGACCTGCTCGGCGGGTTGGTGGTCCAGGTGGGTGATTCGGTCATCGACACCTCCGTCCGCAGTCGGCTCCTGTCTCTCCGCTCACTCTTGCTGGCCCGCTAAGGGCAAAGGGCACTCGACATGGCAACGAAGATCAGCGCCGGCGAGATCATCAGCGTTCTCTCCAACCAGATCAGCAACTTCGACCGCAAGGTCGAGACGCGCGCCGTCGGGCAGGTGCTTGAAGTCGGCGACGGCATCGCACGCTGCTACGGTCTGTCCGAAGTGATGGCCGGCGAACTGGTGGACTTCCCGCAGGCCGGCGTGAAGGGGCTCGCGTTCAATCTCGAAGAAAGCTCGGTCTCCGTCATCATCCTCGGTGACTACCTCAAGGTCACCGAGGGGATGGAAGTTCGCACGACGGGCGAACTGCTGTCGGTGCCGGTCGGCGAGGCGATGATCGGCCGCGTCGTGGACCCGCTCGGCAACCCGCTCGACGGCAAGGGGCCGATCCTCACTGACAAGCGCAGGCTCGTCGAGAGCCCCGCGCCGGGCATTCTCGACCGCCAACCGGTGAAGGTGCCGCTCCAAACGGGCATCAAGGCCATCGACTCGATGACGCCGATCGGCCGCGGGCAGCGCGAACTCATCATCGGCGACCGCAAGACCGGCAAAACGGCCATCGCGATCGACACGATCATCAACCAGAAGGAAGAGAACGTCATCTGCGTGTACGTGGCGTGCGGGCAGATGGAATCGAAGGTCGCCGGCGTGGTCGAGATCCTGCGGAAGACCGGGGCGATGGACTACACCATCGTCGTGGTCGCCAGCGCCTCCGACGCGGCGCCGGTGCAGTACATCGCGCCCTACGCCGGGGCGACGATGGCCGAATACTTCATGTATGAGCAGGGCCGCGACACGCTCTGCGTCTACGACGACCTCTCGAAACAGGCCGCGGCGTACCGGCAGCTCTCGTTGCTCGTGCGGCGCCCGCCGGGCCGCGAGGCGTACCCCGGCGACGTGTTCTACTGCCACTCCCGCCTGCTCGAACGGTCGGCCAAGCTCGCCGAGCGGTACGTGCTCCTCGACGGCAGCACCGACGGCGCGAACGCGGAGGCCCACTGGGGCATCAATAAGGCGTCCGCCCCCGCCGAGCGCCGCGGGCCGGGCGACAAGGGCATGGTGTACATCGGGCCGGGCGAGAAGGGCGGCTTGCACCAGGCGAACCACGACGTGAAGGCGTTCCCCGGGGCGAAGGTCGCGAAGGTCGCCGGGAGCGGCGGCTCGCTCACCGCGCTGCCGATCATCGAGACGCTCGAAGGCGAAGTCTCC
>CAZBXY010000159.1:0-17812 GCA_964495365.1 uncultured Frigoriglobus sp. | reverse complement strand
GATCATCAGCGGGCGGTCGGTGTTCATCTACGGGCCGCCGGGCAACGGCAAGACAGCAATGGCCCGCTCCATCGGCGACTTCATGAACACGGCCGGCGGGTCGATCTACATCCCGTATGCGTTCGTCGCCGACGGCAACATCATCACGGTGTTCGACCCGTCGCTGCACGTGGTCGATGACACCGCGGTGGAGTACGCCGACGACTCGGACGCGACCGTGCGCAAACTGCTCTCGACGGGGGCGGTCGATCAGCGGTGGGTCCGCATCCGCCGGCCGGTGATCGTGACCGGTGGCGAACTGAACCTCCAGATGCTCGACCTGCGGTACAACTCGGAGGCGAAGTTCTACCAGGCCCCGATCCACTTTAAAGCCAACGGCGGCGTGTTCCTGATCGACGACTTCGGCCGGCAGCTCGTCAGCCCCAAAGACCTCCTGAACCGGTGGATCCTACCGCTCGAAGACCGGCACGACTTCCTCACGGTGGCGAGCGGGAAGAAGTTCCAGGTGCCGTTCGAGCAGCTCATCATCTTCAGCACCAACCTCGACCCCAAGGCGCTGGTGGACGACGCGTTCTTGCGCCGGATCCGGCACAAGGTCGGCATCAACGCCCCGCAGCGGGACGTGTACGAGCGGATCTTCGCGGCCAACTGCAAGCGGCTGGGGATGAACTACGACGTGGGCGCTGTGGATTACCTGTACGAGCGCTATTACACCAAGGGCCGCACGCCCCGCGCCTCCGACTGCCGCGATTTGCTGGAAACGGTTCAGTCGATTTGCCGATACAGACGGCATCCTGTGCATTTGACGCGCGACCTGATGATCGAGGCGTCGGCCAGTTTCATCGCCGAGTTCACGTGAAATCAGGAGACAGGGAGCAGGAGACAGGAGACAGGAGGACCGTCGCCTCTGGTTCCTGTCTCCTGTCTCCTGCTCCCTGAAATACTGAGGTGGTCATGGACGGCCGAACGATTCGCCGGTTGTGCGTGCTCGGCTGTCTGCTGGGCGCCGTCGGGTGCAAGAGCACCAAGCAAACCAATCTGATCGGCCCGATGCCGGACGCCGGCACGCAGTACGTCAACATGCCGACCTCCGGCGGGGGCGGGCTGAAGTCGCTCTGGGGCGGCAACTCGGCGCCCGCGTCGTCGGTGCCCGTCGAGCTGGCCGACAACTCCAAGAAGGGGCCGGCGTCGGCCGAGTCGCTGGCCGCGATCGCGGGCGTTCAGCTCGAAGCCGCGCTCGACGAGAAGACCGCCCCCGGGAGTAAGGAGGGGCTGCTCGACTCGTCCCGCAAGTATTACCAGAAGGCGCTCCAGCGCGACCCCAAGAGCAAGGCCGCCCTCCAGGGCATGGCCCAGTTCTACGCCCGCGTCGGGGACCGCGAGAAGGCGCTCAAGGCGTACAAGGAGTGTCTGACGCTCCACCCGGAAGCGGCGATCGCGCACGAGGTCGCGGTGGCGCACGGGCGGTGGAAGGACTGGGCCGGGGCGGTGGCGTGGTGCGACTACGCGCTGAAGATCGACCCGGAGAACCGGGCGGTGAAGAAGGATCTCGGCTTTTTCCTGGCCCTGAGTGGGAACTGGGACCGGGCGTTCGAGACCCTCTGCCAGATCATGCCGGAGGCGCAGGCGCGGCACAACCTCGCGGGGCTGCTCGACCACATGGGCCACGCCGAGGCGAGCAAGGTCCAGTTGCAGCTCGCGCTGAAGGCCGATCCCAATTACGCGCCGTCGCTGGGCTGGATGGCCGAACTCGACCAGCCGCGCGACCCGAACCCGGTCCTGCCCGCCGGCGGCACGCAACCGTGAGTAGTGGTTAGTGTCAGTGGCTAGTGGTTAGGAAAAGACACAGAAGTAGTGTCAGTATCAGTGGCTCGTGGTTAGGAAAAGACACAGAAGTAGTGTCAGTATCAGTGGCTCGTGGTTAGGAAAGACAGTGAAAGCAGTGAAAGACAGAAGACCAGAGGCACGGCGCTTCGGGTCTTCTGTCTTTCACTGCTTTTGTCTTTTCCTAACCACGAGCCACTGACACTAACCACTACTTCTTCGGCAGCTCGATCACCACCGCGGAGCCGTCGGAGAGCGGGGTGAGGGCGGCGCCCGCCGCCACGCCGCTGGGCGCGGCCGGGACCGCGCCCGGCAGGCCCACCGACTGCGCCGCGAGTACCGCCCCTTTCGCACCATCAATCAGAACCACGCGCCCGGCGAGGTCGGTGAGCAGCCAGCGGTCCTCGCCGGCCGGTTGCGGGGCGCCGACCAGCGCGGCCCCGACATCTTCCCCGGTGCGGGCGACCCACAGCGGTTCGTCGGCGCCCGGGTTCACCGCCGCGACGGCCTTGCCGTCGATCGTGTACGCCACGATCACGCGCCCGGTGCCGGGCTGGGCCATCAGCGTTGATCCCGGCCGGCCCGCGGGGATCGCCACAGCGCCCTCGCCGCCCGGCTTCCACCGCTTCAGGAACGGCCCGGTGCGGTCGGCCGCGAACAGCCACACGCTGCCGCTCGTGTCCGCGACGGCCAGCCGCGGCCCGTCGCCCCCGGCGCCCGCGGGTAAGAGTACGCCGGTCCCGGCGATGTCCTGGCGCACGTCCCACGCGCCCGCCGGCGCCCAGTTCCCCTCGGCCGGCCACTCCCAGCGGCTCAGCTTCTTCCCGCCGTCGGAGGTGGCGAACGCCGCGTCCGAGAGCGGGGTGATGCGGCACACCGGGTTCGCCGGTCGGCGCTCGCCCAGCCACGACGGGCCGGGGATGAACGACCCGGGGCGCAGCCCGTCGCCCGGCTTGTGCCGGTTCACGAACCCGTCGGCCGTCGGGACCAGTAGCGCGGTGCCGACGACGGCCGGTTGCCCCGCGATCGCGGCCGGGGCGACCGCCTCGTCCTCGTGCGCCAGTTTGCCGTCCACAACTCGACGGACGACGAACTTCGCGCCCTCGCGGGTGGTCGGGGTGATGGTGTAGACGGTCTTGCCGTCGGCGGACGCGACGACGATCGTCGGCCCGGTCGCGTTGGCCGGCGCCGACGCCAGCACCCACGCCGGCGAGGCGGTCACCGCCTGACCCGTGGCGACCCCGCTGGCCGCGGGCACCGCGACGATGCCCCCGTCTTCATCGACGAGGATGAACTTGTCGGCCTGCGCGATTGGCGGCGCGAGCTGGTCGGCCGACAGCTTCGCCGGGACGATGCCGAGCTGCCGGTGCCAGCGGACCTCGCCGCTCGCCATATCGACGGCGACCGCGCGGACCCCGGAGGAGTTGAGCGACCGGACGACGACGCACGCCACGGTTTTGCCGGCGTTCACCTGCCCTGCGTGGACCGGTTCGCCCACCGGCAGCGGGGGGCCGCCGAACACGACCGACTGCCCCTTGCTCGGCCCGATCGTGAGCCGTGCGCGCTGGAGCTGGCCGCCCACCAGTACCCAGTAGGTCGATTCTTCGGCCGTCGGGATCACGAGTCCGGGAATCGTCTTGTCGCTGAGTAGCGGCGGGCCGCCCGGCGCGGGGAACGGGAACAGCGTCTTGTCCGCGTTGCCCTGCTGGTTCACGCCGAACAGCTTGAACTGCCCGGTGTCGGATGCGACCGCGAGCCGCTCGCCGTCGCACACCGGCGGGAACGTGACCCACCCATCGACCGGCAGCGCGACCGTTTGCGCCGCGGGCGTTTCGGGCACGTTCGCCCCTTCGGCCGGGGCCGGCGGGACCGGTTCAACCCTGAACGCCCGCAACAGCGTTCGCGCGGTGCCGTCGGCCTGGGCCAGAACCATCCACCGGTCGGCTGGCTCGGTGCCCTCCGGCCCGATGAACAGCGGCGGAACCCTGAGCGTGCCGGACAGGTGGCCCGTGGCGATCACCTGCGCGCACCGCGGGTTGATGCGGTTGCCGTCGTCGTCCTTGCCGCCGGCGTCGATGATGTAAAGCCGGCGCGCGTCGGCCGCTACGTACAGCAGGTTCGTGCCGGGGCGCAGTACCGCGCCGCGATCGGCGATCGGCTGGCCCAGCCGGATGCGCCCGATCCGCGCGCCGCTGAGGAGGTCGAACTCGACCACCGAGCCGAGCGGGTCGCGGAGCGGGACGAACGCCCGGGTGCCGGCGACGATTGCAGGGCCGGCCGCCGGCGCGGAGACCGGCGCGTCTTCCGGCCGCGCGCGGGTCGTGAGCGGCTGGTACCACAGCACGCGCCCGGTCCGCAGGTCGTGCCCGGCCAGCGCCGGGGCGTTGCCGACGTTCGAGGTGACGACGGCGACCTCGGTCGGCCCGCTCGGGAGCGTCACCCGCACGACGGGCGGCGGGTCGGTCACGTCCGGCCCGACCCGGGCGGCCCAGATCAGATCACCCGTAATCTCGTCGAGCGCGTAGAGGATGCCGCGGGCCACGCACAGGAACACGGCAGGCGGCCCGGCCCCGGGGGCCGCCGCAGGCGGGGGCTTCGGCTTGCCGATCGGCGTGACGAACAACAGCGACGCGGCCACCGTGGGCGGTGCCGGTTGCGGGCCGGCCGCGTCGGGGTCGTACTTCACGAGGTCGCGCAGTTTCGCCTTGGCCGTGACGATCAGTTGTTGAACTTCGGGGTCGTCGCTCAGCCCCGCGCCGGCGAGATCGCCCTCAACCTGTTGAATGGCGGCGTCGGTGGGGCTTTCGAGCCGCGTGCGGGCGCTGGCGATGGCGTCGGTGCGGGCGCGCTCGCGCTTCACGTCCTTTTCGACTTTGTCGAGCGCGGCCTTGAGCTTGTCCAGCGGCGGATCGTCCGGCCCGCGGAACGGGTCGAGCTTGGTGACGAGGTCTCGCCCGTCGGCGACGGCCTTGTCCGCGCGTTTCAGTTCGTCCGCCTTGGTGCTGCGGTCGGCCTGGTACGCCTTGACGCGGTCCTCGGCGTGCGCCGCGATGTCCTCGCCGAGCTTCTTGCCGGCGTCCAGGATGTCGTGCGCGAAATTCTCCTTCGACGCCGGCTTGGCGAACGTCGATTCCTTCTGGGCCGTGAAAAACTCATTCAGGCGTTTCACCGCCGCGTCGTAGTTCTCGCGATTGGTGACGCTGCGTACCGCGACCTGCGTCGATGAGAGGTCGGAGAAGAACTTGTACCGCTCGATGTCCTTGCTGCCGGAATGCTCCTGGACGAGTTTCTCGTAGCTCTTGGCGGCCTCGCTGTAGGTGCCCTTCTCGTATTGCTCCTTCGCCTGCTTCGCGAGAGTCTCCTCGGTCTTCTCTTTGATGATGAAGATGTAGACCACGGCGACGCCGAGGATCGCGAAGGTCAGCACGCCCATGACCGCGAGCACGAGCGGCGCGAGGCTGTTCTTGCGCTTCTTGCGTCGGCGCACCGGCAGCAGGTCGAGCGGTTCGTCCGGTTCGGCCGCGGCGCCTTTGCGGCCCTTTGCCGCGGGCGGTGGAACGTCGGTGCCCTCGGACCAGACGACCTCTTTCACCTTCGCCGGCGACACGACCGCGGCTTCCACCACGGCCCCCTCGACCACCTCCGGTTCCGGCGCCGCCTTGGCGCGCGACGGCTTGGGCGGCTTCGTCGGCTCCGGGGGCAGAGGCGCCGGCTTGGGCGCCCGGGTCGCGCCCGGCTTGGTGGGTTTGGGGGGCTTGACCGCCGGCGGTTCCGGTTCGGGCGGCAGTTCGTAGCTCGGCGCGGGGCCTTTCTCCTCGATCGCCTTCACGGTGAACACCTGGCGGCACTCCAGGTTCGGACACCGCATCGATTTGCCGTTCATCTCCGACTGGAGGTTGAACCGGGTTTTGCAGTGCGGGCACTGAACGACGATAGACACTGTGGTGCGCCTCGTGGTGCGGGACCGGACGGCCGGCGAGTCGGTAGGACCATTCTAAGTGCAAACCGCCCGCGAAGCGACTGGCTTTGCGAAAGCCACAGGCGGCTTTGGGAGGCGGACACGACTTCGCGCGACGAGTGTTCGGTTTTGAGCCGCGAAGGGGCGGAGAGCGCTCGGTTTGTAGCCGCGGAGCGGCGACCGATGGTAGCCCGGGGTGAAGCGAGCCGAAGGCGAGCGCAACCCCGGGAAACGGAGGCGAAACAAGATGCCGCCCCGGAGCGTCTGTGTTTGTGGTCAAGGGAAAAACAAGCAATTATGCGGCGAGGGTGACCTTCGGATCCCAGGTGCGGTTGTCGCGGATCATGGCGTTGAGGATCGTCAGGAGCTTACGCATCGCGGCCACCTGAGCGACCTTCACCGCCTTACCGGCCTTCCGCAGCTTCTGGTAGAACTGCCGGATCGGTTCGTTGGAACGGACCGCCCAGAGGATCGCCCTATACAGCCCGCTCCGACTACCCCACCACTCTTCGGTTTACGAAACATACAAGGGGCGACCGATGGTAGCCCGGGGTGGAGCGAGTCTGCGAGCGCAATCCCGGGAACCGATGCGGAAAATGGAATCGCAGCCCCGGAGGGGCGACAGAAGCGTTTCCCGGGGTTGCGCTTGGTCTTCGACCGGCGCTTCACCCCGGGCTACCATCGGTCGCCCCTCCGGGGCTGAAAACAGCAGACACCCGCCCTTGAAACGACTGAGGCGGTCGCGGTTCGTTGCGCGGCCCTGTTCTCAATTGGCACACGAATCAGCAACACTCATGAACCTCATCGGCAAGAAGGCACTGGTCACCGGAAGCGCGGGCGGGATCGGGCGCGGGTGCGCCCTCGAACTCGCTCGCGCCGGGGCGGATGTCGTCGTCAACGACCTCACCGCCTCCCCGGAGGCCGAGGCGACGGTCGCGGAGATTCGCGCGCTGGGGCGGCAGTCGGCGCTCGTCGCCGGCGACGTGTTCGAGCGCCCGTCGTGCGAGTCCGTCGTTGCACGATCCCTGGAAGCCCTCGGGCGGCTCGACATTCTGGTGAGCAACCCGGCGTTCTCGCGCCGCGGCGACTTCCTCGACTACGATCCGGCCCTCTTCGAGAAGGTACTGAAGGGCACGCTGTTCGGCGGGTTCCACATGAGTCAGCTCGTCGCCCGGCACATGGTCGCGCGCGGCGGGGGCGGGAAGATCGTGTTCGTGTCCAGCGTTCACGCCAAAATCCCGTTCGCGCGGAGCGTCGCGTACAACGCCGCGAAGATCGGCCTCACGCACATGGCCAAAACGATTGCCGCCGAGTTGCTCCCGCACCGGATCAACGTGAACGTGATCGAACCGGGGTGGATCGACACGCCCGGCGAACACGCGACCTTCGGGAGCGAAACGATCGCCGCGGCGGCGCCGACATTGCCCTGGGGTCGGCTCGGCACGCCCGAAGACATCGGGCGCGCGGTGGCGTTTCTGTGTTCGGATGCCGCCGATTACATCACCGGAACGGAACTGGTGGTGGACGGCGGGTTGTGCCTCCGCGGGGCCGGCGGCGCGGGCGCGACGGAGAAACCGAAGTGAACTCGCGCGTACCGAAGTCGATGGAACTGTACCGCCGGGCGCTCGAACTGATCCCCGGCGGCACGCAACTCGTCAGCCGCCGGCCGTCGCGGTACGCGCACGGCGTTTCGCCGGTGTACGCGACCCGGGCGAAGGGCGCGCGATTCTGGGACGTGGACGGCCACGAGTACATCGACTGGGCCAGCGGGATCGGCAGCATCATTCTGGGTTACTGCGATCCGGTCGTGGACGACGCGGTTCGCGAGCAACTTTCTCGCGGCACGGTCTATTCCGTGAACCACGAACTGGAAATCGAACTCGCGGAGGAGCTGGTTCGCACGGTCCCGAGCGCCGAGATGGTGCGGTACGCGAAGTGCGGCGGGGAGGCGTGTGCGATCGCGGTGCGCATTGCCCGCGGCGCCACCGGGCGCGATTGCGTACTCTTTTGCGGGTACCACGGCTGGCACGACTGGTATCTGGCCGCGAACCTCGCCGAAGACGCGAACCTCAACGCCCACCTGTTCCCCGGAATCGAGCCGATCGGCGTTCCGAAGGCGCTCGCTGGCACCGCCTTGCCCTTCCCTTACGGCGACCTCGCGCAACTCGGCGAATTGCTGGAGCGTCACCGCGGGGAGGTCGCGGCGGTCGTCATGGAACCACTGCGGTCGGAACGGCCCCCGCCGGGATACCTCGAAGGGGTGAAGCAGCTCGCCCGCGAACACGGCGCGGTTCTGATCTTCGACGAGGTGACGAGCGGGTTCCGGCTCGCCGCCGGCGGGGCGCAGGAGTTTCTCGGCGTTGTGCCCGATATGACGGTCCTCGGAAAGGCGATCTCCAACGGCTACTCGATGGCCGCGGTCGTCGGGCGGCGCGAAGTCATGGAACCGGCGGCGCGGATGTTCATCTCCAGCACCTACTGGAGCGACACCATCGGCCTGCGGGCCGCGCTCACCACGATCCGCGAACTGAAGCGCCGCGCCGTGCCCGCGTACCTTCACAAACTGGGGACCGAACTTCAGGCGCGGATCAGCAGCGCCGCGGAGGAAACTGGTTTCGCGGCGCGGTGCGAGGGGCTGAGCGTTCACCCCGCGCTGCGATTCCGCACCGACGACCCGCACACCCGAACGTTGCTCACCACGCTTACCATTCAGGAGATGGCAAAGCGCGGGTGTCACGGGTATGCTGCGTTCTACCTCAACGCCGCGCAGGGGCCAGCGGAGGTCGAGCAGACCGAGCGCGCGGCCCGCGAGGTGTTCGCGCTGTTGGCCGACGCGTGGAAGCGTGACGTTCTCGGCTCGCTGCTCGAATGCGACCTGACGCAGGACGCTTTCCGCCGACTGGTGCGGTAAGGATGTGGCAGGAGAGTAGTAGGCACACTCCGTGTGCCGTTGCTACACGGGGCGTTGACCAACGGCACACGGAGTGTGCCTACTACTTTGAAGACCATGACCTTCGACCAACTGAAACCGACCTACGACCGCGACGGGTTCGCCGTCGTTCGCGGGTTCCTCGGCGCGTCGGAACTCGCGGAACTGGCCCGCGAACTCGACCGGTACATCCGCGCAATCGTGCCCACCCTACCGGAGAGCGCCGCATTTTACCTCGACCGCGCGCGGCCCGATACGCTCAAGCAGCTCCAGCACATGACGGGCGATCCGTACTTCGCGGGTTATGCCGAACACCCGGGGTGGCTCGAACTGGCCCGGGCGCTCGTGGGCGAAGACGTATCGTGCATGGGGCCGGAGTGGTTCAACAAGCCGCCGGGGTCCGATAGCCCCACCCCGCCGCACCAGGACAACTACTACTTCAACCTCGCCCCGCCGAACGTGGTCACGATCTGGCTCTCGCTCGACGATGTGGACGACGCGAACGGGTGCCTCCGCTACGTCGCCGGGTCGCACCGGTGCGGGGTGCGCCCGCACGGGCGATCGGAAATCCTCGGCTTCTCGCAGGGAATCACCGACTACGGTGCCCGCGATCGGGCCAGCGAGCGGGCGATTCACTTGCACCCGGGCGACGCGGTGGCGCACCACGGGAACACGATCCACCGGGCCGACCCGAACCGCTCGACGCGACACCGGCGGGCATTCGCGATGGTGTTTCGCGGCGCCAGTTGCCGCCGCGACGAGGCCGCGTTCGCCCGTTATCAGGCCGCGGTGAAAGCCCAGCACGCGGCGCTGGGGCTGAAGACGTGATTCGTTCTGGAGAGCGTTCCAATGTCTCGATTCGTCATCTCGCTGGCCGTCCTGGTCGCGGTTGTGTCGCTCGCCTCGGCCGAAGACTGGCCGCAGTTCCGCGGACCGAACGCCTCCGGCGTGTCGGCGAGCAAGAAGCTGCCGGCCACGTTCTCCGAGACCGAAAACGTCCTCTGGAAGGCGACCCTCGGTGAGGGGATCGCGTCGCCCATCATCGTGAAAGGGAAGGTGTTCACCACCGCGATGACCGGGCCGAAGACGTTCACGGTTTTCGCGCACGACGCGGCGACCGGCAAGCCGCTGTGGAAACGCAACCTCGACACCGGGCCGCTCCCGCGCATTACACCGCCCAACAGCCACGCCTCCTCCACCCCCGCCGGCGACGGGACGCGCGTCTACGTCTACTTCAGCACGCTCGGCCTGCTCGCGCTCGATGCGGATACCGGCGCGGACGCCTGGAAGTTTCCCCTGGCCAAGCCCGCGTACCTGATGGACTGGGGCGCGGCCTCGTCGCCCGTCGTTTACAAGGATTCCGTGCTGTTCTGCATGGACGACGACCTCAACCCGTACCTGTTGTGCGTGGACGCGGCGACCGGCAAGGAGCGGTGGAAGACCCCGCGGGCCGACGTGCTCGCGGGGTACGCCGTGCCCGTCATCTGCGAAACAAAAGACCGCACGGATATTGTGGTCGCGGGCACCGGCAAGCTCATCGGCTACGACCCGGCGACCGGTAAGGAACGGTGGACGTGCAACACGCTCGTCCGCACCGTGATGACGACCCCCGTCGTGAAGGACGGCGTCATCTACGTGGCTGTGCAGAGTTACGGCGATCACACGCGGACGCTAAAGTTCGCCCTCCTGGAGTGGATGGACACGAACCAGGACAAGAAGCTCTCCCGCGACGAGGTGCCCAAGGAGTTCCGCGACCGGTTCGACGCCTCCGACACCGACAAGGACGGGTTCATTGCGGGCGACGAACTGGACACCGCGTTCCAGTCGAAGGGCAACCGCGTGGGCGGTGGGAACATCATTCAGGCGATCAAAGGCGGCGGGACCGGCGACGTGACCAAGACGCACGTGCTGTGGAACGTGACGCGCCCGTACCCGTCGAACCTGACCTCGCCGCTGGTGTCCGGCGACCGGTTGCTCGTGGTGAAGGCCGGCGGGCTGTCCACGTCGCTGAACATCGCGAAGGGGAAGGCGAACTGGGAACTGGAGCGGATCGACAACTTCGGCGACCACTACGCATCGCCGGTGGCCGCGGACGGGAAGGTGTTCGTCGCCGGGCGCAACGGGTTTGTGGTGGTGTTGGAAGACAGCGCGAGTCTGGACGTGGTGTCGAAAAACGACATGGGCGGCGAAATCGTCGCCACGCCGGCGATCGCCGACGGGCGGCTGTTCGTCCGCACCCGCGAGAAGCTGTACTGCGTGGGGGAGAAGAAGTAACCCGAGAAGCATCGCGGTTTTCAGCCGCGGAGCGGCGACCGATGTTAGCCCAGGGTGCAGCGAGCGCTTCGCGAGCGCAACCCTGGGTACGCGAGGGAACCCGGACAAAGCCCCGGAGGGGCGACAGGAACCTTTGCAATTCGTTCTTTCGCCCCTCCGGGGCTTGGGTCTTTCTCGCCTCGGTTCCCAGGGTTGCGCCGCTGCGCGGCTTCACCCTGGGCTAACATCGGTCACCGCTCCGCGGCTGAAGACAAGAACGTTCACGTAACCCTCACCCCGAGGACGACTCGTGCGACCCTTGCTCGCTCTCGCCGCTCTGGCGCTCGCCGCTGCACCCGCGCTCGCGGGGCCGAAGGTCGGCGTGGTTGTCGGGCCGAAGGCCCCGAAGCTCGAACGCCTCGCCGCGACCGAACTCGCCACGCAACTCGTCGAACTCTTCGAGGCCGAGGCGACGGTCGTCGAAGAGGTGCCCGCCGGGACAACTCACCTCATCCTCGTCGGCACCCCGACCACGAACCCCGCGGTGGCGAAGGCCGCCGGCGACAAGTGGCCGAAGCTCACCGACCAGGGGCACGTGCTGCGGAGCGCGAAGTTCGGCGACCGCCCGGCGCTCGTGGTCGGCGGCGGAAGCCCGGTCGCGACCCTGTGGGCCGCCTACGAACTGGGTCACCACTTCGGGGTTCGGCCATTTTTGCACGGCGACACGCTGCCGGAGAAGGCGCCGGAACTGAAGCTCGACGGGATCGACCTCACGCTCGAACCGGAAGCGAAGGTGCGGGCGTGGCGAGTCCTCGACGACTCGCTCACCGGGTTCACCGCGTGGGGACTGGCCGACCACAAGCAGTTGCTGCGGCAGTTGGCGAAGCTGAAGTTCAACCGCGTGGTGTTCGGCGTCGATCCGAAGAACCCGCGACCGGCGCCCGGCGGGCGGGCGCTCCCGGTCGCGGGCGACACGCCGGGGCGCAAGGCGTTTAAGGGGCTGAAGGAGTTCGACAACCCGGACCTGATCGGGAAGACCGACGACCGGCGCGCGGCGGCCCTCTCGGCGCTCGTGAGCGGGATCACCGGCACGGCCGAAGAGTTCGGGATGGCCGTGGGCGAACCGCCGACCAAACTGCGGCGGCTCGCGGTCCGCGGGTTCCTCCCGCGCGCGCCGGCCGATCTGTCGGCCGAAACGGAAGGATTCCTCGTGGTCGCGGAGGTGCCCGGCGACCTCGGCCCCGCGGTCCATCACCTCGCCCGCCGCGCGTTCGACCCCAAGCTCACGCCGAAGGCCGCACAGACCCAGTTCCTCACGCCGCTTGTTGGCGGCGCGTCCGCCGAGCGCGTGATGCTCGGCTTCGGGATGATCGACGAGGCCGCGAAGCTCATCGAAAAGAACGACCCGAAGTTTTTCGACCTTTCGCGCGAGTTCGTTCCGGGGTTACTCAAAGGTGGGGCGCCGCCGGAGTGGTGGAAGAAGGCCGGGAAGCTCTACGCCGGCGGGATGGACGAGATGTACCGCGGCATCCGGGCGACGTTCCACGACCCGGCCCGCCCGCTACTCCTGTATTACGCCAAGCGGTGCGAGTTCGCGGTGCATTACTTCGCGAGCATCGAGGCCACCCGGCTCGCCGGGGTGGCGAAGGCGAAGGGCGACAAGGAGGCCGCGGCGCAGCAGTTGGAGAAGGCGACCGAGTCGATGTACAACGCACTGAACGCTTACGGCGACGTGGCTCGCGACCAAAGCGACCGCGGAGCGATCGCCGCACTGGCCGAGTACGCCTACCGCCCGCTGAAGGCGGAACTGAAGGCCGCCGAGAAGAAGTGAAACGCGGGTCAGGCGCGACCCGCTAGAGCGGTTCAGGTAGGTTTAGCGAGCCGCGACCGCAAGGGAGCGGGATACAGCGGAAGAAACGTACACGGTTCTGCGCTGCATCGCCCGCTCCCTGGCGGTCGCGGCTCGCCAAGACGCGCCACCAACTCGGGAACCGCTAGAGCGCGCCCAGCGCTAGCGAGCAGTTGTGGCCGCCGAAGCCGAAGCTGTTCGACAGCACCTTCTTCACGCGCACCTCGCGGGCCGTGTTCGGGATGTAGTCGAGGTCGCACCCGGCTTCAAAGTCCTGGTTTTGAAGATTGATCGTGGGGTGTAGCACGCCGTGCTTGAGGGAGAGCGCGCAGGCGATCGCTTCGACGCCGCCGCTGGCGCCGAGCAGGTGGCCCGTCATGCTCTTGGTGCTCGACACCATGAGCTTCTTCGCGTGGTCGCCGAACACCGCCTTCACGGCCTTCGTCTCGGCCACGTCGCCCAGCGGGGTGCTCGTGCCGTGCGCGTTGATGTAGCCCACGTCGGTCGGGTTCCAGCCGGCATCGCGGATCGCTTCGCGCATCGCCTCGGCCGCGCCGATGCCCTCCTCGTGCGGTTGCGTGATGTGGAAGGCGTCGGCGGTGTTGCCCGCGCCGCACACCTCGGCGTAGATGTTGGCCCCGCGGGCCCTCGCGCGCTCGTACTCTTCGAGAACGAGGATGCCGGCGCCCTCGCTCAGGACGAACCCGTCGCGGCCCTTGTCGAACGGGCGGCTCGCGGTGGCCGGGTCGTCGTTGCGCGTCGAGAGCGCGCGGCAGGCGGCGAAGCCGCCCAAGCCCAGCGGCGTCATCGTCGATTCGCTGCCGCCGCTGATCATCACGTCGGCCTGCCCGTGGCGGATCGCGTTCATCGCGTCGCCCAGCGCGTGCGCCGCGGAGGAACAGGCGGTGCTAACGGTGGTGTTCGGCCCGCGCAGCCCGTAGCGGATCGAGATGTTGCCGCTCGCGGCGTTGGCGATCATCTTGGCGATGAGAAACGGCCCGAGCCGGCCGGGGCCGCGCGTCAGAATGGTGGTCTGGCCCTCTTCCAGTTCCGCGATGCCGCCGATGCCGCTACCCAGGATGCACCCGCAGCGGAAGGCGTTTTCTTTGGCGAAATCCAGGCCGCTGTCCTTCACGGCCTCGGCCGCCGCAACGATCGCGAACTGTGCGAACCGGTCGAGGTGGCGCGCCGCGCGCGCGTCGATCGTCGGTTCGGGTTTGAAGTTCTTCACCTCGCCGCCGAACGTCGTCTTGAAGGTGACGTGGGTGCCGTCCACGGTGCGGAAGTTGGCGGTGTCGAACCCGGTGATGGGCGCGATGCCGCTCTTGCCGGCGAGGAGCCCCCGCCAGTAGTCCGGCACACTCAGCGCGAGCGGGTTGACGGTCCCCAGCCCGGTGATGACGACCCGTCGGCGTGTCATGGGTGCGGTCACTGGGGCTTGTTCTTGATGGCGTTGTCGATGTAATCGACCGCCTCGCCGACGGTCTTGATCTTCTCGGCCTGGTCGTCGGGGATCTGGATGTCGAACTCCTCTTCGAGTTCCATGACGAACTCGACGATGTCGAGCGAGTCCGCCCCGATGTCTTCGATGAACGTGGTGTTGCGGGTGATCTTCTCTTTGTCGTAAGCGAAGTGCTCGCTCACAATGTCGATCACGCGTTGCTCGACGGACACGGTTCGACCCTCCGGGCGGTGGTGGCCACCGCAACACCCGCGGCCCGGCCGGCTCCAACCGGCCCCGCGCGCAGCAATTATGTGTATATCGGCCGCCGCCGGCCCGGGGAGTGAGATCGGTTCAACCCCGGCCGCAACAGCCACTCACGTCAAAAATCTACTGACGCAACCCCTTCGGGAAAACCCCAAACCGCAAATCCCAAATCCCAAACCTCAAAAAGAACGGTTGCGTCCGCTTCGGCCCGGTTTGGAATTTGGTCGTTGAGTTTTGGGATTTCGCACCGTCACGCGGTGACGGTGCGAATATCTGCCTTCCGCTGCACCCGCTTGAGCGTGCCCGCGAGCACCCGCCCCGGGCCGATCTCGTAGAACCGGTCCGCGTTGTCGGCCAGGAGGCCGCGGAGCGTGTCCTCCCACTTCACCGGCGAGAGAATCTGCTTCACCAGAAGCGCGCGGATCTCGGCCGGATCGGTGTGCGGTTTGGCATCGACGTTCGACCACACCGGCACCGCCGGCGGCTTCAAGGTGATACCCGCCAGCGCCTCCGCGAGTTTCTCGTCGGCCGGCTTCATCAGCTTCGTGTGAAACGCCCCGGCGACCGCCAACCGGACCGTCCGAATGCCGCCCTTTTGCACGCACAGTTGCTCGAACCGCTCGATCGCCGCGAGCGACCCCGACACCGCGGTGTTCCCGGGGCACAGCAGGTTGGCGACTTCGAGCGTATCGGCCCCACGGGCCTCGCCCACCAGAACCTCCACGTCCGGGATCTCCAGCCCCAGCACGCTCGTCATGCCGGAGGGCGTGGCGTCCGCGGCGGCCTGCATCGCGCGGCCGCGGGCCTGCACGAGCTTCACCCCGTCCTCGAACGACAGCGCCCCGGCGAACGCCAGCGCGGTGTACTCGCCGAGGCTCAGCCCCGCGGTCGCCGCAACCGCTTGCAGCGCATCGGGTTCCGTCGCCTTGAGCTGTTCGAGCGCCGCGAGGCTGGCGACAAAGATCGCGGGCTGGCTGACGTCGGTGGCGTTCAGGCGCTCGGCCGGTCCGTCGGCGCAAACCGCGCGCAGGTCATAGCCCAGGACCGCGGAGGCGCGCTGGAACAGCTCGGCCGCGGCCGGCAGCGCCTGGCACAGCGCCGCGGCCATCCCGACCGTTTGTGCGCCCTGTCCCGGAAAGAGGAATGCGGTCCGTGGCATAGAAGTTCCTGGAACGGTCTGCGGGTTCACGACCGTGCGGGGCTGAATCGCAATCGGTGTAGCGACCGCGAACCGTGGGCCGGCCGGTGTTAATTCAACGAGCGGCGGGATCGGCCGCCCGACGGTCAGCTCGTTTTCGCCTTCGGTGATGCCGCCGACGATGTGCGTTACGTGATCGGAAGGCGGTGTGATCGGCTTCCTGTGGCCGCTCATGTGGCCCTCAAGATGTAAATGTAATCGGTCGCCAAGACCCGCCACTGTCGTTTCGCTTCCTACAACTGCCGAACCCGGCGCGCCACCCGCACAGCATACGTTCCTTCACCGGGGATCAAGACGTTGATGAGTTTGAAGCCCCGATCCAGGACAACCGAACCGCTCACGCCGGTCGCCGTAATGTCGAACATTCTGCGGTACACGAGTTCGCGATCCGTGCCGTTGGAGTACAGGCGTGAAACTGTGATCCGAACGCGGCCCGTGATCCCGTTATCTCCAAAAAACCGCACAAACAATTCCAGTTTTCCGAGAGTTCGCGGAAACTCGGTGTCGGCGGGAACGGTGTGGAAATAATCCACGCCGAGGAGGTCCGACGTCGGGTTCGGGCCGTATTGTCGTGTGGTTGCGTTGACGATGCAGTGCTGGACGCGCACTCGACCCATCGCACGCGCCTCCACAATCACGATACCGCACGCGACGGGATTCAAACTACCCCAATCACGTGCTACTCCTCGCCGTTCTCGGGCAGTCCTTCCAGTTCCGCAACGATCTTCTCGTTCAGTTTCACGCGCACGTCGAGCGCCGCCACGCCCAGGGCATTGGCGATCGCCTTGTCCTTCGACGAGCCGTGACAGATGATGCACACGCCCTCGACCCCCAACAGCGGGGCGCCGCCGAAGGCGCTGTAGTGGTACTTTCCTACCAATCCGCGAACGGCCTGCGTCGCCACGTCGCGGTCATTGGGGAGCGGCGCGACGATTTCTTGATTGACCATCCCCATCACGAACTCGAACACGCCCTCACACAACTTCAGCACCACGTTGCCGGTAAAGCCGTCGGTGACGACCACATCGACCGCGCCGCGGTGAATGTCGCGGCCCTCGATGTTACCCAAGAAGCGCTCGCTGAGCGGGCTGTTGCGGAACAGTTCGTAGGTCTTCTGAACGAGTTCGTGCCCCTTCCCCTCTTCTTCGCCCACGTTCATCAGCCCGAGCGAGGGTTTGTCGATGTTCAGCATGTGGCGGGCGAAGACGCCGCCCATCACGCCGTATTCGAGGAGGTGTCGGGGTTTGGGGAAAACGTTGGCGCCCACGTCCATGATGACGCAGCGGCCCTTCGCGGTGGGCATGACGGTCGCGATGCCGGGCCGGTGGACGCACTTGAGGAACTTCCGTGTCTTCAAGCCGCCGGCGACGACCGCGCCGGTGTTGCCGGCCGAAACGAGGCCGTCCACCTGCCCGGCGGCCATCAGTTGCCAGCAGCGGAACACGGAGGCGTCGGGCTTGCGGCGCAGGGCCTCGCCCGGTTTCTCCTTCATTTCCACAACGTGCGGCGCGTGAACGACTTCCAGGCGCCCCGGCAGCGGATCGGCCGTCAGGAGCGGGGTGAGTTGTGCCTCGTCGCCGACCAGAACGACCGACAGATCGGGGTTCGCGGCCAGGGCCAGCCGCGCGCCGCCGACGTTGGGGGCCGGGCCGTGATCGCCGCCCATCGCGTCGAGGGCGATCCGCATAAGTCACTTCCCCTGCTTCTCGTCTTCCACGGGAATCGCGTCGCGGCCCTGGTAGTAGCCGCAGTGCGAACACACGCGGTGCGGCATCACCGGCTCGCTGCACCGTGGGCAGAACTGGATCTGGACCGCGGTCACGGCGTGGTGACTGCGCCGCGTGCCCTTTCGGGATCGGGAAGTGCGCCTTTTGGGTACGGCCATGACTCGTCTCGCGGTCGTGGTGAACTCGAAGTTAAGACGGTCATGTTAGGACCGCCGCCCGCGACAGTCAAGGAACCGGCTCGCCGCGCACTCCCTACAATTGGCCTCGCGACCTGTCGCAGCGAAGCGCTGCTTCACGGCCGCTCGGCTGATCTCGCGACCTGTCGCAGCGAAGCGCTGCTTCACGGCCGCTCGGCTGATCTCGCGA
>CAZBXY010000158.1:0-17855 GCA_964495365.1 uncultured Frigoriglobus sp. | reverse complement strand
CGTCGTTGCCGGGGATCGGCAGGTCGACGGGGTCCGGGTCGCTGTCGGTGTCGATGAGCGCGATCGTGGTCACGCCCATGCGCTTCGCCTCTTTAACGGCGATGTGCTCCTTGTTCGGCCCGACGATGACCAGCGCGTCCGGCGGCTTGATCATGTCGCGGATGCCCATCAGGTTCCGCCGGATCTTGAGCAACTCGCGGCTCAAGGTCGAAATCATCTTTTTCGAGTGCGTGCGGATGTCCGACGTGTCCGGGGCCTTCGCCGGGTCCAGTTTGCCCGCGTCGGTCATCAGGCTCGCGATGTACGTGTTCAGGTCCACCTTGTTCGGGTTCTCGCCGACCGGCAGCCACATGGCTTCGAGTTCCTGGAGACGCTTGAGCCGGTTGCGGATCGTGCGGTAGTTCGTGAGGGTTCCGCCCAGCCAGCGCTCGCTGACGAACGGCATCCCGCACCGCCCGGCTTCCTTCTCGACGATCTCTTTCGCCTGGCGCTTGGTGCCGACGAACATCACCAGCCCGCCACGGCTAACGACCTGCGAGAGGTAGCGGTAGGCGCGCAGGAGCCCGCGAACGGTTTCGCGTAAGTCGATGATGTGAATGAGGTTGCGCTTGCCGTAGATATACGGCCGCATCTTCGGGTTCCACCGGCTGGCGCGGTGCCCGTAATGGACCCCCGCTTCGAGTAACACTTTCACGTCTACGAGAGCCACGGGAACTCCTTCGAGGACTCGGCACCGATCACGCATTGATTTGGCATGATTGAGGCACATCCCCCATTGAGGAAAGATTCGCCCCCAACACGGTTTCTGGGGCGGTTTGATCCGAGTTGTGCGCGCAAAGGTGCGAAAACCCGGAAGCTAGTAATATAAGCCGTACCGGTAGAACGTCCAACCCACTCTTTTCGGGTTCTGCGCACCGATGTCCGCGAACCGCAAACCGCCGCGAATCATCCCCGTTCTCGACGTGATGAACGGGCAAGTCGTGCGTGCCGTGGGCGGGGAACGCGACAAATACCGACCGATCTGCTGCCCGCGAACCGGGAGCCGCGAACCGGTCGTCATCGCTCAAACGCTCCTGCAGCTCGCCGGCGCGTTCGAGCTGTACGTTGCGGACCTCGACGCGATCACCGAGCAGCGCAAGACGATCGCTCCCGCTGTTTGCGGCGTGTTGGGGCAATGCGGCGTCCCGACTTGGCTGGACGCCGGAATCGGCCGAACGGACGTTCTCGATTTCCCCGAAGCCAGTAACCTGCGCCCGGTCGTCGGGTTCGAGACGTGCCGGGTGCCGGAAATCCTCCTCGAAACGCTGATCGAGCCGCTACGCCGATCGGTAGCGTTCTCACTGGATTTGAAGGGCGGGCGACTGCTGGGAAACTGGAGTGCGTGGGGCTTGAAGAACGACCGCGACGTAATGAGCCTCGTTCGCCGCGTGGTCGCGATGGGCGCGAAGGCGCTCATCGTGCTCGACCTGGCCCGCGTCGGTGCCGGCACCGGAACCGGTACGGAACCGCTGCTCCGGGTGATTCGCGCGGAGTTTCCCGAAATCGATCTGATCGCCGGCGGCGGCGTGCGCTCGTGGGAAGATGTGGAACGATTGGGCGAATCCGGTGCGACTGGCGTACTCGTGGCCTCGGCGCTGCACGATGGGACGCTCACGTTCCCGCGGCCAACTTCGTGAGTGCCTCGTCCATCAGGCGATACACCGTCCATTCGTCCATCGGCTTGGCGCCGAGCGCCTGGTAAAAGTCAATCGACGGCGTGTTCCAGTTCAGAACCGACCACTCGACGCGGCACCAATCGCGCTCGACCGCCAACTTCGCGAGCGCCCGCAAGAGCGCCTTACCGTACCCTTTTCCGCGGGCCTCCGGGATCACGAATAGGTCTTCGAGGTAGATGCCCGGTTTGGCGCGGAACGTCGAGTAGTTGGGGAAGAACAGCGCGAACCCGACCACCGCGCCCGCGTCCTCCGCGAGCAACACCTCCGCGTACTTCGGCTCGCCGAAGAGGTGCTGGCGGAGGTCGGATTCCTTCAGCACGACCCGGTGCAAGAGTTTCTCGTATTCCGCGAGGTCGCGGATGAGCTTGGCGATGGTCGGTACGTCGGCGGGCGTCGCGGGTCGGATCATGAGCGGTCCAGTTAGGGGGCGGGGATGTAGGCGTGGCCGTCGGCCTGCTTGTTCATCACGGCCGTGAGCGCGGACGAGGCGATCTTCACCTCCGTCGCAACCTGCTTGGGGTCGAAACCGTTTCGCGCGAGCGACTGGCCACAGACGTAGACCTTCGCCCCGATCTTCGCCAGTCGGCGGATCAGGTCTGCGTTCGGGTTCGGCTTACCGAACTCTGCCTTGAACGCCTCGTCGCTCAGGGTGTACTTCGTGGCGGCCCCGTGCAGCACGAGTACGACGTTCAGGTCGGCGGGCTTGATACCGTCGCGGCCCGCGAGGTTGTAGAGCAGCGCCGCGCGTTCCAGGCCCGGCACCGGCTGACCGGCTTCCTTCGCGTCGCCGGTCACGTCGAACACGACCTTGCTCCCCTTTCGCGGCCCCTCCTCGCCCGCACCAGGGAACACCCCGCCGTAACCCTCGATCACGGGGAACTGCTTCGCCGGGCGGGCTTTCTCCTAACCGCCGGCGCCGACCGCGGACAGCGCGATGGCGACGAGCGCGACCGCGAGCGCGGCCCGGTTGATCGGTCGAGACACGAGTCACCTCACTTGCGTTGCACCAAAAACTCCAGCAGGTCCGCGGCGTCGTGGACGGTCAGCCCGCTCAACTGCCCGTCGGGCATCAGCGACAACCGCGAGGGGCGCACGCTCTCCACGGTCTCGCCCTCGATGCGGACCTCCTTGTTCTCCGCGTCGCGCAGGATCAGTTCCTTCTCGCTCCGCTTCACCACGATACCGGTGTACGTCTTCTCGTCCTTCGTCCTCACGTTGTACGCAGCGTACTGGGGTTCGACCCGGGCCGACGGGTTCAAGAGGCTGTCGAGCAGTTCGGCCCGCGTGCGGGTCTTGCCGATCGTCGTGAGGTCCGGGCCGAGCGCGGTGCCCTTGTCGCCGACCTTGTGACAGGTCGCGCACTTCAGTTCCTTGTTGAAGAACAGCACCTCGCCCTTTTTGGCATCGCCGAGCAGCGCGAGGATCGGCCCCGGGCGCGGGTTGGCGCCCAGCCTGCGGCCCTTCGGGTCCGGCGGGAAGTAGCCGTCGAACAACTCGCGCACCGTCGCGGACTCCGTCTTGGCAATGTCAGCCAGGAACTTGGGCTCGCTGCCCGGCCGTCGGGCCAGCGTGATCGCGTACGGCCACGCGGACGGGAACGAGGTCGCCGGCGGAAGCCCGCCGACGCCCCCAGGTCGCTCCCACGCCTTCGGCGGGTCGGACAAACTCGCGATCCACTCGCCGACCAGGTTCAGCCCCTGCCAGTGCGGCCACTCCGAGCCGAGGTGCGGCATCCGCCCGCGGCCGAACTTCGCCATCCGGTAGAACAGCACGCTGCGGAACGGGTCGCCCGGCGCGACGATTCGCGCGTCAGGAAGGCCGAAGTCGCCCTGCCGCGGCTTCACGTCGAAGATGCCCATTTCTTTGAGCGGCTTCGACACGTCCAGTTCCAAAACGACTTGGCCGCCCCCGCCGCCGAACCGGTGGCAGTGCGAGCAATTCACGTGCAAATAACTCCGCGCGCGGAAGTCGAGCGACTCCGGCGCGTTCATCGGCGCCAGTGTGGGTTCCTTCTTCACGCTCTCCGCGTCAAACGGCGGGAGTTCCTTGTTGTTGTCTCCGATGCGCTTCGCGTAACCCTCCTGACACAGCTTCGCGAGCTGGTTCGTGTCGCCGCCGAAGGGCACCGGGCGGTTCAACTGCCGCGCGCTGAACGCCAGCGCGTACTCCGACCACGAGTTGTGGCAACTCAGGCACTGCGCCCGGCTGTGGAACGTCCACACCTGCTCGCGCCAGCGTTCGACTGACGTCTTGTCCTCGCCGTCGTGAACCCGCCCAAGTTGCGTCGGCACACTGAACGTCACCTCCGCGCCGTCGGCCGGCACGAGGTCCGCGTCGCTCTGGTCGTTGCGCCAGGCGTAGGAGTACCCGCGCCAGTCCTCGCCGTCGTGGTGGAGCAGCTGCGTCTCGACGCGCCGCTCCGCCCGCTCGCCCTTCTTCACCACCACGTCGAGCGAGATCGTTTTCACCAGCACCGCGCCCGCGGGGAACTGCATCTTGAAGTCGTGCCAGAATACCTGACCCGGTAGCGGGCGCGGCTTGTCGAAGAAGCTCACCGTCGAGCGGTCCGGTAGCGCAACGAGGTACTCCGCAGTGGCCCCGTCCTGCCACTGCCTCACGTTCGGGTGAAACGGAATCACACCGTCCGCGGGTCGGAGTGTCGCCACATCGGCGAACAGGCCCGTGTCGCTCAGGCGCGTCGGGAACGCCGCGTTGGCCTCGGCCCCGTCGTTCCGCTCTAAAGTATACGTAAATCCAGTATCATAGTCAAAGTAGAAAATCTCGCCGGCGTTGTTTTCCCCGAACGCCGAGACGCGGATGTTCGGCTTCACGATTTCGGGCATCTCTTTCAACCGGTCACCCTCGAACCGGGCGGCCCAGATGCGCCGCGTTTCCCAGTCGCCGAAGATGTACGCGCCTTCGAGTTCCGGGAACTTCTTGCCCCGATACACGTACCCGCCGGTGACGCTCGTCCCGATCGTGTGCGACAGTTCGATGGTCGGCGGGCGGATCGGCGTCGGCCCGATCTTCTGGTCCGGCTTGACCGGCTGGCGCCCCTCGACGATGCTCCAGCCGTAGTTCCCGCCCTTCTCGATCTTGTGGACCATCTCCCACAACTCCCAGCCCACATCGCCGACCCACAAATCGCCCGTCTTGCGGTCGAAGCTCATGCGCCACGGGTTGCGGAACCCGTAGGCCCAGATTTCGGGCCGCACGTCCTTCAGGTTGGGGAACGGGTTGTCCTTCGGGATTGCGTAGTTCTTCCCGGCGTCCTTCGTGTTCACGTCGATGCGCAGGATCGAACTGAGCAGGTCGGAGCAGTCCTGTCCGGTGTTGAGCTGGTCCGGCGGGTTCGGCCCGCGGCCGTCGCCGGTCGTGATGTAAAGCATCCCGTCGAGGCCGAAGTGCAGGTCGCCGCCGTTGTGCCCGCCGCCCTGGAACGTGATGACGATTTCTTCCGTCGTCGGGTCGATGCGCGGCGGGTCGGCGTTCGTCACCTGGAACCGCGACACCCGGGAGCCGTCTGCCAAGTGCCCGGGCACGCTTTCCTTCTTCTCCAGCGTGTAGCAGACGTAGCAGTAGCGGTTCTTCTCAAACTGCGGGTGAAACACCAGCCCGTAGAGTTCGCTAATACCCTTCGCGTTCGGGTTCGCGACGAGTTGCTTGTAGTCCTTGCGGAAGTCGAGGAACACTTCGGGTTTGGCCGCCGGCGTGTTGGCGAGCGAGTACAAGACGCCGGCCTGCTCGCCGACGAACACCCGGTCCGTGCCCGGGCAGCGGACGAACAGCAGCGGGTGGTCGAACTTGGCGTTCGGGAACGCCCGGACCGACTTGAACTTCGGCGGCGGCTCCGGCGAGCCAACGACCTTCGAGGTCGTCCACGGTTTCCGCTCGGCCTTCGCTTTGTCCTTGTCCTTGTCGTCCGCACGTGAAGGCCAGTCGGTTGTGGCGACGATCGCAAGGGCCGCGAACCCGATGGTCACGGCGACCGTCCGTGTGAAGGCGCGAGCGGACATGAGCTAGCCCCGGAAAGGAAGTTGACCCCGACGAGCGTGTCCAGTCTACTCGCCGGTGCGGGCCAAGTGAACCGAGCACTTTGTTCTTGTGGCACGGGCTTTCCAGCCTGTGTTCACTGAGCTTGAGGGTACACAGGCTGGAGAGCCTGTGCCACGAAGAAGAGACACGACCCCGAACACCCGGAGGTTTCGCGATGCGTCCGTTCCTGCTGCCACTGTTCGCCGGGCTGTGTGCCAGTTTCGCCGCGCCGGCCGCCGAGGGCGATGTCCCCGACTGGGCCAAGGGGGTCGAGATCACGATGCCGCTGGCCGACCCGAAGATCGGCGACCAGTTCCGCTTCAGCGACCCGGCCGTCTGGAAGTTCGACACCGACGCGGACAAGAAGGGCTTCCTTCAACTCGAATACGACCGGAAGAAGTACAAGAGCACCTACACACCCAAGCACCGCTCGCCGATCCATATCGCTCTGGTGAAGCAGTATCCGCTGACCGACTTCGTGATGGATGTCGAATTGATGTCCACGACCGAAGCCTACGACCACCAGTCCCTGTGCCTGTTCTTCGGGTTCGAGTCACCAGAGAAGTATTACTACGTTCACCTCGGCCGCAAGGCGGACATGAACGCGAACAACATCTTCATCGTGAACGGGGCCGACCGGAAGAACATCGCGAAGGAAACGTCGAAAGGCACCGAGTGGAAGAAGGACACCTGGCACACGGCCCGGGTGGTGCGGCAGGCGACGAGCGGCCTGATCGAGGTCTACTTTGACGATATGAAGAAGCCGATCATGAAGGCCGAGGACAAAACCTTCCAGAAAGGGTTCGCCGGGTTCGGGTCGTTCGACGACACCGGCCGGTTCCGCAAAATCACGCTCAACACAAAGACCCTGACCATCGACAAGAAGCTCGAATTCTTCCAGCCCCTGGAGAAGGCCAAATGATCCCACTTTCCGTGATCGACGCCTTTACCGATGCGCCCTTCGGCGGCAACCCGGCCGCGGTCGTTTTGCTCGACGGAACGAAGCCGTGGCCATCTGACGCGTGGCTCCAACTGGTCGGGCGCGAGATGAACCTGTCCGAAACCGCGTTCCTGCGGCCCCACGCCGGCGAGTACGAGCTGCGGTGGTTCACGCCGAAGGTCGAGGTCACGCTCTGCGGGCACGCGACGCTCGCCTCGGCGCATTTCCTTTGGTCGTCAGGAGTTGCGACGCAAGACGCGCTCACGTTTCCCACGCGCAAAAGTGGGCCGCTCTCCGCGAACCGGCTCCCAACAGGCGAGATCGAACTGGATTTCCCCGCGCGCCCCGCAACAGCGTGTGACCCACCCGCGGGAATGCTCGACGCGCTCGGCGCGACCGCGGTTGCGGTCGGCAACAACGGGGACGATTACCTCGTGGTGCTGCCGAACGAAGCGGCGGTACGGGCACTCGCCCCGGACTTCGCCCGGCTCGCGCGGACCGAGTGCCGCGGGGTGATCGTCACGGCGCGGTTGGCCGATGCGCGGTTCGACTTCGTGTCGCGGTTCTTCGCGCCGGCTTCCGGGATCAACGAAGACCCGGTCACGGGTTCGGCACACTGCTGTCTGTCGGAATACTGGGGGGAGAAGTTCGGCAAATCGGAACTGACCGGCTTTCAGGCGAGCGAGCGCGGCGGGGTCGTGCGCGTGAAGCGCGCGAACGGCCGGGTGAAACTGATCGGCCGCGCGGTGACGGTCACCCGCGGGGAACTCCTGACCCCGCCGGCGTGACCCATGACGCCGCTGTTCGCGTGCTTCCCGGTGTGCCTGACGTTCGTCGCCATCGGCATCGTCGGGGTGATCGTCGTCGCGCTGGGTATGTACAACCGTGCGCCAATTGACCCCGCGCCCGCGGACGAGCCGTCGCGGTACGGCACGACCGGCCCGCCGCCGTGGTGGGTGCTGCCGTTCATGATGCTGGTGCTGACCGCGGTGATGCTGATGCTGGCGTGGTACTGGCCGGAGTGAACGGCCGGGCAATTCAGACGGGTTCGCAAGTGGCTCGGGCGGGACTTGAACCCGCACGCCCTTTCGGGCACAGGCTTCTAAGACCTGCATGTCTGCCGATTCCATCACCGAGCCGGCACCGTCACGGACACATTGTAGCAGCCGGCCGTTCGCCGCGGGGAGTGGAAGGCGCACGAGCCGACCCCGGACTTGCGAACCGCCCAAAGCGCGCGCACAATCATTGAAACGGACCTCTCCCGGAGTGCGCCCATGATTCGCGTCGGTCCCGGTGTGGCGTTCCTGCTCGCGTGCGCCCTGATCCCCGGCGCGCTCGGGCAGGAAAAGAAAGACAACCCGAACAAGGACAAGAAGGACGCGGCCAAACTCTCCGCGGAGGAGCAAGCGGTCATCGACCTGACGAACGCGGAGCGGAAGAAGGCCGACAAGGGGCTGCAACCGCTGAAGTTGAACCCGAAGCTGATGGACGCGGCCCGGAAGCACGCGGCGAACATGGCGGCGCAGGAGAAACTGGAACACGACCTGGACGGGAAGACCCCGGCCGACCGGGCCGACGACGCCGGGTACAAGTGGCGCTCGTTGTCGGAGAACATCGCGGCCCGCCCGGAAACTCCGAAAGCGGCCCTGGAGTCGTGGATGGACTCGCCGCCGCACCGGGCGAACATTCTGGAGGACAAGTACACCGAGATCGGCGTCGCGGTGGCCAAGAGCAAGAAGGGCGACCTGTACTGGGTCCAGGTGTTCGGGAAGCAGTAAGCTTCCTGCGCGCCTGGCCTTTTCCTTTTTGCGTAGACGGCAGAACCCTTTCACGCGCCACACTCATCAAACGTGTTACGGGCGCCCGAACGGGGCGCCGGCGCGCCCGCGCCGGGAGAAAGTGTGTGGGACGGGTCGCAACGGTGATTGTTCACAAAACCCACACCGATCTATATTCTGATCCGGGACGGGCCGCGCCCGCTCTCCTCCTTTTACCCCCCGGCGGTGGACATGGACGAGTTGCACCACGAATGTGGCGTCGCGGCGCTCTACTACCTCCCCCAGCGCGGGGACAAGTCGGTGGTGTGGACCGGTGCGCCCGACCAGGTGTCGCGGCTCATGCCGCGGATGCTCCTCGACCTCCAGAACCGCGGGCAGCTCGCCGCCGGCATGGCGACGTACAACCCGGAGCGCGAGAAGCTCGTTGACACGTACAAGGACATCGGAACGGTCATCGAGGCGTTCCGCATCAACGAGCCGGCGAAGTACGCCTCGATCATGGAGGACTACGCGGGCCACGCCGCGATCGGCCACACGCGGTACGCCACCTGCGGGGGCCAGAGCCGCAGCTACGCCCAGCCGTTCCAGTTCCGGCACGGGCGCAAATGGAAGTGGTTCGCGTTCGCCTTCAACGGTCAACTCACCAACTTCGCCCAACTCCGCGAACACCTCCTCCAGAACCACGACTACCACCTCACCCGCGACAACGACACCGAAGTCATCATGCACTACATCGCTCACGAGATGCGGGGCGATGAGCGCCCGGACCTCGTGGAGGTGTTCCGCCGGCTCGCGACCAAGTTCGACGGCGCGTACAACATCGTGTTCCTCAACGCGATGGGCGACATGGTCGTGCTGCGCGACCCGCTCGGCATCCGCCCGCTGCTCTACGCCCAGGACGGGCCGATGTTCGGGGCCGCCAGCGAGAGCGTGGCGCTACAGAACCTCGGGTTCCGCCGGCCGAACATCAAGTCGCTGGCCCCGGGCGAGCTGATTCTCATCCACAACGGCGAACTGAGCGTCCACCGGTTCGCGGAGAGCAAGCGCACCGCGCACTGCTTCTTCGAGTGGATCTATTTTGCCAACGTCGCCAGCACACTCGACGATCGCAGCGTCTACCTGAGCCGCTCGCGCCTCGGCCAAGAGCTGGCGAAACAGGAACGGGCACTCGGCCGCGTGCCACTCGACCCGTCCGAAACGGTGGTGGTGCCGGTCCCCGACACCGGGAAGGCGTCGGCCGACGCGATGGCATTCGCGCTCGGCATCCCGAGCGTGGAGGGGCTGATCCGCAACCGCTACATCGGGCGCACGTTCATCGAGGGCGGCAACCGCGCCGACAAGGTGCGATTGAAGTTCACCCCACTGCCCGAAGTGCTCCAGGGCAAGAAGGTGCTGCTCGTCGAGGACTCGATCGTCCGCAGTACGACCCTGCAGAGCCTGTTGAAGCACCTGCGCGACCAGGGCGGCGCTGCGGAGATCCACGTGCGGGTCGCGTGCCCGCCGATCCTCTCGCCGTGCTTCTACGGGATCGACATGAGCACGGTGAAGGAGCTGTTCGCCCCGAAGTTCATGGCCGGGAAGATCCCGACGGTCGCCGAGCAGGACGAAATGGCCAAGGCGCTCGGCGCCGACTCGCTGTTCTACCTGCCGGTAGACGCGGTGGCCCGGTGCATCGACCTGCCGCCGGAGCGCCTGTGCCGGGCGTGCGTGACCGGCGACTACCCCTCGCCGGCGGGCGAGCAGATGCACCAGCTCTCGCTCCGCAACCACGCCACCGGCGAAACCGACGGCCGCACCTACGAGACCACTCCCGAACAGCCGCTCATGTGTTCGGTCAACGACAACGGCCGCACGTGAGTTCGGGTGGCCGGCTCTCTCCGAGAGCCGGGTCGCTCGCTTCACGAGCGACTCCTTCGGAGCTATGACGTCGTGACTCAATCCGCGGAGCCAAGAAAGAAGCGCCCGGCTGCGCCGGGCTTGTCGCTCTCGGAGAGAGCGACCCACCCGAGATCACGCTGCCCGCTTCGCCTCCTCGTTTCTCCCCAGCGCCTTGCGGTAGCCCTCGAGCGTCTGTTCGGCGCACCGGTCCCACGTAAACGGCCGTGCGGCCTCGACCGCGCCGCGCCGCAGGTCGTTGAGCCACCCGTCGTCGCACGCGCAGCGCATGGCGTCTCGCCAGCCAACCTCGTCGTGCGGGTCGATCAGGTGCGCGTGCGGGCCGACCGTTTCGGCGACCGCGCTCGCGGTGGAAGCCAGCACCGCGCCGCCGCAGGCGAGCATCTCGACGGTGGGCATCCCGAACCCCTCGTACAGCGTCGGGAACACCAGTGCCCGCGCCGCGCTGTATAGCGCCGCCAGGTCTTCGTCGGCGCAGTAGCCCAGCCGCCGCACGGTGCCGTCCCGCTGGCGGGCTTCCAGTTCGGCTTCCAGGTCGTTGGCCCGCCAGCCGCTCCCGCCCACCAGTATCAGCGGGTGCCGCTGCCGCAGGGCGAGCGGTAAACCCGCGTGGGCCTTCAAGAGCGTCCCGATGTTCTTCCGCGGTTCGATCGTGCCCACATGCAGGAAGTACCCCGGGTGCAAGCCCAACCGCAGGAGGGTCGGGGCGCGTTCCGCCGGCGACAGCGGGCGCAGGAACGGCCGGCGCCCGTTGTACGTGACCGTGATCCGATTTTCCGGCCAGCCCAGTTCGCGCACGATCTCGGCCTTCACTGCCGCGGACACGGTGACGAGGTGGCACGCTTGACGCAGCGACCGCTCGAACTCGCGGCGGTACTTCTCGACCCGCCGGGCCGGGTGCCACTCCGGGTGCAGCAGCACCGACAGGTCGTGAACCGTGACGACGGTGGGCAGGTCGCACGGGTGCGCGAGGAAGTTCGGCTCGTGGTACAGATCGAACCCGCGGCGCGCACAGCGGGCAAGCGGGTTCGGCACGATCACGTTCCGTACCACCTTTAGCGCGCCGAGATACCCGCGGCGCGCGAGTGCTTCCGCCTTCGCCAGCGCCCCGGGGCGCTCCGCGGCGCGCTGGTAGCGCTCGTAGTGGCGGTTGAAGAACCTCACCATCGGCACGAACGAGCCGGACGGGTACTCGCCGATCGCGTCGGCCCCGACCCGCGCCCGCAGGGCGCCGAGCAACTCGCCGGTGTGGTGCCCGACCCCGGTGCGCGGGAGGTACGTGCATTCCGCGTTGACGATGACCCGCACCGCGCACCTCCGCTATCCTGACGGGTGAGGACCACAACGATACCGCCCGCGCCCGGGCGGTCAACGGCAACCCGCCTTCCGCGGCGCGGCCCGAATCGCTACTGTGAACACCGCCCGTCGCTACGGATGCCCGAACATGCCCGACGAAAACTCGCTGATCGCGTACGCGCTCCACGCCAACCAGCCGACCGACGTGTTCCCCGAACCGGCCCCGATCGGCCGCTCGTGGATGGATTCGGCGCACCTGCGGCACCCGTACCGGTGTCTGCCGCTGGTCATCGCCAACCAGTGCGGCTGGATCCTCCGCAACCCGACCGGGTTCGACGCGTACTGGTACGGCGGCGCGGCGAAGGAAGACCTGGAGTTGCGGTTCGACGCGCCCGAGAACCGCGTCGTCACTCACTTCGGCAGCGGGGTCATCACGTTCACGATCCCGTTTCTGTTCCGCACCCCGCCGGGCATCAACCTGTGGGTGAAAGGGCCGGCGAACTGGATCAAGGACGGCGCGCAGGCGCTGGAGGGCGTGGTCGAAACCGACTGGCTGGCCTCGACCTTTACCATGAACTGGAAGATGACCCGGGTGTGTGAGTGGGTGCGGTTCGAGAAGGGCGAGCCGTTCTGTATGCTGGTTCCGGTGCCGCGCGGGCTGGTCGAAACGCTCGTGCCGAAGGTCGAACCGATCACCTCGAACGCGGAAGTTCAGGAGCAGTACACGAAATGGGAGGCGAGCCGCAGCGGCTTCCTGGAGGGGCTGAGTACCCGCGACCCGGCCGCGGTGGCGAAGGGGTGGCAGAAGGACTACTTCCAGGGCAAGACGCCCGACGGCAAGGACTTCGACTCGCACCAGACGCGGCTCAACGTGAAGGAGTTCGAGACGGGGTGAATCACGCCCGGAGCTTACAGCACGTGAGAGCGTCAATCGGGCAGCGTCCGGTGCCGCGCCGCGTTCGGCGGCCGTGCGGCCACTATTCCAGCTCCTTGAACTGCTCGAAACTTTGGCCGCTGGCGAGGAATATCAACGAGCCGATGAACAACCCCGCGTTGACGACAACGGCCATACTCGCAACCGCCCATCCAACACCCCGCCGCGAATGCAGATCGTACGTGATGTTGAGGAACCCCGGCGCGGCCAGGGGCAGGTTGTGGACACCCAGCGCGAGGAGCGTAGTCGCCAGCCACCCGTTGAGCACCAGGGTCGCGCGCCCGCCGTCCTTCGAGGTGAGGCGGCGGGAAGCGTGGTAGATGAGCCACCACGAAGGCGCCGCCAGAGCTACACCGATCGCGGAGAGCAGCGGCAGAGGCCCCACCAGCGTCCCCATTGCGAGCTTGGTCGTCACGGCCAGCAGGTGTCCGAAGGCCATGGTTCCGATCGTGACCCCGAAGAACAGGCTCATCGCGGCCGCAACCCGCCGCCGGGAAGAAACGTCGGCGCGTCGGTGTCGGTAGAGCAGGAGCGCGACGGCCAACAGGGCCAGCCCCATCGATGCCGTCAACCATTTGCCCTCATCCACAATCAGCGCCACGAGTTGATTCATCGCCTGCTCCCTCGCGCCGCGATTCCCCTCCACCCGCCGATTCGCGTTCCCGCTCCCTTGCGGTCGCGGCTCGCAAGAACACGCCGCGCGAACCCGAAGCGTGGGCTAATCGGCGCCGATATCCTCGATGAACGTCATCGACGGGTGAACGCGCTCGTACTCGATGGCGAAGTACTCGGCGACGATTCGCCTCACCTTTAGCGCCACCTCGCGGTTGACTCCCGGACGACAGCGCGCCAGGAACTCCGCGTCGGAGATCGGCGGGAAACGCTCTTTAAACGCGGCAAACGCGGCGTGGTCTCGCATCGTGAGTACGACGCAGATCAGTACGCCGACGAGGAGGTAAGCCACACAGAAAACGAACGAGGTCATCGGGCCATCTCCGGTTCAGAAACGGTCGTTCGTGTAGCCGGGGCGCGCGGGGTTCGGCGCGACCTACACCGTCTTGGCGCCCACGGCGTCGCCCCACTTGTCGCACTCCAACCCACACGACTCGCAGGTCCACCCAGACCGGAGTGCCTGACGAAGGCTCCGCGGCATACGGATTACAGGTGCCTTCTCGCCACAACCCGAACACCGACTGCGATCGAAGATGGCCGCCCACCGGCCCGCCGGCGGGCCGCTTCCCGAGCGGTGTACGCGAACCCAAGAACGATGACGACCAGATCGACCGCGAGTAGCGCGACAACGACCCCGGCCCAATCGCCGATCATTTGAGCGCTCCCATAGCCTGACACCCTAACCGCGAACGCGCGGGCCATCAACAACCCCGCACTCTTCACTTCACCGCGTCCACCTTCGTTTCGGCCGTGACTGGGCCGCGGTCGGTACTCACGGTCGCTTTCAGGACGAGCGGGACGTTGAACGGGCCGGCGTCCGGGGCAAACGTCAGCACCAGTTCGCCCTCGGATTTGTCGGCCGGGACGACCAACTTCGCAGCGGTTACGCCCTTGACGTGTTCGGGAAGGACCAGTTCCACCGTCGCGGGGCCGAGGAGGTTCTTGCTGCGGCTCACTTTCACCGCGAGCCGAACCTCACCCTCGGCGCGCACGCTCGTCCTGTCGCAGCTCAAATCGAGGCGGCCGGGGCCGACGACCACAATCATCTGCTGGTTCTGCTCCACCGAACTGAAACTGACCGTGTGTTCGCGCCCGTCGATGGGGTCGCGAACCTTCGCGGTTGCCATCACGCACACGCGGCACGTCCGGCCCAGTTCCATCCACGGCGGGAGGAACGCGGGGTACTCGAACTCCGTTTCGCCCGGTTTGAGCGTCAACACCGGTCCGGTGACGCCCTGAAGGTGCCGCGCCTGTCGGTCCGCGAGGGAAATCTGAATCGGCCCGTCGAATCCGCCGCGATCGACCTTGTACTTGCGGTAGTACGTCTCGCCCCGCGGGGCGCTCGTCATCACGTACTGATCGACGATCTTGAACGGCGTCGGCAGGCCGACCGCGAGTCGCAGGTCCGGGGCCGTTGCGTAACTCACTGGCACTGTAAGCGGCTTGTCGCCGATGGACGCACTGCCGACGAGTACCAGCGGAACGCTGGTGGTCGGGGCGTCGGCGCCCGCGGTCAGCACGAGCGATCCCGTCACCTGCCCGGCGGGGATCGTCAGTTCCTTGAACGTCACGCCTTTCGGCAGCCCTTCCGCCCGCAGCGTGACCGGACCGCCGTACCCGCCGAATCGCTCGACGCGGACCGGCACCGGTGTGTTGCCCCCGCGAAGGAGGGTGAACACGTCCACCTGAACCGATATCCGAAACCCGGGTTCGACCTTCTCCGCGCCGTCGAGTACGCGCAAGCGGAACACGAAATTCGCTCCGGCGCGGGCGCGGAACGCCTCCGTCACGCTCACGGTGTAGGTTCCGTCGGCGGAGGGCGTAATCACGATGTCGCCGGGGTCGCTGCCCTCGCCACCCTCCTTGCGGGCAACTTCCTTCCCGGTCGCGTCGAGTACCCGCACCCGCGCGCACAGCGGCGAACCGAAGCGGCGGGCTTGCAGGTCGAAGGTGTATTTCGTGCCTTTCTTCAGGTCGAGTTTCCACTCGTTCACAATACCGGGCCGCTCCACCTGCCCGTTCAGCGCGATCGGCACTGTCAGCGGGCCGGCGGTCGTCGCGTCCTTTAGCCCGTCGGCGGGCACCTTCAGCGGGTAGTGGAACTCCGGCACGCGCTCCGTCGTGACCGTGAGCCGGTACACATACGCTTGCCCGCCGAGCGTGCGGGCGTCGGTGATCCGCACGCGGTACTTGCCCGCGGTCTTCGGCGTGAACTTCACCGAGCCGTCCGTCCCGACGCAGGCGTGAAGCATCTGCTCCGCGACCACGTTGCCCTTCGCGTCGTAAATGTCGAGTTTCGGCACGAGCGGTGAGTTGATGGAAGTGGAGTGAACGAAGGCCGTGACCGTCTTGCCGGCCTCGGCGGCGAACTCCCAGAGGTCGATGTCTTCCCGCGGGAAGATGCGGCCGTTCGCGGTCACCGGGAGCGTGATCGCTTGTGGAATCGGCTCGCCGTCGATCTCCTTTTCGATCACTTCGGGCAGCTCGCCCAACACGAACACCGGCCCGCTGGCGCCGCCCTGCCCGGTGAACACCCTGACGCGCCGCGATCCGAGCGGCGTGTCCTTCGCGACCGAGATTTTCCCGCTCAGATCGGCGGGGTAATCTTCTTGTTGTTGCGATTCCGGGATCAGCAGCAGCGGCCCTTCAAACCAGACTCGTTTGACGGGCGTGAGACGCGCCGAGTGGGTGATCCCGGGGCCGGTGACCTCGAACGCGGGCGCGTCGTGGAGGAACAACCCACCAACACGCACATCGACGGTCGCGCCCCGCTGCGCGCCGGCCGGGAAGATGTACGCCGCGCTCGGAGGATTGGCAAAGGCAGAGGAAGAGTTCACCACAAAGACACAAAGGGCGCACAAAGACACACAAAGAAAGACAGTGAAGTTCTTCATGATTCAGCTCGTCTTCTTTGTGGTCCTTTGTGTGTTCTTTGTGCCTTTGTGGTGAAAATGTCTTCCTTCTTCACACCAACTCCGCGATCACCTTACCGTTGTTGACCAGCGCGACGGGGCGGCCGTCGGGCGTGTGAACCTCGTCCTTCGGGTCGATTCCCATGAGGCTGTACATCGTCGCGAACAGGTCTTCCGGGCTGTAAGGGTCGCTCGCGGGCTTCTCGGCGCGGGCGTCGGTCTTGCCGACCACCACGCCACCCCTGAGTCCGCCGCCGCCGAGCAGCACCGTGAACGCCGGCCCCCAGTGGTCGCGCCCCGCGTTCTTGTTGATCCGCGGCGTGCGCCCGAACTCGCCCGTCACCACCACGAGCGTACTTTCCAGAAGCCCGCGGGTGGCGAGGTCGCGGAACAGCGTGCTGATCGCGCTGTCGTAGGTCGGCAGGAGCGAGTTCTTCAGCACCGCGAAGTTGCCGTCGTGCGTGTCCCAGTTCGAGTGGTCGATGGTCACGCACCGCACCCCGGCTTCCACGAGGCGCCGAGCCATCAGGCACGACTGCCCGAGCGAGTGCCGACCGTACTCGTCGCGGAGTTTGTCGGCTTCCGCGTGGATGTCGAAGGCTTTCTTCGCCTGCGGACTCGTCATCAGGTCGAAGGCCTTGTCGCGGAACGCGCCGACCGCGCCGGCCTGGGCGTTAGCCTTCGCTTCGGCCGCTTTGTGGAAGCGGTCCACCGTTTCGAGCAATTTTTTCCGATCGTCGAGCCGATCCGAGGCGATCGCCGGCGGCGGAACCAGATCGGGAACCGAGAAGTTCGGGGCTGATGGGTCGGCATCGATCACAAAGGCCGAGTGGTTCGCGCCCAGATACGCCGGGCCGCCGCTGGGGTGCAACTTCGGGAAGGCGACGTAAGCGGGAACCGATCCCTTCGGGCCAAGCTTCTTCGACACGACCGACCCGACGCACGGGCGCTGGTTGTTGGGCGACAGCGACGGATTGAAGCCCGCGGTGGGGAAGTACCCGGTGAGGATGTAGTGATCGGCCGGGCCGTGGTCGGAGTTGTGGTGGCGGAACGACCGGACGAGCGAGAACTTGTCCACCTCCTTGCCGACCTTCGGCAACAGATCGCAGAGCAAGAGGCCCGGAATCTTGGTCTTCGCGGGGTTGAACTCGCCGCGAAACTCCGCGGGCGCGTCCGGCTTCAGGTCGAACGTGTCGAGGTGACTTTGACCGCCGTGCAGGAACACGAAGATCAGCGACACGTCCTTCTTCTTGGCTTCCGACGCGCGGAGCAACTGCGGCAACCCGACGGCGGAGCCGAAGAGGCTTGCGGTGCCGACGCGGATTGCGTCGCGCCGCGTGAGGCCGTCGCAGAAGGTGGGCATGAGTGTCTCCGGCGAACCCCGGACTTGCGTCCGGGGGTGTTCTGTGCGAGTTCGGTGTGGGAACGCCACCCCCGGACGCAAGTCCGGGGTTCGCCTCGCATCAGTGGTTGAACAAGAACTCCGTGCTGTTCAGAAGCGCCCAGGCGAGGTCTTCGGCCGCGGCGCGGCGGTTGTTCGCGTACTTCCGCAAGTGTTTCACGCCCACCGCGGTTTCGTCCGCGGTCGGCCGGCGCGCGAAGAACGTCAGATACAACTCTTCAACGTAACCCTTCAGCCTTCTGAACAGTTTCTGGCCGTTGCAGTTGGTCATCGGT
>CAZBXY010000157.1:0-17925 GCA_964495365.1 uncultured Frigoriglobus sp. | reverse complement strand
CATCACGAGGTGCGTTTCGACCAGGTACAGCGGCGGGGGCAGCACGTCGGCGATCAGATCCTTGCCGTCGAGAATCTCGTTATCGAGCGGGCCGCCGACCTTGACCCGCTCGACCGTGCCCCAGCTCAGCCACCCGACGCACAGGAGCGCCCCCGCGCACAGCGCGACCGGGAGCAACAATTTCGTGCGGTCGCTCATTCTCTCGACGAATCGGAACATGGCGATTTCTCTCGGAGTTGTTGGAATTATGCGGTGAGGGCCGGTTCGGTCGCGGGGCCGACGAGCCGGTCGATGTTGAGCAGCGAAACGAGCCGGTCGCCGGCGCGGGCCATTCCCGTCAGGACCGACGTGTCCACCCCGGCCCCGAGGTCCGGGGCGGGAACGACCTCCTTCGCCCCGACGTTGAGCACGTCCGACACCGCGTCCACCACCAGCCCGACGACCTTCGGCCCGACGGTGACGACGATGACGACCGTGAACCGCGTGTACTCCGCGGCGCGCAGCCCGAGTCGGGTGCGCAGGTCCAGGATCGGGACGACCGCGCCGCGCAGGTTCATCACCCCCTTCACCTCCGGGGGCGTGTTCGGCAGCGGGGTGATCTTCGGTAACCCCTTGATCTCCTGCACCCGCAGGATTTCCAGGCCGTATTCCTCGTCTTCGAGTTGGAACGTCAGGAACTGACGACCCTCGGCGGCGAATCCGGTCGGGGCGCGGTCCGTGTCCGGTGTGTTCACAACAACTCTCCCGGTGCGCTGACAGCAAGTACCGCCGGCGGTTTGCCGCGGCCGAGCCGGGCGTGCAACTGAACCAGCCCGTGAATGTCCAAAATCATGGCGACGCGGCCGTCGCCGAGAATCGTCGCCCCGGCGAACCCTTCGACCCGCCGGTAGTTCGCGTCCAGGCTCTTGACCACCGCCTGCATCTGGCCGAGCAACTCGTCCACGAGGATCGCGTGCTTCTTGCCCTGGTCCTCGACCAGAACCACCAGCCCGCGGCACGGGTCCGAATCGCGGCACGGCCGGTCGAGCAGTTGGTGCAGCCGCACCAGCGGGACGACCTCGCCGCGGACGGTGATCGCTTCGCCGCGGGCCGCGATCGTGCGCACGTCGGCCGGGCGCGGGCGGAACGACTCGATCACCGACAGGAGTGGGAGGACGTACACGTCCTCGCCCAGCCCGACCGTCAGCCCGTCCACGATCGCCAGCGTCAGCGGGAGCCGGATCGTAAATGTCGTGCCCTTGCCGGGCTGCGTCCGAATCAAGATGTTCCCTTGTAGCGCCTGAACGTTTCGGCGCACCACGTCCATGCCCACGCCGCGGCCGGACACGTCGGTCACGCCCGCCGCGGTCGAGAACCCCGGCTCGAAGATGAGCGCGTACACCTCCGCGTCGCTCAGCCGCTCGCCCTCCGCCACGATGCCCTTCTCGATCGCCTTGCGGAGCAGGCGGGCGCGGTCCAGCCCGCGCCCGTCGTCGGTCAGTTCGATGTAGACGTTGCCGCCCTGGTGGTAGGCCCGGAGGGCGAGGTGCCCGTCGGCCGGTTTGCCCGCCAGGGCGCGATCGGCGGGCGACTCCAGTCCGTGATCGAGCGCGTTGCGGACCATGTGCATCAGCGGGTCGCCGAGCCGGTCCACCACCGTCTTGTCGAGTTCCGTTTCCTCGCCGTGCAGGGCCAGTTCGACCGGTTTGCCGAGCTTGCGCGACAAATCGCGGACCAGCCGCGTCATCTTCTGGAACGTCCCCCGGAGCGGGACCATCCGTAGTGACAGGCCCAGTTCCTGGAGGTCGCGCGCGATCTTCGCCAGTTCCGGCAGCGCGCGCGACGCGCTGCCGGCGGAGAACGCATCGAATTCCTGCTGCGCCATCGACTGCGCGATGACCAGTTCGCCGATCGTGTTGATGAGCTTGTCGAGCCGGTCCTTATCGACCCGCACCGTTTCCTTGTCGGCGCCCCGGCGCGGGCCGGGCGCCGGGTCGGGGCGGACGTCGGGCCGCGGCTCCTCGGCGCGCTCCGGCACCGGCGCGGGTTCCGGATCTGGCTCCGGCCGCGCGAGGAGCGCCGCGATCCGCACCGGGTCGAACACCTCGATCGACGTCGCCTTGAGAGTCTCGGCGCGCACGGCCGCTTCGACGGGCGCGATCGTGGCCTGAACCATGTCCGACGCGAACGCGAACACGTCGGCGATCTCGACTTCCGGCCGGTCGGTTTCGAGGTACACGATCCACGACAGGTAACACCGCTCCGGGTCCAGGTCCGCGAGCGGCGGCAGCCCGCTGGCGTTCAGTTCGACCCGACCGACGGTGCCGAGTTCGGTCAGCCCGCGGAGCAGCGCGAGCGGGTCGAGACCGAACCGCATCGCGTCCGGGTGCGGGATGACCGTCACCGCGAACGTGCGCCGATCGACCGCGGGCGGCCCCTCGGGTTGCTCGACGGCCGCGGCGAACCACGGGAACACGTCGTCGGTGCCCGCCGGCGGGACTTCGCCGGCCCGCGCGGCGTTCACCAGTTGGCCCAGGGTGTCGGTCGCTTCCAAGAGGCGATCGAGAACCGTGCGGGGGATCCGGTCGGCCCCGCGGAACCGGTCGAACGTCTCTTCCAGGCCGTGCGTGTATTTCGCGATGTGCGGGAACCCGACCGCGTCCGCCCCGCCCTTGATCGAGTGCGCCGCGCGGAACGCGTCGTCGATCGCGCCGGGGTCGGCCCCGTCGAGCCGCAGCAGGGCCGTCTCGATCGCGGCCAGGTGGTCCCGGGCCTCGTCGAAGAACGTCTTGCGGTACTGGGTCAGGTCGAACTTCATACCGGCGGCTCCGCGGGGCGTCAGGGCACGAGCCGGTTGACGAGCTGGAGCAGCCGGGTCGGGTCGAACGGCTTGACCACCCACCCGGTCGCCCCGGCGGTGCGGCCCTCTTGCTTGCGCCGCTCCTCGACCTCGGTCGTGAGTACCAGGATCGGGGTGAACTTGAACTCCGGGCGCGCCCGGAGCCGCTCGATCAGCGCGAGCCCGCCCATGATGGGCATGTTGAAGTCGGTGATGACGAGCCGGACGCTGACCCCGGCGACCCGGCGCAGCGCGTCCTCGCCGTTGGTCCCTTCCACCACGTCGAACCCGGCCCCGCGCAGGGTGTCCGACACCATCTGCCGCATCGTGGGCGAGTCGTCCACCACCAGCACCGTCTTGGCCATTGTTCCGCTCCCGTGGCGCTCAGTTCGCCGCGCTCGACTGAAACCCCGCGACCGTCCGGATCGCCTGCTGCCACCGGCTGACCGGGGCGGCCCCGGCCGGCGCGCCGGACAGCCCCAAGAGCCGCAGGTCGGCCGCCACCGCCGGCGATGCGCCGACGATCTCCGCGCGGCGCCCGCGGCGGCCCAGTTGCCGCTCCAGGCCGATGAGGATCTGCGCTGCGGCCACGTCCAGGTACTCCAGCGCCGCGCAGTCGATCGCGACATCGGCCCCGCGTGCAACCAGAGCCACCGCGGTTTGGTGCAGCGCGCCGGCCTCGGCGACGGTGACCCGCCCGCACAGCACGAGTCGCGCGCGGCCCGGCGCGGCGGGGTCGTCGGTCGTGGTGAACATGTCGTTCTCTAGCACGGCGCCGCCCCGGCGGACGTTCGCCCGTGCGAAGTTCCGCCGGGGCGGCGCGGGGCCGATGGGATTCATCGTGCCCGACGCGAATTATTTGCCCCGAACGTCAGGAATTCGCCGCGCCGGATTCGCCGAGCAAATTTCCGAAATCCGGTTCGATAACCTCCTGCGACGGGCGGAACCGTCCGACCCGCCGAACCAAACCAACTTGCACCGGAGTTCTCGCACCATGGCCCTCTCGATCGTCAACAACAACGCCTCCCTCAACGCCCAGCAGAGCTTGAACAGGACCAACACGAACCTGTCGCGGTCGCTCGAACGGCTGTCCAGCGGCCTGAAGGTGAACCGCGGGGCCGACGGCCCGGCGGCGCTGGTCATCAGCGAACAGCAGCGGGCCCAGATCGCCGGCCTGCGGACCGCGATCGACAACACGAACAAGGCGGTGTCGGTGGTTCAAACGGCCGAAGGCGCGCTGAACGAGGTGAACGGCCTTCTGACCAAGATCCGCGGGCTGGCCCTCGACTCGGCCAACAGCGGCGTCAACGACACCAACGCGCTGGCTGCCAACCAGGCCGAAATCACCAACTCGCTGAACACCATCAACACGATCGCCAACACGACCAAGTTCGGCACCAAGAACCTGCTCAACGGTCAGGCCGGCGTCACCGGCAGCGTGACCGGCGCCAACAACGCCTCGCTCGGGGGCATCACCGCCGGCACCGGCGCGACCGCCGGCGCCCAGACGGTTCGGATCACCACGACGGGCACGGGCGGAACCTCCCTGGGTACGGTCGGCACCGGTGCCGCCACGACCGCGGCCGGGTCGGTCACCATCAGCGGCGGCGGCCTGACCTCGGGCCAGACCCTGACGGTCGCTCTGGCGGTCGGGGACACGGCCGCCTCGTCGCGGACGAAGATCCAGACGGCACTGGACAACGCGGCGTCGATCGGAGGCGGGGCCGGCAAGTTCGCGGTGACGCTCAACGGTAACAACATCGAAATCCGCAGCAACATCCTCGGCTCGGCGGCCATCACCGCCACGGCCGACTCCAACTCGACCCGCGACGCGACCGGGTTCCTCACCGCCGGTTCGACCGGAGCCGCCGGGGCCGCCCTCGTCGTCACCGTCGGCGGCGCCGCGACCTCGGTCTCGGCCGGATCGAACGGGCTGAACAACCAGGTCACCTTCGGCGGGGCCGAGGGGCTGAGCTTCTCGGTGAACGTGGCCGCGGGCACCACCGTCGCCTCCGGGGCCGGCTCCGACACGGTCGTTACCGTTAACGACCAGAAGCTGACGTTCCAGATCGGGGCGAACGCGAACGAGACCGCCCTGTTGTCGATCGACCAGGTGAACGCCGACCGGCTCGGCACCGGGGTCCTCGGGTCGGCCACGGCCAACCTCGGCGCCGTCAACGTCACCACCCAGACCGGCGCGCAGGACGCGATCAAGGTGGTGGACGCGGCCATCAGCCAGATCTCGAACCTCCGCGGCAAACTCGGGGCGTTCCAGTCGAACACGCTGGAATCGAACGCCCGGAACCTGGGCGCGACCCTGGAGAACACGACTGCGGCCGAGTCGGTGATCCGCGACACCGACTTCGCGTCGGAAATCGCCACCTTCACCCGGCTCCAGACGCAGATCCAGGCCGGTTCGACGGTGCTCGGCAACGCCAACCAGACGAGCCAGCTCGTCGCCCAGCTCCTCCGGGGCTGATTTTTGATGCCCCACGCGAACCGGGCAAATTTTGATTGGCCCGGTTCGATAACCTTCTCAGGCGCGCGGTCAGGTCGGTACCCCCGGCGCCGCGCGTGGTCTCACATACAGGTGCCCCGTGTCCTCGGTGAGTGGCGTCAGTTCGAGCGGGCTGAGCTTCTCCGGTCTCGCCACCGGAATCGATACCGACAAGTTGGTCGCCGGGTTGACCAAGATCAACCAGCGGCGGATCGACGCGCTCACCGCGCAAAAATCGACCATTACCACCAAGCAGACCGCGTTCGCCGCGCTGTCGGCGAAGCTGTTCGACCTCCAGTTCAAGACGAACGCGCTGGCCCGCTCGGCCGGCAGCGCGTTCGACGGGCGCAAGGCCACAGTCTCCGACGCGGCGGCCGCCACCGCCGTCGCCGGCACCGCCGCGATCCCCGGCAACTACACGCTCACCGTCAACGCGCTGGCGCAGGGGGCACAGATCGCCTCCGAGGGGTTCGCCGACCCGAACGCGGCGATCAAGCAGGGCACGCTCACGCTCCAGGTCGGCAGCGGCACCGCGACGACCGTGACCGTCGGCCCCGGCAACGCGACGCTGCAAGGGCTGGCCGACGCGGTCAACGCCGCCGGCGGCGACGTGCGCGCGTCGGTCATCAACGACGGCTCCGCGAACCCGTACCGGTTGCTCCTGACCTCCGCGAAGACCGGCGCGGCCAACGCGATCACCGTCACCAACAACCTGACCACCGGTACCGGGGCCACGATCGACCCGACGAACAAAGTGGTGCAGGCCGCGGCGGACGCGAGCGTCACCGTGGGGAGCGGAGCCGGCGCGCTGACCGTGACCAGCAGCACCAATCAGGTGAACAAGCTGATCCCGGGCGTGAGCCTGAACCTGCTCCGCGCCGACACGACCAAGCCGATCACGCTGACCGTCGCCAACGATACGGAGGCGATTGTCAAGGCGACTCAAGAGTTCGTGGACGCGTACAACGGCGTCCGCGATTTCCTCAACGAGCAGACCAAGTACGACCCGGAGGCGAAGCAGGCCGGGCTGCTGCTGGGCAACCGCGAGGTCGCCGAGCTGGGCAACGAGCTGGCCGCCGCGCTGGCCGCGACCGTCCCCGGGCTGTCGGCGAGCGCGAACCGGCTGTCGTCGGTCGGGATCGCGTTCGGCGAGAAGGGCAAGCTGACGTTCGATTCGTCCAAGCTGACGGCCGCGCTCAACGGCCCGGGCGGCGCGACGCCGGCCGACCTGAAGAAGCTGTTCGCGCTCTCCGGCTCGACGGACGCCGCCGGAACGGAGTTCGTCCTCGGCGGCAACAAAACGAAGCCGACGAGCGCCGGGGCACCGTACCAGGTGAACGTCACCGCGCCGGCGACGCGGGCCGTGGTGCTCGCGTCCGGCGCGGTCGGCGGCTCGGTCATCATCACCCCGCCGAACAACGCGCTGCAGGTGAAGGTGAACGGGCTGCTCGCCTCGGGCATCACGCTCACGCCCGGCACGTACACGCCGGAAACGCTGGTCGCGATGCTCCAGCAGCGGATCAACGCCGCCCCGGAGCTGGAGGGCAATTTGGTCACGGTCGGGCTGGACGGGTCGAGCAAGATCCAGATCACCTCGCAGCTCTACGGAAGTTCGTCGCAGGTCGCGGTGACCGGCGGCAGCGCCGCGAGTCTGCTCGGGTTCACCGGCACCGAGACCGCGACCGGAACCAACGTCGCCGGCAACTTCGTGGTCAACGGGACGACCGAGACCGCGACCGGGTCGGGACAGGTGCTCACCGGCAGTTCCGGGAACGCGAACACCGACGGGCTCCAGGTCCGCTCGACGCTGACGACCACCGGCTCGGCCAACGTGACCGTGACGCAGGGACTGGCCAGCCGGCTCAACGCGGTGCTGACCAAGTACCTCGACTCCGGCACGGGGCGGCTCAAGGCGATCAACGACGGGTTCAACCAGCAGACCGCGGACATCGACAAGACCATCACCAAACAGAACGACGTGCTCTCGGCCAAGACGGCGGATTTGCAGGTGAAGTTCGCGGCGATGGAGTCCGCGGTCAGCAGCCTGAAGAACCTTCAGACGCAGCTCTCGTCGCTCGTCATCCCCACCAGTAGCTCCAAGTAACCGGGACCGTGCCGTGTTGAACGCCTACCAGAAGTACCGCAAGGACGAACCGACCGGGTGGACCCGGATCGACCTGCTGCTGGCGCTTTACGACAAGGCGCTGGAGCGGCTCGATCGGGCCGAGGCCGCGCTGCGGGCCGGCGACGCGGCGACCGCGCTCCCCCAGCTGGCGAAGACGCAACTCATCGTCGCCGAGCTGGCCGCCGGCGTGCGCGTCGAGGTGAACCCGGAGGCGAACACGAACATGCTGCGGCTGTACGAGTTCGTGACCCACGAGCTGGCCCGCGCGTCGGTCCCGGCGATCGAGAACGCGCGGAAGGTGCTGCGCACGCTCCGCGAGGGGTTCGAGGCGGTCCGGGCCGAGGCGAACGAACTGGAACGCTCCGGGCGCCTGCCGGCCGCCGACCAGCTCCAGATGGTCCTCGCCACCGCGTAGGGGTTGCTCTCAACGTGGGTCGCCGGCCCCACAAGCCACACCGCGGACTCGTCCGTTCGTCATTGGTGGGGCATTCGTCAGTATTCGTCATTTGCCTGACATGTCATCGAGCCACTTCGTGACGATGGCGTAGTAGTACGCCCCGCTCATGCTCGACTTCTCGCCGGGCTTGGTCGCGTACCCGTGGTCCGCGTTGCGGTGTGAATCGAGGAATGTGCGGAGCTTCTGCACGTCCTTCGGCTTCTCCTTGAATAGCATGAGCGCCCGCATGACGCGGTAGGTCGTTTCGATGTCCGACGCCTTCTCCCCCTTCTTGCCCCACCCGCCGTCGGCGCGCTGCCCGGCCACGATCTCTTTGCAAACCGGATCCAGCGGCGGGAGTTGACCGAGCCGAAGGGCCATCGCCGCGTAGGACGCGAGTTCTCTCGCCCCTCCGTCGGCCGGAGCCAACTTCCCGCTGCCGTCGAGATGGCGATCAGCGATCTTGAACCACTCGTCGAGTTTGAACGGGCAGTCCTTCACGCCCCACGCCTCGACCGCCGCGGCGCCGATGCGCACTTCCTCGAAGGTTTTCGCGTTCTCTTTCAGGTAGTCCATCGCCTTCGCAAACTTCTCCTTCGGGATACCCAGTTCCGTCGCGACCATGACGCCGATACTCGTGATCGCCACGTCCGGCTTGCCGCCGGGTTCCGCGAACGCGCCGGTCTTCGGGTCGTAGCACTTGAGTACAAACGCCGCGTGCTTGTCCCGTTCCCCCTTGAGGAGCGGGAACCCGAGGTACTTCAGCGCCCGCACCGCGCCGTTGGTCGCGCGGAGGCTCGGCACCGGCTTGGCGTCGCTCTTGGGGTCTTGCGGCGCGAGGTAGAACCCGCCGTCCGGGGCCTCCTGCTCGAGAACCCATTTCGCGGTTCGGTCGTTCGCGAGCTTCCGCTCGATAGCCTTGACCATCTCCTCCGTTTGAGCGGAGGAGGCCGCCGGGAGCAGCAGCACCAGCGCGAATGAAACGAGTCGCATGAGGTATCCCTTTTATGTGTGGCGAACGGCGCGGCGTCAGCCCGCCGAGAAACGTGTCGCGTTCGTGGCGGTATTCGGCCACTCGGCGGGCTGACGCCGCGCCGTTCGCCATACGATACGCCGCTCGCGATGTTACCCCTTCGGTCGAAACGCCTTCACCACGGCCTCGTTGGTCGTCAGGGCCGGGCCGCCGATGAGGTCGATGCAGTACGGGATCGCGGGCATGACCGCCAAGAGGCACTCGCGGATCGCCGCCGGCTTGCCGGGCAGGTTCACGATCAGCGACTGGCCGCGAATCCCCGCGGTCTGGCGCGAGAGGATCGCGGTCGGCACCGACTTCAGCGAGATTTCGCGCATCAACTCGCCGAACCCTGGCAGGATCTTCTCGCAAACGGCCTCGGTGGCTTCGGGCGTCACGTCCCGCTTCGCCGGGCCGGTGCCCCCGGTCGTGACGACGAGGCAACAGCCCTCGTCGTCGCACATCGCCTTGAGTGTGGCCTCGATCTGTTCCTGTTCGTCCGGGATGACGAGCGCGTGCGGCTCCCACGCGCACGAGAGGAACTCGGTGAGGCACGCGCGGATCGCCGGACCGCTCTTGTCCTCGTACACGCCGCGACTGGCCCGATCGGAAACGGTGAGGATGCCGATTCGCATGGAGAGTGTGAGTGTGAGTGTGAGTGCGGGTGAAAACACCGCACGGCCTGACCGTCTTGGCCGCCGGGGTTATATTACCCGGCAACCCGCGGAATGCACACCGGTTGGATTTCGCACTCACACTCACACTCGCACTCACACTCCATGCGTACCTGGTCCTTCTCCTCCGCCGGCGCCCTGTTCTTCGGCCGCAACGCGGTGCGGATTCACCTTCGTGATGCCTGCGAGCGGCTCGGCGCGCGGCGGGCGTTCGTCGTGACCGATTCCATTCTGGTGAAAGCCGGCTTACTGAGCCAAACCACCGAACCGCTCACTACAGCCGGCGTCACATTCGCGCACTTCGACAGGATCACCCCGGAGCCGGGCGTGGAACTGGTGCGGGAGTGTGTTGCGGCGGCGCGAAACTTCAACCCGGATGTGATTGTCGGTCTGGGCGGCGGCAGCAACATGGACACGGCGAAGCTCGTGTCGATGATCCTGAGCCACGGCGGTGACCCGCTGGATTACACCGGCGATTGCCGCGTCCCCGGCCCTGTAAAACCGCTGATTTGCATTCCCACGACCGCCGGGACCGGGTCGGAAGTCTCTGCGGCGGCCGTGTTCACAGACACCGCGAACCACATCAAGGTGTCGTGCCTCAGTCCGTTCCTGCGCCCGGCGTTCGCGATCGTCGATCCGCTGTTCACGGTGAGTTGCCCGCCGAAGGTGACCGCCGACTCCGGCATCGACGCGCTGACGCACGCCATCGAAGGCTTCTGCGCCGTGAACAACGACGACTTCCCGCTGCCGTCAGGCGAGAAATCCGTTTACCAGGGCAAGAACCCGCTGGCCGATTTGATGGCGGGGAAGTGCATTGATCTGGTCGGGCAGTTTCTCCGGCGGGCCGTGAAGGACGGCAACGACCTCGAAGCCCGCGACGGCATGGCGCTTGCGGCGACGCTCGGCGGGCTGGCGTTCTCAAACGCGGGCGTCGCGCTCGTTCACGCGATGGAATATCCCGTCGGCGGCGCGGTTCACGTCTCGCACGGCGCGGGCAACGGCCTGCTGCTGCCTTATGTGATGCAGTTCAACCTGAAGAAGCGTGAGACCGAATTCGCCACCATCGCCTGGTGGCTGGGCGACACCTCCGAGGGAAAGAATCTTCGCAAAGCGGCGGTGAATGCGATTTCCGCCGTCGAGCGGCTCCGGGCGGACATCGGCATTCCGCTGCGCCTGCGCGACATCGGCGTGACGGAAGACATGCTACCGGGGTTCGCGGCGAAGGCGTTCGCGATCAAGCGACTCATGCGCGTGAATCCGCGAATGCCGCAGAGCGAAGACGAAATCCTCGGCATCTACCGGGCCGCGTTCTAACGGCGCTGAGGCCGGTCGGCACTCTCGACGAGCCTTCCGAGTTGGCCGTCTTGAGTTCAAGGCGGCCAAGTGGCCGCCTTGGGAAAGGTGCGTTTTTCCAGGCCTATTTGCTCAAGGCGGCCAAGGCGGCCAACTCGGCCACGCGGTGGCCCTTCGACAATAGTTACTATCCAAATGTATATAATATGACCTGATCCGGTTGTGCCGTCTACTGTCCGGCACGATCCCACGGACTCTCAGCCCGACTGTGTTCTAAGCTGGGACATGAACGCGCGGAACCTGCTCGCTGCTGCCATCGCTCTCGCGCTCGTCGCGTGGTTCTGGGTGCGTGGCGAAGCGTTCCTGGCGGCCAACGGCCCGACGTTCGACGAACCGGTTCACCTCGCCGCCGGCTATTCCTACTGGACGACCGGCAGCTTTCGCCTGAACAGCGAAGATCCGCCTTTCCTGAAACTGCTCTGGGCCGCGCCGCTCGCGCTCTCCGATCGGTCGCTGTACCCGCACGACACAGCCACCGCGACCGGTGACGACCACTGGCACGTCGGCACCGCCCTGCTGTTTCACTCCGGGCGCGAACCCCGCGAGCTGCTTCGCCCCGCGCGGCGCGTGAACCTCGCGCTCGGTTGCGGCGTGGTGCTGCTCGCGGGGTGGTGGGCGTTCCGGCTATGGAACTCGCCGCTCGCCGGCGTCGGGGCGTGTGCGTTTGCGGCGGCCGACCCGAACTTGCTCGCGCTCTCGTGTGTACTCACCACCGACGCCGGGTTGGCGCTGTTCTCGCTCTCGGCGTGTTACCTCCTGTGGGAGTACGCCACGAAGCCCTCGCGTGGGCTGCTCATCGCCGCCGGCGTCGCGCTCGGCCTCGCGCTCGGGTCGAAGTTCTCCGCGCTGGCCACGGTCGCGGGTCTGGGCGCCGCGGGCGCGGTGTACGTGCTTCGCGGCGGAACGCTGGCGCTGCCGGGGGCGCCCGCAGACGTCCCCCGGCGCCGCGCCGCGGTGGAGTTCGCGTTCCGGCTCGGTCTCATCGCGCTGGTCACGCTCGCCGCGACCTACGGGTTCGTTCACTTCGACCAGTGGGGCCGCGGGCTGAAGTTCCAGCTCACCCGCGCCGACCACGGCGACGGAATGATGTACCTCAACGGCGAACTGTCGCGCGCGGGCTGGTATCACTACTTCCTCGTTCTGTTGCCGCTAAAGCTTACGCTCGGGCTGCTCGCGGGTGTGTTGCTGGCGGCGTTGTTCGCAGTGCAGCGCGCACCCGTAGCTCGACTCGGAGAGTGCTGTCGTAGCCCGACTCTCCGAGTCGGGTCCGAACTCCGCTCGGGAAGAGAAGAACCCGACTCGGAGAGTCGGGCTACGACAGAACAGGCTACGCGCGAGGTTCAGGCGCTCGCGTTCCTCCTACTCCCGCCGCTGGTGTTCCTCGCGCTCGCCTCGTACGCGCGCGTGAACCTCGGCGTGCGGGTCGTGCTGCCGGTGCTGCCGTTCCTGTACGTCATTGCGGCCGGACTCGCGTGCGCGGGGTGCTGTCGGCTCGCAGGGCGCGGGTTGCTTGTGGTGTGCTGCGTGTGGGCCGCGGTTTCCGCCGCGCGGAGCGATCCGCACCCGCTGGCGTACTTCAACGAACTCGCCGGCGGGCCGCAGGGCGCGGGCCGGTTCGTCGCGGATTCCAACGTCGATTGGGGACAATCGCTCCCGCAGTTGAAGGCGTACCTCGCGGCCAACGGGCCGGACGTGATTTACCTCTCGTACTTCGGCACCGATCGACCCGAAGCCCACGGTATCCGCTTCCAGCCGCTACCGACCTACGGCCGCGTGGGCGAACCCGGCGGCGAAGTCGTTCCCGAAAACTCCGCGCGACACGTGCTCGTCGTGAGCGCGAACAACCTGCTCGGCATTTACCTGAACGACCCGCAAACGTTCGCCTGGCTCCGCTCGCGCGCCCCGATCGCGATCCTCGGCGGCAGCCTGTACGTGTTCGACCTCACCGGCGACGCCGACGCGATCCGCCGCGTGCGCTCGCTCCCCGCGAAGTAAACTCACCGCATGTCGCAACGCCTCCGGTCGCTGCTCGTTCTCCTCGTCGGTGGGGGAATGCTCCTCTTCGTCGCGGACGTGTTGGTTCGCGCGCCGGATTTCCTCGTCCCGCGCGATTTCCTCGAATACTGGGCCGCGGGGCGCGTGAACCTGCGCGCTGGCAACCCGTACCACCCGGAGGAGCTGCTCGCCGAACAGAAGCTTGCCGACCCGACCCGCGAACACGCGGTGATGATGTGGAACCCGCCGCCGGCGTTGGCGGTGTACATGCCGCTCGGCGCGCTCCCGCCGCGCTGGGCCACGCTCCTGTGGGTCGGGCTGCAACTCGCCGCGGTGTTCGTCGCGTGTGACCTCCTGTGGCGAACGTACATGCTCCCTCGGGTGGCTGACTCTCTCCGAGAGTCAGCATCGACTTTCGGAGAAAGTCGGCCACCCGAATGCCGCTGGTTCGCGGCAATCGTTGCGGTGTCGTTCGCGGGTACGTGGTGGCTCGTCGCCTACGGCCAGAACACCGGATTCATTTTGCTCGGCCTCGCGGGCTTCCTGCATTTCCGGCAGAAGGAGAAGCCCCTCGCCGCCGGGGCGTGCGCCGCGATCACGGCGCTGAAGCCGCACCTGCTCGCGGTCTTCGGAGTGCTGCTCATTGCCGACGCGATCACGCGCCGCGGAGCCAAGTCGCTCGCCGCGGGCGGCGGAGTGATCGCGCTCGCGCTCGGAGTTGCTCTCGCGGCGAACCCCGCGGTGATCGGGCAGTTCGTCGAAGCCGTGCGGCACCCGACGGAGGGCGCGACCCCGCTTTCCGACTGGTGGCTGCCGGTGCCGGCCTTCTGGCTGCGGAGGTGGCTCGCGCCGGAGCACTTCTGGGTGCAATTCGTGCCGTGCGCACTCGCGTGCGCCGCGTTCCTCGCGTACCGGTTGTGGAAGGGCGCGTCGTGGGACTGGGCGCGAATGTTGCCGCTCGTGGTCGCGGGGTCGTTAATCACGACGCCCTACGGCGGTTGGATCTTCGACCTGCCGGTTCTGCTCGTACCAGTCGTGTGGGCCGCGGCGGAGCTGGTGCGCACGAATCGGTTCTCGCTCGCCGCGGCGCTGATCTGCGGGCAAGCTGCGATTACTGCGGCATCGTTCGCACGGGCCGGCGCGCTGCACGATTACTGGTGGGTCGCGCCCGCGGCACTGGCGCTGTGCTTACCGGCCGTCGGGCGCTCGCGGCGTTCGTAGAATGCCTCTCCATCAAAATCCACGGAGGCATCGCTCATGTCGGACGGAGCAACGGCCCACCGGGTCGTCATCGTCGGCGGCGGGTTCGGCGGACTGGTCGCGGCGCAGTCGCTCAACAAGACGCCCACGCAGGTCACGCTCATCGACCGCCGCAACTTCCACCTGTTCCAGCCGCTCCTGTACCAGGTCGCCACCGGCGGGCTGTCGCCGGCGAACATCGCGGCCCCGCTGCGGGCGATCCTCAAGAAGCAGAAGAACACGCAGGTGATGCTCGGCGAGGTGACCGGGTTCGACCTCGCGGCGAAGGCCGTGATCCTGAAGGACGGCGCCCGGGTGCCGTTCGACTCGCTCATCGTGGCGACCGGCTCGACGCACCACTACTTCGGGCACCACGAGTGGGCCGACCGCGCCCCGGGGCTGAAAACGATCGAGGACGCGACCGAGATCCGGCGCCGGGTGCTGTCGGCGTTCGAGAGGGCCGAGCGGTCGAGCGACCCGGCCGAACGAACGCGGCTGCTGACGTTCGTGGTGGTCGGCGGCGGCCCGACCGGCGTCGAGATGGCCGGGGCGATCAGCGAACTGGCCAAGCACACCATGCGGGCCGATTTCCGCAACATCAACCCGTCCACCGCGCGCATCATTTTGGTAGAGGGCCAGACGCGCGTGCTCGGCGCGTTCCACGAGAAACTGAGCCAGAAGGCGCTCGGCGCGCTCGCCGGGATGGGGATCGAGGTGCAACTCGATTGCCACGTCACCGCGATCGAACCGGACCACGTGATCGTGAAACCCGACGGCGGAAAGGCGGAGGGCCAGCGCATCGACACCGAGACGGTGGTGTGGGCCGCCGGGGTGAAGGCGTCGCCGCTGGGCAAGCTCTTGGCCGAGGCCGCGGGCGTGACCGCCGGGCGCGGCGGGCACGTGCCGGTGAACCCGGACTGCACCGTCGGCAATCGGCCGGACGTGTTCGTCATCGGCGACATGGCGAGTATGCCCGGCCCGGACGGCAAACCGCTGCCCGGTCTCGCCCCGGTGGCGACGCAACAGGGCGAATACGTCGCGGGGGTGATCGTTCGGCGGCTCAAGGGCGAAACGCCCAAGGGGCCGTTCCGCTACTTCGACAAGGGGACGATGGCGACCATCGGCGGGGGCAAGGCGGTCGCCGAGAGCATGGGGTTCAAGTTCAGCGGATACCTCGCGTGGCTCGCGTGGCTGTTCATCCACATCCTGTATCTGGCCCGGTTCGAGAACCGCGTGCTCGTGCTGTTCCAGTGGTTCTGGAACTACATGACGCGCAACCGCACGGCCCGGCTCATCACCGGCGAGCGCCCGACCGACGCCCGCAATGCGTGAGCGGCGAGACGATCGAGACTAGCCGCGGAGGGAACGGCCCGATCCGAACGCGACCCCATCAACCGACGTGCGTCCGCGGTCGCGGCGCCGCTACTTCGCCAGCGAGTAGCCGATCAGTTCCTTGTCGTTGCGGACGAAGACGCACTTGTCGGCGAACGCCGGGTGCATCCACACCACCAGCCGCCCGCGCCCGGCCATCGTGTTCGTCGGGTCGATCAGGTGCGCGCGGTCGAGTTCCTCGTACCCCTTCGGCGACAGCTTCGCGATGATGAGGTCACCCTGTTCGTTGAAGAGGAAGTAGCGGTCGGCGTGCGGGACGATGAACGCCAGGCTCCACCGCTCGCTCTCCGCGGCTTCCGGCTCCGCGGCGACCTTCGCGGGGGTGAGTTTGCCGCGCGTCGCCTGCATACTCTCCCACACGCGCTTACCGGTGTTGGCCTCGATGCACCGCAGTTGCCCGTAACTGCACACGCCGTAAATGTGGTCGCCCTCGACCCACGGCGTGGACATGATCGAACTCAGGTCGGTCGTCTGGTCGCGGTTCTCGCCTCGCGCCTTGCTCCGCCACACCACATCCGCCTTGTCCGCACCGACCTTCAGAAGCATCGAACCGTTGTAGAAAGATGTGATGAACAATTTGTCAGTGCCGACCTTGCGCGGGGTCGGCGCGGTGAGAGCCGCTTTCGCCTCGAAATCCACGCGCCAGATGCGCTTGCCAGTGTCAGGCTCCAACCCCACCACCGCTCGCGTGTGCCAGATGATGAGCTGGCGCTTGCCGCCGAACTCGTAGATCATCGGCGGGCAGTAGCCGAAGTCGCCGAGGCAACTCTGCGACGCCCACAGTTCCTTGCCGGTCTTCTTGTCGAACGCCACCACGAGCCGATCGTTCGTTCCGCCGACGAGGCAAATGAGCTTGTCGCCATCGACAAGCGGGTGGGCCGCGAAGCCCCACACCGGCAACCCGGCGTCGTAGTCCTTCATGAAGTTCTTCGACCACAACTCCTTGCCGTCGCTCACCTTGAGTGCCTTCAGGTCGCCCATCGCCCCGAGCGTGTACACGATGTCGCCGTCAACGGTCGGGGTGCATCGCGGGCCGGCCGGGTAGCTGACGGTGTATTCCGTCGGGTATTCGATTTGCCACAACTGCTTGCCAGTGCTTGCGTTACGGCAAGTGACACGCTCGGTGCCGGCGAACCGACCTTTTGTGAACCCGCCCGGCGGGAGCTTCGTCTTGTCGCCGGCGACGTAGTCGGTGACGAACACCTTCCCGCCCGCGACTGCCGGACCCGCGTAGCCGACGCCGATCGGCTCCTTCCAGAGCAGCTTCGGCCCGCCCGCGGGGAACTTCTCGACGAGTCCCGTTTCGCGCCACACGCCGTCGCGCTTCGGGCCGAGCCACTGCGGCCAGTCGTCCGCCACAGCACCAGCGGTACCCGCAACGACAACGACCAGGCTCCAGAACAGACGCATGACGCCTCCGGGTGGGAGTGACGAAGCAGGACTAACCACAGAGACACAGAGGCACAGAGAAGACAGACGAAGAGTATTTCAAAACACTTTCTTCTCGGTTTTCTCTGTGCCTCTGTGTCTCTGTGGTTAGTTCCTCTTTTGTTCTACAGGCGAGACTACAAGGGCTTTCGGTCCCGTTGAACCGGACTCGCGATTGTCTTAAAGTAACCGAATGACCGTGCGGCGGCACGTCAGCACCCCGGTTTCAGCGGTGACGAATGTTTGAAGGCATTACGCGGTCGCTCGGCGACGCACTGAAGAAACTCCGCGGGCGGGGCCGGCTCACCGCCGAAAACGTCAAGGAAGGGCTGCGCGAGGTCCGGCGCGCGTTCCTCGAAGCCGACGTGAACTTCAACGTCGCCAGCGACTTCATTGGCCGCGTCGAAGCGAAGTCGCTGGGTCAGGATACGCTCTCGCGCGTCGATCCGTCCGAGCAGATCGTCAAGAACGTCTACGAAGAACTCGTCGCCCTGATGGGGCCGGTGGATCACAAGATCCCGCAGCGGGCGGACCGGCCCGTTGTGCTGATGCTTTGCGGCCTTCAAGGTTCCGGCAAAACGACCACCGCGGCGAAGCTCGCGCTCACATTGAAAGGGCAGGGGCGCAAGCCGATGCTCGCGGCGGCCGACTTGCAGCGCCCCGGCGCCGTCGAACAGCTCAAAACGCTCGGCGAGCAGACCGGCGTGCCGGTGTACAGCGAGGCCACGAACCCCGTTGACGTGTGCCGCAACGCGGTGGCCCGTGCGAAGACCTCGCTGTGCGACGTGGTCATTCTGGACACCGCTGGCCGGCTCCAGATCGACCAGGAACTGATGGCCGAACTCCAGCGGATCGACAAGCTGGTGAAGCCCGACGAGGTGTATCTCGTTGTCGATGCGATGATCGGTCAGGAGGCCGCGAACGTCGCCAAGGCGTTCAACGATGCGCTAGAGTTG
>CAZBXY010000156.1:0-17946 GCA_964495365.1 uncultured Frigoriglobus sp. | reverse complement strand
ATGTTCCAACATCAGTCTACCGTTTTTCCCACCCACTTTCGTGACGCCTACACACTTCCGACAGATCAAGCGAAAACCGGTGGCACAGCGGGGCGGTGGGTGCGATGATGGCGTAGTCCGTTCCGCGATCGCCCTCCGGCGGAGAATTCAAATGAAGGCGCGCTGGTGCCTCTCGGCCGTGACCTTGCTCGTCGCGTCGCTGACCCCGGCCGCCGACCCGAAGCCGAACCTCGACGGCACCTGGCTGTTCGACGCGGCGCGGACCGGCTCCCACAACGAGCTGTCGAAGGTCTGGACGTCGGTCGTCACCGTCAAGGGCACCGCGTTCACGCTCACCGAGCCGTGGGGCCACGACCACCCGCTCACCGGCCGACTCGCGTTCGACCCGGCCGATCCGCGGGCCGTCGATTTGATCCTCGACGAACTCGAGTTTGGCGGCTCGGCCTTCAACATTCCGGTCAAGATTCCCGCGGGCACCCTCCGCGGGTTGTACACGGCCGAGGCCGACCGGGTGACGATCTGCTTCGCCCGCAAATCGGGCGACAAGCGGCCGACTGCGATCGAGGCATCGGAGACGACCTCGCTCGTCACGCTGGTCCGTGCGCCGGCCGGGTTCAAGAGCTTCCCGAAAGAGATCACGGTTCGCGTCACCGGCCCGGACGGCAAGCCGGTCGCCGGCGCGGACGTGGGCACGTTCATGGTCAGCCGGCAAGACCCCAAGGGGCCGGATTCCCGGCGCGAGTGGCGGTATCTCGAACCGACGATGACCGGGCCGGACGGGACGGCGAAGGGCCTGTTCCGCGAGCCGCCGACCGTCGTGCGGGACGCGGTCAACCGGCGCATCGCCTTCCCCACCCCTTCTCCCGCGCGACTCGCCGGCGGCGAGTTGCACGTCAAACTCGTCCCCGAACACCGGATCACCGGGCGGGTGACGATCGAGAGGGCCGAGCCGGCCGAGCCAACTCACGTGTTACTGCTCCGCGACGGCGAATGGATCGCGCAGATCGACCTGAAGGGCGGCGGGTTCGACTTCCCCGTCGTGCCGGGAACCTACACCGTGAGGGCGCTCGGGGACGAACTGCGGGACGACTCCGCGACCGTGACCGTGCCGGCGAACAAGGCCGAGGTCGCGGTCGGCCCGCTCACGCTCAAGCCGTCGGCCTTCACGCTGCTCAGGGGCAAGCCGGCCCCGGAGCTTCGGGGCGTCGCGGGGTGGAGCGGGAAGCCGGTCACGCTCGCGGACCTGAAGGGGCAGTATGTGCTGGTGGACTTCTGGGGCTACTGGTGCGGCGCGTGTGTCGAGACGATGCCGGTGCTGATCGAGTTGCACGAGAAGTTCGCGGGCAAGGGGCTGGCGATCGTCGGCGTTCACGTGGACAAAGACGGCGAGGTGGACACGGCCGCCAAACTCGACGAGAAGATCGCCGGCTTCGTGAAGACCGCCTGGAAGGGGAAAAAACTGCCGTTCCCCAACGCCCTCGTACCCGCGAAGGGCGCCGGGCCACCAGACCAGTACGGCGTCGAGTGGTACCCGACCACAATCCTGATCGACCGAGAGGGCAAGGTCGTCGGCAAGTTCAAGGCCCACGAGATCAAGGCGGCGACGGCGGAGATCGAGAAACTGCTCGGCGAGAAGAAATGACGGCGAACCCGGCGTGCAAACGCCGGGGTGGTTCTTCTTTCGTGGCACAGGCTTCGAGCCTGTGCTTGCAATCGGTCCCGACCGAAGGGAGGGGCCGAACTCAACGGTTTGAGCTACCCCAAAAGGTTGGATGCAGTGACCGCTCGCTGGGCCCGGACCACCGGACGACAGGCACAGGCTCGAAAGCCTGTGCCACAAGAAAACACAGCCACCCGCCATCACTTCTGGTAGTGGCGCGTAATCAGGTCGTTCTGAATCCACAGGAGCTTGCCGAAAGCCCGCAGCGTCTTCACCTCGGTGTCGCGGTCGAGGCCCAGGCCCAGAATTGTTGCGGTCAGCGCGTCGGCCACGAAGCCGAGTAGCGCGTTCATCTGCACCAGGGGCACGTCCAGTTCCTTGCTCCCGGCCTTCGGGGTGTGAATCTTCCCCACCATGTCCAGGTACTCGACCATCTTCCCGTCGTAGGGCTTGGTCACCAGTGCCGCGAGGTAGCGGCCCAAGTGCTGCTTGCGGAAGGCGATCTGCGGGTGTTCCATCGTGAGCTGGTCGAGCGCGGTCGGAACAACCCCCTCGTAGCCGCTCTGGCGCGGGAGGAAGTGCCGCCACGTCGCGTCCTGCTGGAACAGCTTGTCGTACACCGCGTCCACCAGCACCGGCACCAGCGGGGCCAGCTTCGGCGCGGCCCCGTGAATGGCGGTGATGTCGGACGGACCGAACCCGATGAACTTCGACACGTACTCGAACCGATAGCCCAGGTCCGACTCCAACCGCAGTTCGTCGATGTGCGTCATCACGGCAGACCTCCGGGAGAGAAAAGAGGATATCGGACTCCAAATTCCGCTTTAGCACACTTAATTTAGCCTGCTATAATCGAAGGTCAACGGCTCGCGTGCGAAAAAATGCTTCCCAAAGGGGTTTTGATGTTCTCGGACACGGTCGAGTACGCGCTGCGGGCGATCGTTCACCTGGCGCACGAGGCGCCCGCGGCCCGGACGACGGCCCAGATCGCGGAGGCGACCCGCGTTCCGAAGGACTACCTCTCCAAGATCCTTCAGGGGCTGGCGAAAAAGGGGATCGTGACGACGCAGCGTGGCGTGGGGGGCGGCATTTCGCTGGCGAAGACGCCGGAGGAGCTGACGATCCTCGACGTGGTGAACGCGGTCGATCCGATCGTGCGCATCGCGACGTGCCCGCTGAAGTTGGCCAATCACGGCGCGAACCTGTGTCCGCTGCACCGGCGGATGGACGCGGCGCTGGCCACGGTGGAGGAGGCGTTCCGCAAATCGACGCTGGCGGAGGTGCTGGCCGACCCGTCTAGTACGAGCGTCCCGCTGTGCGACGGCACCGGGATCGTGCAGACGCTCAAGGTGAAGCAGTCGGAATGACGAACACCCACCGGTGCCCAAAGGAACCCCGAACATCGAAGCCCGAACGACGAAGCGAGGCGCCGGGTCTTTCTTGTAGGAGTTCGGCCGTTGGGTGTTTAGCCGGAGCGCGGGTCTCCGGCCCACAGTGGACAGGACGCCCGCGCTCCGGCTAAACACCCAACGGCCGAACTCCTATCTTGGTGATTAGCAATTGGTCCCTCGTCGTTCCTTGGGCACCGGTGGGCGTTCGTCATTCATCAGAGCATGGCCAGCGTGGAGGCCTCGCGCGGCAGCGAACTGAGGACGCGGTGGCCGTCGTGGGTGACGAGTACGTCGTCCTCGATGCGGATCCCGCCCCAGCCGGGCAGGTACAGGCCCGGTTCGATCGTCACGATCATCCCCGCTTCGAGTACGTCCTCGGAGTTGGACCGGATCTTCGGCGCCTCGTGGATCTCCAGCCCGATCCCGTGGCCCAGCCCGTGGGTGAAGTAGTCCGCCAGTTTCAGATCCCGCGCCTTGTCAAGCTGGGCACTGGCGAACACCTTGCGGGCCGCCGCGTCCACGTCCTTCGCCTTCACCCCGGGCCGGATCGCGGCCAGCGCCGCGTTCTGCGCGTCGAGGACGATCCGGTACAGTGCGTCGAACGAGTACCCCACGCGCTCCATCTTGTTGCGCCGGCTGGGCGCGGTGCCGAACGGGCTTTTGAGGACGCGGGTCAGGTCCGACTTGTACAAGAGGTCCGCGCCCCAATCGACCAGGAGCTTGCTCCCGTCGCCCAGTTGCTTCGTGGTGGGCGGGGCGTGTGGCAGCGCGCCGCGCTCGCCGACCGCGACGATCGGCGGGAACGCCGCACCTCGTGCCCCGGCACGGCGCATGAACCCGTCGATCGCGTCCACCATGTCCTTTTCGGTGTCGGCCTCGCGCAGGGTCGCGACGAACATGCGGAACCCGCGCTCGGCGATGCGGATCGCGTCCTCGATCTTCTTCACCTCGCTCGCGTCCTTGACCGCGCGCTGCTTCTCGATGACGCCCTCCACCGGCACGAACGTCACCTTCGGGGCCAGCGCCTTGAGCGTCTCCAGGTCACCCAGGGTGATCCGGTTCCCCTCGACCCCGCACGACTTGACTCCGGACTTGGTGAGCACCTCGGCCGCGGCTTCGAGCGTCGTCCGCGAGTGTGGGCGGATCACCGGCTCCAGGCCCGCGCACTCCTCCTGGACCTGCCCCTCGTACCGGGTGTCGCTCACCACGATCTCGTGCTTGGGCACCGAGACGTAGAAACTGTCCTCACCGGTGAACGCGGTCAGGTACGTGACGTTCACCGGGGTGGTGACCAAAAACCCGTCCACCCCGTGGGCCTTTTGGTTCTGAACAAGTGTCTCGCGGCGCTGAAGCAGGTAGTTCATACGATTGTTGAAGTGTTGAGGGCGGGGTTCGTTCGGCTGGCGTGTCGCCCGAACAAATCTCCGTGCCCGGTGAGTACGGTGAAGACAATTTGAAATGTTAACTATCCCGTGTTGCACGAGAATTCAACAACGAACCGAACAAAATGTTACTTTGGCAAACCGGCTTCACGTGAGAACGGAATACCGTTCTGAGTAGCACACGCACCGACCACGAGTCGCGAGATGACGATACCTCTACAAACGAAAGACCCGGCGCAAGAAGACCGGGAATGGGTCGGATACCACCCGCGGGCCGCGATCCCGCAGGTCGTCGTGGCCGCGCTCGCCTCCGTGGCCGTGTGGATCGGGCGGTGGTACTTCGAAGACCTCTCCGAACTGGCCAACCGGATCGGCGGGCTGGCCGTGTTCGCGCTGACGTGGTGCGTCTGGCCGGCGCTCTTGACCGCGGAGTTGTATCGCGCGGTCACCTACTCGTACCGGCTCACGAACCGAGCGGTGCTGGTCGATTTCGGGTTCTGGCACCGGCCGGTGCCGCCGGTGTGGCTGTCGGAGGTGACCGAGGTACGCGCCGGGTCCGGGGGGCTGGACCGGTTCCTCGGCGTCGGTTGGGTGGAACTGCGCGCGGGTGAACGTGTGGTCCGGCTGGTGGGGGTTCGGTGCCCGACCGAACTGGCCGAGCGGGTCCGCGCCGCGGTCGCGGCGGGTCGAAAGGGCTAACAACCGGTCACGCGGCTTGCGCGGGAATCGGCTTTTTACGGCAGTTCGAGTGTCGCCTTGAGGCAGCGTTCGATTTCCTGCACGGCCGCGTCCGAAATCCGCCCGATGACCTGATCGACCAGTGCCTGATCGGTGGTCAACAGGTTGGGGCAGAAGACATAGGAGAGGTGGAGCAAGCCGGAGCCGGTTTCCACCGCTGGGTCGAGAACGACTTCCGTACCCGGAATGCCGTGACCCTTACTTGTGATTTGAACGAGGACGGTGTCGTCGATCAGTCCGTTAAGAAAATCGGCCTGAACGACGACCGCGGGGCGCAACTTGCTGCCGGTGCCGTCGCTGTACGGCCAGTCGATGAGGACGACATCGGCGCGGTTCATTTGCGGTACCGCTCATAGGCGTCGAGGGCCGGGTCGTCCCACCCGGCGCGCGCGGTCAGCCCGTCCACCACGGCCCGCAGCTTGGCGTACACGTCGGCGCGGACGAGTACATATTCGGTCGCGGTCGCGGGGTCGGTCAAGGTCGGCGGGCGGTCTCCGGCTTCTGCCAGAGCGCGGCGCTGGTCGTCGGTCAGTGGAATCGTCATGGTGTCCTCCGCTTCGCCCTCATTGTAACCGCGAGTGTTACGTTCGTTCTACGCCGTTGCGCGGGGGCTTGTTTCTCCTCGTCGGCCCAGCCCTCGAACCGCATCAATATGCCCAACCCATCGCTTGGCCGAAGGATTGGTCAGACCGCGAATCCGGAGCGAGCGCGGTGATCCCGCAGAAACCGCGACGCGGGAGGGAAAGTACACGGAGGGCGAAAAGGTTCCATCTGTTCCAGAACTTGCGTGAGACAACGGCTCTGGAGGTCGGACCGCTTGATAAGGGCGAAATCATCCGCGAGCGACCAGTAGCCCCGTTCAAATAGTGCGTCGTGAATCCGGCACAAACAGATCACGTTGGTGAGGTCGCCACGATGTTCGACGGACGCGGCCCAAGCAACAATGTGGCTCGCGACCAGTAACCCGGTATCGATTACGTCGCAAACAGCGCAGCGCGAATTGTAGTCCTCTTTGATCAGCGCTCGGATTCGCTCTTGCCCTTTTCTGCGCCGCGTCAGCGCGAGTTGATCGCCCGTTTCTACTCTTCCAAGCCTGAGCTTGTTCGCCCGCAACGAGAGATCGAGAGCCTCGTCCGTCAGGTCTTCGATTTCTACATCCAACGGTTGATCGAGCAGCAAGTAGTGTCCGGAGCCGAGGAATTCCACCAGGCCCTCGTCCCGTAGCTCTTGGAGGTGGCGATCAGTGGTTTTTTCGGGCGTCAGTCCTTGGCTGGTCGTTGCGGCAACAAGAACCGGCAGTTCCTCAGCGAGAAAGCGCGGACGTTCCACAACCCGCGTCCGATGCCGAGCAGAGTACGAGTGAAGGGAAGCGAGTACTGCATCCCGCCAGCGCATCTGTCACCCCCACCCAAAGCTTACCCAGCGAATCCGGGCGGAGCCAGTGGGAAGGTGGAGTGCGATTCGGTGGCATCAACACGGAGCTTCAGTGCTTCAGTAGAGATACGGCTCGTCCGGCCTGATTTCCTCACCGTCCTCGTCGGTGATGGATTCGCCATTACCGCTCGCGTTCAATCGCAAACCGGGCACGTGGATTTTGGCGCTGTCATACGGCTCCAGGAATTTCACCGTGCAAGTTTGCTGCGCCGGACTCATGGCGGCGATCCTCGCCGCGAGTTCACGATACGTCATGATTTCACCTCGTCGGTTCACTGCAAGCGGCTACGCGGCTTGCGCGGGGGCTTGTTCCTCCTCGTCGGGCCAGTCCTCGAACCGCATCGGCAACAGCCGGCTGATGCCGCTCTCCTGCATCGTCACGCCCCAGAGTCGGTCGGCGGCGGCCATCGTTCGCTTCTTGTGCGTGATTACGATGAACTGACTGCGGTCCAAAAACTCGCGGAGCACGCCGGCGAGGCGCGTCGTGTTCGACTCGTCCAGCGCCGCGTCCACCTCGTCCAGAATGCAAAACGGTGACGGCTTGTTGCGGAAGATCGCCAATAGGAGTGCGACCGCAGTCAAGGTCTTTTCGCCGCCGGAAAGTAGCGACAGCGCCCGGAGTTCCTTGCCCGGCGGACGCGCGGTGATCTCGATTCCCGATTCCAGCACGTCGGTCGGGTCTTCGAGCACGATGTCGGCCTGCCCGCCGCCGAACAGCTTGCGGAACAGCTCCTGGAAGTACCCGCGGACCGCGGTGAGCGTGTCCGTGAACAGCTTGCGGCTGTCGTTGTTGATCGCGTCGATCACCTGTTGCAGCGAGTGGCGGGCGGCGTTCAGGTCGTCGTGCTGCGATTGCAGCGCGGCGCACTCGCCCTCGACCCGGGTGAGTTCTTCCAGCGCTTCCATGTTCACGCTGCCGAGCCGCGCGAGCTTGCGCTTCAGATCGTCGATCTCCTGGTACTCGGAGACCTGCGGTTGCACCGCGCCGGAGGCGCTTTCGGCCGGCGCGCGCGCCAAGTCCGCGAGTTCCAGCCCGTAGTCCTCGCGGATGCGGGCGGCGACGCCGTCGCGGCGCGCGGTGAGGTCGTGAACGGCGAGTTCGCGGGCGTGCGCGGCAGACTGCTTCTCCTGCCACCCGTGGCGCAGGGCGTGGAGCCGGTCGCGCACCTCTTCGCGCGCCGCGCGGTCGGCCGCAGCCCGCGCCGCGAGTTCGCCCACCTGCCGCTCGCGAAGTTCCTTGTCGTGGTACGTGTTGGCCTGGGCCGCGCTGGCGCGGAGTGCCGCGAGCGTGTGGTCGGCGAGGTGCCCGCGCGCGGTGTGTTCCACCGACGACAGGTCCACTGCCTCGATTTTCCGCTTCCGCAGGTCGCCGTCGATCTGCGTGAGGCGCTCGCGAACGCGGTCCCGGTCGGCCGCGGCCCGGCTCAGCGCCACCTGCGCGGCGGTGTGCGCCTGCTGCCGGTGGTCGCGATCGTCCTCGCCGGCGGCGATCGCCTGTTTCACCTCCGCGAGCCGGGCCTCCAGCTCTGCGGCGGCCCGCTCGGCCCGTTCCGCGGCGATCTTGGCCGCCAGCCACGACGCTTCGGTCTCCTGCACTTGCCGTTCGAGGATGCTGCTTTCCGTGCGGATCAGGTGGAGTTCGCCGTCGAGGTGTTCGATCTGCTGTTGCTGTTTGGCGATCCGCTGAAGCACGTCACCGGCTTCGTCCGAAAGGAGGTCAATTTCCGCGCGAACCGCCTCGATCACGCCCTCGGCCGCGTCCGCCTGGCGCCGCAGATCGGTGACCGCGATCTCGGCCCCGGCGACGAATTCGGACGTGGCGCGGTACTGGTCGCGGAGTTCGCGCAGCTCGCTCTTGCGCGACACCAGCCCGGCTTCGGCCTTGAGCGGCCCGACGGTGAGCGTGCCGTCCGGCTCGAGCAGTTCGCCAGTTCGTGTAACGACGCGACACCCGGGGTGAAGCTCCGAAAGCTGACGCGCTTCGGCGAGCGTGTCGGCCAGCAGCACGTGACCGAGGAGCTGCGCGGGAAGGCCGGCGCAGTCGGGGTGATCGCAGGAGACACGGGAAGACAAGGAGACAGGAGACAGGAGACCGGAGACAGGCAGACCAGAGCCACCGGCCTCTGATCCTGTCTCCTGCTTCCTGTCTCCTGCTTCCTGTCTCCTGCTCCCTGTCTCCTGCTCCCTGTCTCCTGACTCCTGACGAGGCACGAACCCCACGCGACCCGCGATCTCGCCCACCGCGGCGGCGAGCGCGTCCACCGCCGCCGGCGAGCGCACCACGAACCGCTGCGCGGTGTCGCCGAGTGCCAGTTCCACCAGCGGGGCGATGTCGCGCGGCACCGTGAGCAGGTCCGCGACCATCCCCAGCACCGCGTCGAACGGCGGCGCCTCGTCCGCGAGGTGGCCGAGTACCTCGCGGACGCCCGCGCCCAGCCCTTCGAGCGACCGCTCGAGGTCTTCGAGTACGTCGATGCGCCCGCGCAGGGCGCCCTGTCGGACCCGCAGCCCTTCGAGCCGCGTCTGCTCCTGTTCGATCTGGTCGGTGAGCGAATCGCGGTCGGTGAGCAAGTGGCCGATGTTCCCGCGCGCGGCGGCGAGCCGCGCCTGAAGGTCTGCGTCGGCCTGCGAAAGCCCGTCGAGCGCGTGCGCGAGGGCCGTTCGCGTGGCGGCGCGCTGCTCGCCGGTGTGGAGCTTCTGCGTGTACTCCTTCTGGAACCGCTGGAGTTGCGAGAGTTGCCCCTCGGCCGCGGCGCGCCCGGACGCCGACTGCCGCACCAGCTCGAACTGTTGCGCCTGCCCCTCGGTGTACTCGCTGTCGAGTTCGGCCAGTTCCGACACGATCGCGGCCAGCGCCGCGCTCACCTCGTCGGCCTCCTGCTGTTCGACCTGCACGCGGCTCTCGGCCGCCGCGACCTCGGCCGTCGCGCGGGCCACCTCGGCTTCGATCACGCGAATGCGGAACCCGAGATCGGCCCGCTGGCGCGCGACCTTCAGAACCTCCACCTGCGCCGCCTGGGCGGACGCGCGCTCGTGCTTGAACTGCGTGTCGAACCCCGCGATTAGCTGCCGGGCTTCAGCCAACCGCGCTTCGTGGTGCCGCAACCCCTCCTCACCGCGGACGAGCGCCCAGTCGAGTTCCTTCGCGCGCTGTTCGAGCCGCTCCGCCTCGGCCGTCGCCCCGGACACCTCCGCCTTCAGCGCCGCGAGCGCTTCCTCTTCGACCGCGAGCGCCGAAGTGATGTCGCGGTACTCGCGGACGCCCAGCCCGACGCGCAACTCGCGCAGGCGCTCCGAATACTCCTTGTATTTCTGGGCTTTCGCGGCCTGGTGCCGCAGCGTGGAGAGCTGGTTGTTGAGCGCGTCGAGCTTGTCCTTCGAGCGCGTGAGGTTGAGTTCGACCGCGGTGAGTTTGCGGAGCGTTTCGACCTTCTTCGCCTTGAACCGGCTGATCCCGGCGGCCTCGTCGAAGATCTCGCGCCGGTCCTTCGTGGACGCTTGCAGCAGCTCATCGACGCGCCCCTGCGCGATGATCGTGTACCCGCCGGAGCCGGCCCCGCTGCCCAGGAGCATCTCCTTGATGTCCTTCAGCCGGGCCATCTGACCGTTGATGAGGTACTCGCCGGTGCCGTCGCGGTACACGCGGCGCGTGAGCTGGACCTCGTCCGCGTCTACCGCGAGCAGCCGGCGGCCGTTGTCGAACGCGACGGTGACCTCGGCCATGCCCAGGCTCTTGCGCGACGACGAGCCGTTGAAGATCACGTCGGCCATCTCGCCGCCGCGGAGGCTCTTGGCCGACTGCTCGCCCAGAATCCACCGCACCGCGTCCACGACGTTGCTCTTGCCGGAGCCGTTGGGCCCGACGACACCGGTCACGCCCGGCGCGAAGTCGAAGCGGGTCTTGTCCGCGAACGACTTGAAGCCGACGAGTTCGAGGCGCTTGAGCATGACGGAAGGTGAGTCGGAGGACGGAAGAAAAATCGAGCCGCACGATGGACGCAGAGAAAGACACGATTCAGACAGAAGACAGAGTTGAATTCAATCTGCGTTATGTCTTGATCGTGTCTTTCTCTGCGTCCATCGTGCGGTTTTTCTTCTCTGTTCCTATTGCCCGCCGGCAGGCACCACCGCGGGGTCGAGCACCGGGGCATCCGAGGCGCGCTTCGGCCCGAAGATGCGGCCCGGGTCGCGGTTGAGCGGTTGCTTCGCCAGCGGCGCGCCCGCCGGCGCGATCCCCGGGTCTTGTGCGGTCGGCAGGTCGAACCCGTTCGCGTCCACCGTCGGGCGTTGCGTGCCGACGCGGGCCACCTCGGCGTTCGCCTTCGTCAGCGTCGGGTCGATCTTTGCGAACCCGCTCAACTGCTGGATGCCGAACTCGCGCGGGATCGCGTCGATCACCAGCTTCCCGCCCAGCGCCTCGACCCGGTCGGCCTTGCGGATGAACTCGATCGCCTCCGCGTATCCGCCGCCCAGGCTCGTCACCGTGTTCAGCACCGACGCGAGGTTCGGCACGCACCGGGCCTCCTTCACCTCCGCGCCGGCCGCCGCGGTCTTCACGACCCGCGTCACCTTCGCGTAGGTCTCGCCCGGCGGAACCGAAACCGTGAACTCGCCGCCCACCGCGATCGGGGCGACCGGACCGCGGAGCTTCACCCCGTCGCCGAACAGCACGATCTCGCTGCGCCCGGCGCTCGACAGGTGAACCGCGGCCGGCCCCTCCGGGGCGACCTTGTGCAACCAGTACGACCGGTTCATGAGCACGCCGTTGAGCGCCGGGTGCCGCTCGTCGGCCAGTCGCAGGGCGATGAACGCGCCCTGTCGGAGTTCGGCGTCGCCGCTGGCCATCATCTCCACGAGCCGGTCCGTGCCCGCGGCGTCGTCCATCGACGCGAGTGCCTTCAGGCAGTGCGCCCGCAGCGCCGGGTGGTCTTCGGCGAGTTGGGCCAGCTTCGTGGCGCCTTCGGTTTGGCCCAGGTACGCCAGCGCCTCGGCCGCGGCGAACTGCACCCACGGCGACGGGCTTTCCAGCCCGATGCGGAGGCTCCGGCGGCAGTCCCCGCCGAGCGCTTCCAGCTTGACCGCCGCGGTGAGTGCGGTGCTGGGGTCCATCAGCTCGTCTTCGAGCTTCTGCCGGTAGGTGCTGTTGGGAGCGAGCGGCAGGTACGGGATCTGCCGGGCGACGAGCAAGAACCGGTAGTGGTTGTGCCGGTACGCGGTCGGCACGTTCACCAGGATGTACTCGCGGGTCTTCGCCTCCGCGACCTTCAGGCTCGAATCGGCGGTACTGTGGAACGTGGTGTTGAGGCGCTCGGCGATCGCGGCGGCGATCCGCGGGTTCTGGTCGTTGGGGTTGAGGGTCAGGTAGTACGGGCGGTTCGCGTTGACCGCGGCGCCGCCGGCGACGACCCCGGCGCGGCACGTCGGGCGCCCGTCGGCGTCCACGTCCACCGCCTTCAGCTTGCCGTTCTCGGGAACGAAGTTGCCGGCGACGAGCGGCCCCTGCGCCTTCGCCCAGATGCTGCCCATCAAAAACGCCCCGCCCGGCCCGCTCGGCCCGTTCCCGCGGAGTTGCGACTGCACGTTGCCGGTCGAGTCGGAGGTGAACAGGTCGCACGGGAACAGGACGCCGCCCTGGAGGCTCGTCGTCTTGCTGTCGTCGGGCAGCGTGACCTGAACGTCGATCAGTTCGCCCTTGCGCGCGCCGGGCGGAACGAGCGCCGAGACCAGCACCAGCGACGTGGTGCGCCCGGGGTTGTCGAGCAGTTCCTTGAGGTTGAGCGTCTGATCGCGCTTCAGCTTCTTGAGGCTGTCTTCGAGCATCGAGCGGTACCCGCCGTGCGGCGGGCTGCTGCCGGTGCCCGGGAGCTGGTACACCAGCCCGATGCCGTTGACCACGAGCGACTCGGTGTTGCTGACGGCGGTTTTCGAGCCGACCGTGACGACGGAGTCCGGGTCGGCCGGATCCTCGCCGATCTGCGAGCGGGCCGGCATCTTGGTCGCGTCGGGCGCCGTCGTCTTGCACCCGGCCAGCCCGGCCGCCCCGAGCGCGGCGGCCCCCGCCAGGAAGTTGCGCCGACTCAGCCCCGTCGCGAGTTCCCACGCCCGGTTCATGCGTTCGTCCTTGAACGGTCGCGCGACCGGCCGCCCGATTCCCCCGAACCGGACCCCGCCGCGAATACAGTCTTTCGATTGCGTCGCCGAGTGATAGCCGCTCGCAAGTCCACGTCAAGAGAATCTTGAGCGAAATCCGAGCGGGTCCCGGCGGGTTGAGAGCGCGGGCGCGAGCGCGCGCTTTTGCGCGGTCCGTTCACGCGGGGAACGGCCGGCGGCGGATGGGGTGACGCGCGAAGTGCTGGAAAATACGAAAGATTGCCAAAGGTTGCCAAAGATTGCCAGGTGGCAATCTTTGGATTTCCCAGGGCTTTTTGGGTGATTTGGTCAAAGATTGCCAAAGGTTGCCAAAGATTGCCAACTCACACCCGTCCATTAACTATACATTTATATACATTAGAGGCCGAAAGCGCCGGCGCTTTCGCGCGGCAACGGAACGGGGCTCAATTCATTCGTTACGATCGCGGGCTTGCGTCGGCCGCGATCGGCGGTATGTCCGGGCGACTCTCCGCGGGCACCGCGGTGCGCGATCGTTCGCGCGCCGCGACCCGGTGGCCGGTCGAGGCGTCCCGATGTTGCGAGTGTTGTTGGGTGTGGCGAGTGCGGTGGCGGTATGTGGGGTGGCGACGGCCCAGCCGCCACGCGGGCCGCTCTCGGAAGCGCGCGAGCTGGACCCCGTGGTGCGCGACTACTACCACGGCCAGGCGCCGACCCCGCCGGCGGCCCCCGCCGAGCCGTCGCGCGACGTGCCGGCTCGGGGCGATGCGCGCGCCTGGGCGGTCGCCGTCAACCTGTTGATCGTCGAGGCCGTGTTGAGCGAGATCACGATGTCGCTCGGCCCGTGCATGACACCGGATATGTGAGTAGTGAGTAGTGAGCAGTGGGCAGTGGACAGCAGACAAAGAGCAGGCCGGGTTTTTCCGCCCCGGAGGGGCGTCCGATGTTAGCCCGGGGTAGAGCGAGTCTGCGAGCGCAACCCCGGGAACCGATGCGGAAAATGAATCGAAGCCCCGGAGGGGCGACAGAACGAACCGCGAAGGTTTCTGTCGCCCCTCCGGGGCTTGAGGTTTCTATGCTCGCATACCCAGGGTTGCGCCCGCGAAGCGCGGGCTTCACCCTGGGCTAACATCTCCCGCCCCTCCGGGGCTGAAAACCAAACGCGCTCCTGCGCCCCGGCCTCTGTCCTCTGTTCTCTGTCCTCTGTCCTCTGCCCACTGCCCTCTGCCCTCTGCCCACTACTTACTGCTCACTCCAATGATTCCGGTAGCGGGAACGCGGCGTCCCGCGGCGGGCGGACGCCGAGCCACTTGGCGAAGATGCGGGCCAGCGCCTGCGGGGTGGTCGGCTCGTCGCGCTTCCCGCCGCGGATGCCCGGGCCGTACACCAACAGCGGGACGTGCGTGTCGTAGGCGTAGGGCGTGCCGTGCGACGTGCCCGGGTCGAGCCGCTTCGTCGGCAGGCAGTACTGGTGCAGCAACACGCCCACGTCGCCGCAGCGCGCCGGAAAAAACGAGCGCTTCATGCGGACTCCAACCGGGTCCGTTTCCGGTATCGGGGCGCTCAGGTCAGCTTGTGTAAACGTGCGGGCCACGCCGCTCCGCGTCGCGAGGAACCGCGCCGCTTCCGCCGCGATCGCCGCACGCGGCGTGCCGACCTTCTTCACCAGCTCCGGCTGCAGGTAGAACCAGGGGAACTGGACGGCCTCGACCCACTTCGCCGGCTTGCCGTCGGCGGGCTTCGATGCCGGAAACCGCGCCGTCAGATGCTTGTCGAGTTCGGTGCGCAGTTCGGCCGGATCGACCCGCTGCGCGTACGGCGTGAGGTCGGCCCCGCGAACCGACTGGCGCACGACCTCCGGCAGCGGGCAGACGCCGTGGTCCGCGGTCACGCCCACGAGGTACTGATCCTTCCCCACGGCCTTGTCGAGGAACGCGAGCAGTTCGGCCATGAGCGCGTCGGAGCGGAGCGTCACGTCGAGCACCTCCTGCGAGTCCGGCCCCCACGCGTGCCCGATCAGGTCGTTCGACGAGAAGCTGATGACCAGCAGGTCCGGCACGTCGTGCGAGCCGAGCCGCTCGGCGGTGACGCATGCCTTCGCCAGTTCCAGTAGTAAGTCGTTGCCGAACGGGGAGGTGGCGATCGCGTCGTAATACTTCGGCCCGATCCGCCGCTTGCCGCCGGTGGTCGGGTGCGGGAAGATGGGACCCTGGCCGTAACCGCCGCCCTCGCCGCGCACATCGTCCGGGCCGCTGAGCGCGACGTAATCGAGGTCCGGGCGGAACCGCGTCCAGTCGTGCCCGAACCAGCGGTTCGCGCGCCCGGAGCTGTTGAACGCCGCGACCCACGGGTGAACGCGCCCGGTGTCGTGGATCGTCTCGGTGTAGTAGGTGGAGGTGCCGAACGTGCCGTAGAACCAGTACGCGCCGTCGGGCCGCTGGCCGGTGGGGAGGATCGCGGAGCGGTCCTTGAGCGACAGCCCGAACACTTTGGCGCGCCCGGCGGTGGCCTCCTTCAGCACGTCGGCGACGGTCTCCGAGAGCAGCCGCTCCGGGGTGCCGAGCGGGGTCGGTTCCGCCGGCGGCTTCTCCTTGTCGCTCGGGTCCGGCTCGAACTTGGGCGCTGGGGGGACGAGCTTGTACCGCGTGTGGTTCACGCAGTTGACGGTGTGGCCGCCCTCGTGCCACGTGTTGGCGATGATCCCGTGGCGGTCCGGGGCGGCCCCGGTGAGCATCGAGGCGTGCCCGGGGCCGGTGTGCGTGACCGCGTAGGGGTAGTGGCAGTTGGTGAACCACGCGCCGTCGCGCTGGAACCGGGCGAACCCGTCGGCGCGGAACTGCGGCTGCCAGCGCTCGAGGTAGTCGGCGCGCATCTGGTCGAACACGACGAGCACCGCGAGCTTCACCGTGCGCGGGGGCGCCGGGGCGGGGCGCGACAGCGCGAAGATCGCGACACCGGTCACCGCAGCGGCGATTGCGGCGAGCGGGGCGAGAGTGGGGGCGTAGCGCATCGGGGCAGCCGAAGGCGTGAAGGAGGCGAGTCCGGGCGTTGTACGCAGAGTGCGGCGCCGGAGCAATCTGGGGAATGTGAAAGGTTTGATAAGGAGAGGTGGAGATTTACGGCTGTGGACGGTGGTGCCGGATACCGAACACCCGCGCTTGACCGTTGGGCCGCACGCGATACCAGACCGTGACCGGCGGAGAAACGAAAACGCGCGCGGTTCCGCCCCGTGACTCGCCCGCGTTTTCCGGGTCGTCGCCGATCTTCCGGTTCGCGTGCAAGACGGCGCGCTCGATCTCGTTGCGCTCGGCCAGCGTCGCGGCTACCCAGATGTCCGCGAGGTCATCGGTCGCCTTGTCGGTCCACTCCGGTTTCACGACAGGCTCCGCAAGCGAGCGAGGACTTCTTCAACGGTGTAGCACTTCTGATCTTCCGCGAGACTCTGCTCGATCTCCTCCGGGGTGAACTCGTCCTCCAGTTCGCCCACGAGTTTGTACTCGGCCGGATCGACATACGGCTCGGCTCGTGCGACAACGTACCCGTTGACATCGACCAGTTGGGCCTGTTGCCCGCGCGCGGCCAGTTGATGGAGTTGAGCCGCGAGATCGGCGCTAATCACGATCTGGTTCATGGATTTCTCCTCCGTTGGCTGTTTTATTGTACCCGCGCAGAAGGAAGACAAAAGGCGGTTTCACCCGTCCGGCTTGTCGGTCGGATCGCCGAGCCGGCGGGCCAGGCGCTCGATCGCCCGCTCCTGTTCGGTCGTTTCCACCGACCCGGGGCGCAGGTCGCGGACCTTCACCAGCGCCTCGCGTGCGGGCAGCCCGCCGGCGACGAAGTACGCCGCCAGCACCGTCCCGGTGCGCCCCAGCCCCGCGGCGCAATGCACCGCCACCCCCATTCCCGACTCGTGCGCCTTGCGGATCGTGACCAGGATGTGATCGAGCTGCCGGTCGGACGGCGCCGCCATGTCCGGCACCGGGACCGACACCGCCAGGATCCCGGCGTCGTTCACCCACTGCCGCGGGAGCGGGCTTTCGGTGAGCGAGACGAGTACGTCGATGCCGTTGCGGCGGAGCCACTGGAGGTCGGCGCCCGAATCCGGCCGGGCCAGCGCGGCCAGCCGCGGCCGATCGACCCACGAGAACCCGGTCGGAGGCATCGCGCACCTGAAGTGAAGATTGGGAACCCCGGCCCACCACGAAATGCTAAAGCCCAACCGCACCGGGAGGAACTGGAAATCGCACGAATCACGCGGCTCGCGGCGCTGCGGCCCAAGAGCTTTAGCGCAGTGCCTTGTGACCGTGAACGGTACGCAGCCGGTTGGCTTCCTGCCACACCTTCGGGTCGATCTGGAGGAAATCGACGAGGTTGCCGGTGGACACGCCGAGCAGCTCCGCGGCGTCGGCGACGCGGGCCTCGACCACGGCGAACACGTCGAGTACGACCCCGACCGCGGGCCAGAACCGCGGGTTCTTGGCGCTCATGTGGAGCCGGTCGCCGTCGCGCGCATCGGCATAATCGGGAAACTGGCCGACCTGCTCGGCGGTGAGGTCCGGCGGGAGCGGGTCGCGGAGTTCGAGGAAGAGCGCGCGCCACAGGCGCTTGAGCGCCTTGGCCTTGTTCTCGTGCTGCGACCGGCTCTCCTCGGCAATCACGATGAGCCCGGTGGGCGTGTGCCGGAGGCGGACGGCGGAACTGGTCTTGTTCCGCTTCTGCCCGCCGGGGCCGCTGGCGCGGTACGTGTCCACCTCGCACTGCGCGAGCAGTTGGTCCTCGGTGAGCCGCGCCCACGTGGCCCGCGGGCGGCCGTTGGTGGAGGGAGGCGAGTGCGCCACGAGTGATTCCTCGGAAACGGAAGGCGTCCGAAGGAGGGACAGCACCCGGCGCGGGGCGGTTCGGAGTTCGCAATATCGGGAATAACGGCCCACGGAACGGGGTCAACCGAGCGAGAGCCACCCGCGCGGGCGTGCGCATGAACCGGTCGCGAGCAATCGAACACACCCTCGCCGGCATGGGCTGTGTTTACAGTCTCTGCTGTATCAGCGCGTGTGCCGGGTGTGCGAGTTGGTTCCGTTCGCGGCAAGCCCCGCCCGTACCGGCGGAGCCGTCCAACTACAACATCATGTGGCCGTTTGAAGCTCTCTGGTGGCTGGTGCGGATCGTCGCGAAGGCAATGTGGAATTCCCCACGGAAAGTGGACAGCGTTTAGCGGTGGTTTTGGTTGTGCGTC
>CAZBXY010000155.1:0-18006 GCA_964495365.1 uncultured Frigoriglobus sp. | reverse complement strand
AGCCTGTGTGCCAGATAGCTACACGGGACACAGGCTGGAAAGCCTGTGCCACAAAACCAAGAGTCGCCGCTGCGCGGCGAGACCGGCCGAAGCCGGTCACTACGAACAAGACACAGGAACCCTCCATATGACCTCTCGCAGCGCAATGCTCCTCAGCTCCCTTGTACTCGCCGGCGCCGCCGGCTTGCTCGTCGCGCTCTCCGGCAACACACCCCTGCCCGCCGACGCGCCGCTGGCCGCCGCGCAGCCGAAGGACGCGCCGCCGGTCGGCACCGGGGCGAGCGACCACACCATGTTCGGCGGCACCGTCGCGCGGAACATGATTAACACCAAAGACAAGGTCGCCAAGTACCCGAAAGAAGCCCCCAAGTGGGACGACGAGGAGGACGTGAAGAAGTGGACCGCGGAGTGGGTGCTGTGGAAGGCCCAGCTCGGCTCCCGGGCCTACGGCGGCCCCACCATCGCCGGCGGGAAGGTGTTCGTCGGCACCAACAACGAGGCCGCGCGCAACCCGCGCGACACCCGGAAGGACGCCGACGGCCAGATCGAGCGCCTCGATAAAGGCATCCTGATGGTGTTCGACGAGAAGACCGGCAAGTTCCTCTGGCAGCACGTGTTCGACAAGCTGCCCAACCTCAACGTCACCGACTGGCCGAAGGAGGGGCTGTGCTCGACGCCCACCGTCGAGGGCGACCGCGTGTACTACATCAGCAACCGCTGCACGGTCGTCTGTGCCGACGTCCACGGCCGGGCCAACGGCGTCCAGGGCATCAAGACCAAGTACGAGACGCCCACCGACGCCGACATCATCTGGGAATACGACATGATCAAGTTGCAGGACGTGTTCCCGCACAACATGTCGGCCGGGTGCCCGCTGATCGTCGGCGACATGCTCTACACGGTCACCGCCAACGGCGTGGACGAGAGCCACATCAACCTGCCCAGCCCGCTCGCCCCGAGCTTCGTGGCGCTCGACAAGAAGACCGGCAAATTGATCTGGAAGAGCAGTCTTCCCGGCAAGAACATCATGCACGGGCAGTGGTCGAACCCGACCTACGGCGAGATCGCCGGCGTGAAGCAGGTGATCTTCCCCGGCGGCGACGGGTGGCTCTACGGGTTCGTCCCCGAGACCGGCGAACTCTTGTGGAAGTTCGACGCCAACCCGAAGAACACCGTGTACGAACTCGGCGGCACCGGCGACCGCAACGACTTCATCGGCACGCCGGTCATTTACGACAACAAGGTCTACATCGGCGTCGGGCAAGACCCCGAACACTCCACCGGGATCGCCAACTTCTACTGCATCAGCCCCACCAAGAAGGGCGACATCTCGAAGTACCTGGAAGGGCCGAAGGACAAGGCCGGCAAGCCCACGGAAGTGGCGAACCCCAACTCGTGCGAGATCTGGCGGTACGGGTGGACCGAGAGCCGCAAGTGGGCGCCCCGCGACTTCAAGTTCGGCCGTACCATGAGTACCGCGGCGATCATCGACGACATCATCTACATCAGCGAGCTGCACGGCTACCTGCACTGCCTCGACGCCAAGACCGGCGAGATGTACTGGCAGTACGACACGAAGGCGTCGATCTGGGGTTCGCCTTACTACGCGGACGGCAAGGTGTTCCTCGCGACCGACTCGGGCGACCTGTGGATCTTCAAACACGACAAGAAGCCGAAGAAGATCGACGGCGTGGAGGCCGCGAAGGACGCCCCGGACATGAAGGCCGCCCGGGCGATCCAGAAGAAGTCCCGCGGCGAGGTCGAGAAGGAGTACCTGCTGGCGAAGGTCGAGTTCCCGACCGCGATCCGCTCGACACCGATCGTCGCCAACGGCGTGCTGTACGTGATGACCGAAAACGTGCTTTACGCGATCAAGACCAAGTAGCAGTGGTCAGTGGGCAGTGGACAGTGGACAGTGGGCTGAGAAGACGGCAGAGGACAGAAAGCCGCGAAGCGTGGTCGTCCTCTGTCCTCTGCCCACCGCTCTCTGCTCACTGTCCACTGCCCACTGACCACTGACCACTGTTTGGAGTTGCCGTGAAAGACACGCCAGGCAAGCCGGTTCCGGTGACGGGTGCGACGCTCGACGAGCGGATCAAGAACGCCCGCGCCCAGCTCGACGCCCAGGTGCGCGACGTGGTGAAGTGGCACTTCGGCCCCGACACCGGGACGCCGTTCTGGCTCGAAAAGGCCAAGTCGTTCACCTTCGACCCCTTGAAGGATGTCAACGGCTGGGACGACATCAAGAAGTTCCCGCTGTTTGAAGACGAATGGCTCCGCGGCGGGCCGGTGAACCGGTGGATCCCGAAGGGGATGAAGGACCGTGCGTGGTACGTGTTCGAGACCGGCGGCACCACGGGTATTCCCAAGAGCCGCGTCGTGTGCGACGACTTCCGCATCGACTACGAGATGTTCTCGGATTCCTTGCCGGAAAAGTACTTCCCCAAGAACTCGAACTGGCTCATGCTCGGGCCGAGTGGGCCGCGCCGGCTGCGGCTGGCGGTCGAGCACATGGCCCAGTACCGCGGCGGGATCAGCTTCTGCATCGACCTCGACCCGCGGTGGGTGGTGAAGGTCATCAAGAAGGGGTGGATGGACCACCTGCGGGCCTACCAGGACCACTGCATCGACCAGGCGATGACGATCCTCTCGGCCGGGCACGACATCCGGTGCATGTTCACCACGCCCAAACTCCTCGACGCGCTCTGCAAGCGGCTGGAGAACGAGGGATCGAGCATCGCGAAGGCCGGCATCACGGGTATCTTCTGCGGCGGCACCGAGATGACGAGCCAGTGGATCCGCTTTACGATGGAAGAGTACCTCGGCCCGGACGTGTACATCGCCCCGACCTACGGCAACACGCTCATGGGCCTGGCCGCGGCCGAGCAGCCGACGCCCGCGCAGAACTTCAAGATCGCCTACTACGCCCCCCAGCCGCGCGCGGTGGCCGAGGTGGTGAACTTCAAGGACTACAACGAACTCGTGCCGGTCGGTGGGACGGGGCGCGTGCTGCTCACCACGCTGACCAAAGAGTTCTTCGTGCCGCGATTCGCCGAGCGCGACGAGGGCGAGCGCGAGGCGCCGAGCGAGAAGTACCCGTGGCACGGGGTCAGCGGCGTGCGCCCGTTCCACGAGATCGCCGCCACCACCACTGTTGGTGTGTATTAAGCAGAATTGCGCCGCACGATGAACGCAGATAAAGACACGATTTCAGAGAAGAGATTGGCCACAAAAAAGTACAAAGGGCACAAAAGTAAACCAAGAGAAATGAACTGTATTTGAACGGAATTACTGCCTTTGTTCGTTGTCTTCTTTTTGTGCCCTTTGTGCTTTTTTGTGGCCAATCTGTCTTCTGTCTGGATCGTGTCTTTATCTGCGTTCATCGTGCGGCAAAAATCTTCCCGAGGAACCCTCCCGTGATCAAGATCCCCGTCCTGCGCTGGGGCGAGCCGTACCAGAGCCTGGAGAACGACAAGGTTGTTCACTTCATCTCCGGCGAGGTGCTCGCGGAGGTCGGCCGCGCCAACGCCGCGATGGTCGAGCGCGACATGCGGCACGCCCAGCGCGCCCGCGACGTCTTGCGCGAGATCCCCATCAAAGACCTGCTCCAGATGATGAAGAAGGCCGGCGAGCTGTACGCGAAGGCCGAGCTGCCGCTGGGCGACGGCACGCAGACGCCCGACCAGTTCGCGCGGATGCAGTCGGCCACCACCGGCCTGCCGGAGCACATGTGCAAGTTCAACATGGAGAAGAACAACTTCGTGCTCTCCAACATGGACAAGATCCTCGACTCGCTCACCCGAGGGCTGGACCTGGACATCCTCTCGAAGGGTTACGGCATCGATCCCGCGCGGCCGAACGTGCCGGTGAGCTACCAGGCGCAGTCGCCGGTGCTGGGCATGGTGCTGCCCTCGAACTCGCCCGGCGTTCACACGCTCTGGCTGCCGATCATCCCGATGCAGGTCGGGTTGGTGCTGAAACCCGGCCCGCAGGAGCCGTGGACCCCGTACCGGATGTTCAACGCCTTCGTGCAGGCGGGTGTACCGAAACAGGCGATGTCGATTTACCCCGGCCTGGGCGACATCGGCGCGGCGGTTCTGGGCGCGTGCCCGCGGAGCCTGATCTTCGGCGGCACCGCGGTCGTCGAGCAGTACAAGGGTAACCCGAAGGTGCAGGCGCACGGCCCCGGGTTCAGCAAGATCCTCCTGGGCGACGACAAGGTCGATCAGTGGGAGAAGTACATCGACCTCATGGCCGACAGCATCTACGTCAACAGCGGGCGCGGGTGCATTAACTGCTCCGGGGTGTGGGCCAGTCGGCACACGGAAAAGATCGCGGAGGCGCTGGCGGCCAAGATCGGGCCGATTCAGCCCTTGCCGCCGGAAGACCCGAAGGCCGGGCTGGCCCCGTTCACCGTCCCGAACCAGGCCGACGGGGTGAACAACGACATCGAGGCCGCGCTCAAGGAGGCCGGGGTCACCGACTGCACGGCCAAGTACGGCCCCCGGCTGGTGAAGAAGGAACGGTGCGACTACATGCGGCCGACGATCATGCACAGCGCCTCGCCGGACACCGCGATGGCGAAAAAAGAGTACATGTTCCCGTTCGCCACCGTGGTGAAGTGCTCGCAGGACAAGATGCTGGAGAAGATCGGGCCGACGCTCGTGTGCTCGGCGATCACCGACGACAAGAAGTTCCAGCGGGCCCTCATCGACGCGACCCACATCGACCGGCTGAACCTCGGCGCGATGAAGACGATCCAGTTGAACTGGCTGCAACCGCACGAGGGGAGCATCGTGGACTTCCTGTTCCGCGCCCGCGCGTTCCAGCACGACGGCCCGATCGACGCCTGAACCCGCGGTTCGGCCCTTGCAACTCACCTTTCCCCCCGCCGGCGGGGGTACTGACGGCATGAGGCGCACTCATGCCGTCACCGTTTCCCGGAATGGACCGTACCCCGAAGGCGTCTTGTGGAGGGCGTCCATGGGGCGCGCATCTACCCCACTCGCGCGGCGATCACACGGGCCGCGGATCGACTACGCCAAGCCGCCCGCGGTCGCTCTCCGCAAGCCCGACGCCGAGTGGGCCGCGGAGCTGCTGGCGCCGCGGGCCGGAAAATGAACGTGCCGCCGGGCGCCACACTGGCGCCCGGCGGCACGTTTGAATCGAGCGGTTACTTCAGATCGATGTTGAAGGTCTGCTGGCCGGTCTTGACCTCGAAGGTGAGGCCGGACTGCCCCGTGTCGCCGTACTTCGACGGGATCTTGTCGTAGTCCTCGGGGTTGCCCTTGGGCATCGGCGCGGTCTTGTCCTTGCCCGCGGCCGAGCGCGCCTTCATGTACTTGATGAACCCCTCTTCGTCCCGCGACGTGACCGCGATCTTGGAGATCCCGACGGGCACGCCGCTGACGCTGTACGAGCCGTCGGGGCCGATTTCTGCCGGGAACGCGCCGCCCGGGGAGAGGAACTGAACGTTCCCGAAGGTCAGCGCTTTGCCGTTGTACGTCACCTTGCCGGACACGTCGCCCTTACCGCCGCCGCACCCGGCCACGATCGAGAGGGTCACGGCGAACACGACCGCCGCGACCCGGCGCGGCGCGAACAGGAAGTTGAGCATGGATGACCTCGGGAATGAAACCCCGGGTGCTACCCGGTCGATGTGAGAATAAGACAAAGTCCGGGTGCGCGGACGGACCCGCGCACCCGGAAGAGGTCGGCCGGAGCGCCCGGCGCTGCGTTACTGGTTCTGGAACACTTCGCCGCCGTTGCGGCTGGCCATCGGGAGCGTGATCGGCTGGGCCGTGTACGGGAGGAACCGGACCGACGCGTCGCCCATCGCCCAGTTGGCGCCGCTGATGTGGTAGCTCCAGAAGTGGTTCGAGTCCCCGGCGCACGGGGCCCCGGGGCTCATGGACACGCTCCGCTGGTCGGTCGGGAACCGGAACACGCCTGGGTACACGCACCCGCTATAGAACGAGTACTGCGTGTACGCCGACAGGAGGCAGTCGTAGTCGCTGACGCCCCACCAGCCCCAGAACTGGTCCTGGGCCTGCGGGCGTTCGCCGATCATGAGCGTGTTGCTCGTGCCGTCGGTGATCGCCACGATGGGCAGCCCCTGACTGCGGACGTCGAAGATCCCGTTGGTTGGCCCGTTGATCTGGGCCGAGGAGGTCGTGTCGCTCCCGGTCACGCCGAGGTAGTGGGTGGGGGCGCCGTAGCCCGCGGGGGCGTTCCCGCCGCGCGTGTCGGTCGGGCACAGGTAGGTACTCACGGGCTTCGTGTAGTTGTTGAAGAACGGCCCGGTCCAGGCCGTGCCGGTGTAGTTCATCGCCTTGCGGAGGTTGTCCTGCTCGATGTAGGGCAACAGGCTGACGAGCCAGCCGCCGTACTGCGTGAACCCGCCGGGGTACAGCCCGCCGTAGGTCGGGGGCCCAAAGCCCAGCGCCTGGGCGTAGGGGATGAAGTAGTCGCCGCGGGCCGGCGGCAGCTTACCCGTGGTGCTCTCGTGGTTGTGGCACCCGAGGGCCATCTGCTTGAGGTTGTTGGAACATTTCATGCGCGCGGCGGCCTCGCGCACTTTCTGGACGGCGGGGAGCAGGAGGCCGATGAGGATCGCGATGATCGCGATCACCACCAGCAGCTCGATCAGCGTAAAACCGGGACGCGAGCGCGAGCGGGGCATGGAAGCCTCCCAAAAGGTGGACGAAACGAGCCAATAAACCGGAGATCCGCGAGCCGAATAAAAGACAGGCGTTGGGAGAGGAACGCACCACCACGTGCGTTGGTTCCGTTCGGTCACCGCGCCGGCTGCTCGCAGCCGGCTGATAACGGGGCGAAAACGGGAACACCCAGCACCTGTTCGATAGTAAAGAAGATACACCCCCCGAACTCCGGCTGTGAAGCACAAATCTCGCAAATTTTTCACGAAACTTCCGAACCGGGCGCCGGTCGGCGGCGTTTTGCGATATCGGCCGAGGCCGCTCGCCCTGCGCTCGCGCGGAACGGCAGTTCCTGTTCTCGCTCCCCGCGCGATAGAATAGCTTTTCGCGGATGTATCACAGCGTATCGGGCGCCCCTCACGGCCGCGGCCCACCAACTGACCGGGAACCCGCCGCATGAAGGGAACGTCTGCACCCTCCTCTCCGCCCCGCGCGCCCACCGACACACTCCCGGGACCGACCGTGGCCCTGCCGCCGTTTGACTTCGAACCGCTCGGCCGCGTGATCTTCGAGCCGGGCGCGCTCGCCCGGCTCGGGGAAGCCGTGCGCGCCGCCGGCGGCACCCGCGTCTTGCTCGTCACCGACCCCGGCCTCGAACACGCCGGGCACCCGCAGCGCGCGGTGCGGGTGATGGAAAGCGCGGGGTTACCCGTCTTTACATTCGACGGGGTGAAGGAGAACCCGACCGAGCGCGAGGTGGGCGAGGGCGTCGTCTACGCCCGCACGCACCACATCGATTGCATCGTCGCGGTGGGCGGCGGCAGCTCGATGGACTGCGCCAAGGGCATCAACTTCATCCTGACCAACGGCGGCCGGATGGCCGACTACAAGGGCCACGGCAAGGCGACGAAACCGATGCTCCCGTCGGTCGGGGTTCCGACCACCGCGGGCACCGGCAGCGAGGCCCAGAGCTACGCGCTCATCACCGACGAGCGCAGCCACCTGAAAATGGCCTGCGGGGACAAAAAAGCCGCGTTCCGCGTGACGATCCTCGACCCGGAGGTGACGCTCTCGCAACCGCGGGCCGTCACCGCGGTCACCGGGATCGACGCCCTGGCCCACGCGATCGAGTCGTTCGTCTGCACCAAGCGGAACGCGGTGTCGTCGATGTGCGCCCGGACCGCGTTCCGCTACCTGGAACCGAACTTCGAGCGGGTGCTGCGGTCCCCGTTCGACCTCGCGGCCCGCGCCGCGATGCAGATCGGGGCGTACCTCGCGGGGATGGCGATCGAGAACGCGATGCTCGGTGTGTGCCACAGTTGCGCCAACCCGCTGACGGCGCATTACGGGATCACGCACGGGGTCGCGATCGGGGTGATGCTGCCGCACGTGATCCGGTTCAACGCCGCGGCGGTCGGCGAGTTGTACGCGGAGCTGGTCGGCGAAACCGGCCCGGCGAACGGCCAACCGCCGGCGGAAGTGCTGGCGAGCCGGGTGTCGGAACTGACCGCGATCGCGGGTTTGCCACAATCGCTGAAAGAGTGCAACGTCAGCGCCACTATCCTCGAAGTGCTGGCCGATGAGGCCAACCAGCAGTGGACCGCCCGGTTCAACCCGCGGCCCGTGACCGAGGCCGACATCCTGAAGCTCTACCGGGCCGCGTGGTGAGTTTGAGGTTCGTAGTGACCCGCTTCAGCGGGTCTGTCTTTATTCTTGTGGCACAGGCTTTCCAGCCTGTGGTTCCGATCGGCGGGCCGAGCGGAGCGAGGTCCGCCCCGCGAGTTTGATTCGGCCCCTCCCTCCGGTCGGGACCGATTTGCAAGCACAGGCTTGAAAGCCTGTGCCACAAGAAGAGACCGGATGAAGCCGGTCACTACGAACAACCCAATTTCCGAGGTGCCCGCCATGTCCCGCGTCCTGTTGGTCGCGCTCGCCGCGGCCCTACTCTGCTCCAATTTCGGCTCGGCCGAATGGCCGGTGTTTCGCGGCGACCCGCTCATGACGGGCGCCGGGACCGCCAAGCTCCCCGACCAGCTCGAAGAGAAGTGGACGTTCTCCGCCGGTAACCCCAAGTCCGGCGGCATCGAGGGCGCCCCAGCCATTGTGAACGGGGTCGTGTACGTCGCGTCGCTCGACAAGCACCTCTACGCGCTCGATCTGGCTAACGGCAAGCAGAAGTGGAAGGTCAAACTCGGGCCGATGAAGGCGTCGCCCAGCGTGAGGGGCGACCACGTGTACGTCGGCGACCTCGACGGGAAGTTCTACTGCCTGAAGACCGCCGACAGCTCGAAGGTGTGGGAGTTCGAGGCGATGGGCGAAATCACCGCCGGGTGCAACTTCCACGGCACCAACGTCCTCGTCGGCTCGCACGACGCGACCCTCTACTGCCTCGACGCCAACGGGAAGAAGGTGTGGGAGGTGAGGACCGACGGCCCGGTGAACGGGGCGGCGGCCGTGATCGGCGACGTGACGTTCGTCGCGGGGTGCGACAGTATCCTCCACATTCTCGACGCGAAGACCGGCAAGGAACTGGGCACGGTCGATCTGGGCGGGCAGGCCGCGGCGACCGCCGCAGTGGTCGGCGACTTCGCCTACGTCGGCACGATGGCCAATACCGTCGTCGCGGTCGATCTGAAGAAGAAGGCGAAGGCGTGGGAGTTCGCCGCGGCCGTGCGGCAACAACCGTTCTTCGGATCCGCCGCCGCCGGCGAGCTGGTCGTCGCGGGCAGCCGCGACAAGAAGGTGTACGGCCTCGACCCGAAAACGGGCAAATCGGTGTGGACCTTCCCCACCGAGGGCCAGGTCGATGCGTCCCCGGTGATCGTGGGCGGCAAGGTTTATGTCGGGTGTCTGAACGACGAGGGGAATTTCTACGTCATCGACCTGAAGACCGGCCGGAAGCTCCAGGAGCTGCAACTCGATTCCGCGGTGAGCGGGTCGGTCGCGGTCGGCCCGGACTGCATCGTGGTGGGCACCGACAAGGGCACGGTATACTGCCTGGGGAAGAAGTAATCGCTTTCGGAGGACAGCGGATGTCGATCGCGAACGCGCCGGCCGAGGTGGAGAGCCTGCCAACCCACCTCGACCTTCCCGAAACCGACGGCAAGCCCGTGGAAAACACCTACCAGCCGTTCCAGGCCGCGCTGCTGACCGGCGTACTGACGCCGATCCTGGACCGGCTCCACCCCGACGGCAATTACTTCGCCGCCTCGGACACCGGCATCTACTGGAAGCACACCAAGCCGGACCCGCTGGCCGGGTGCAAGTCGCCCGACTGGTACTACATCGCGAACGTCCCCAAGTTACTCAACGGCGAGTTTCGGCGCTCGTTCGTTATCTGGCAAGAAGTCATCTCCCCGTTTCTGGTCGTCGAGTTCGTCTCCGGGGACGGCTCGGAGGAACGGGACACGACCCCCTACGCGGGGAAGTTCTGGGTTTACGAGCGCGCGATCAAGGCCGAATACTACATCATCTGGGATCCGTTCCGGCCGCACCTGGATGTGTTCGAGCGCGTCCACGGACTGTACCGCGCGATGACCCCGAACGCGGACGGCCGATACCGCATCCTCGGAATGGGTGTGGAGTTCGGCGTGTGGAACGGAATCTACCAGGGACTTCCGGCCGACTGGCTGCGCGTGTGGGAACACGGCCGACTCGTTCCGACGCCGGAAGAACAGAGCGATCTCGAACGCCAGCGCGCCGAAACCGAGAAGCAGCGCGCCGAGACCGAAAAACAACGCGCTGAAGCCGAAAAACAGCGCGCCGAGAAGCTCGCGGCCAAGCTCCGCGAACTCGGCGTCGATCCGAATTCTGTGTGATTCGCCTGATTGGCAGGTTCCGCAATGACTGTCAGCGCTGCCGAGCAAGAGAAAACGGGCCTGGGCAACTACTTCATCGCCAACTACCCGCCGTTCTCGTTCTGGAAGAACACGTACCTCCCGGACGCGCTCGCGGCGGTCAACAACCCACCGCGCGCCGGCGTGCCGCTGGGGCTATATCTCCACATCCCGTTCTGCCGCAAGCGCTGCAAGTTCTGCTACTTCCGCGTTTACACCGACAAGAACGCGAACGACATCTCGGTTTACCTCGACGCGATCACGAAGGAAGTCGAGCTTCTGAGCCGAACCGCCTGTGTGGGTGGCCGGCCCCTCGATTACGTCTACTTCGGCGGCGGAACGCCCTCGTACCTCAGCGCCGCGCAGCTCGACGGGCTGATGACGCGGTTGCGCGAGATCATGCCGTGGGACTCCGCCCGCGAGGTGACCTTCGAGTGCGAGCCCGGCACGCTCCAGAAGCACAAGCTCGAAATGCTCCGCAAGCACGGGGTGACGCGACTGAGCCTCGGCGTCGAGAACTTCAAACCGGAGATCCTCCAGTTCAACGGCCGCGCGCACCTCGAAGACGAGATTTACCGCGCCTTCGGCTGGGCGCGCGAACTCGGCTTCCCGCAAATCAACCTCGACCTGATCGCCGGGATGGTGGGGTGAAGACTGGAACAACTGGAAAGAGTGCGTGGCGAAAACGATCAAGCTCAGTCCCGACTGTGTCACGATTTACCAGATGGAATTGCCGTACAACACGGTGTTCTCGAAGGAACTCAAGGTATTGGGGAACGACGAGCCGGCGCTCGCCGTGGCGGACTGGCCCACGAAGCGCGCGTGGACCAAGTACGCCTTCGACGAGCTGGTGAAGGCCGGGTACGACATTTCCAGCGCGACAACCGTCGTGAAGAACAAGGCCACGACGCGGTTCGTCTACCGCGAGGCGCTCTGGCGCGGCGCGGACATGTTCGGTACCGGCGTGGCGTCGTTCGGCCACGTGTCCGGCGTTCACATCCAGAACGTCGATACCTGGGAAGCCTACGTCGAGAGGCTCAACGCCAACGAACTCCCCTTCGGGCGCGCCTTCCCCACCACCGAGCGCGACCGGCTGATCCGCGAAGTGGTGCTGCTCCTGAAAACCGGTCACCTCGACGTGCCGTACTTCCAGGCCAAGTACGGCGTCGATATCCGCGACACCTTCCGTGAGGCGTTCGACAAACTTCAGACTGAAGGCTGGCTGACCGTCGCCGGCGAGAGCGTCGATTGCACCCCGGACGGCCTCATGCAGATCGACCGACACCTGCCCGCGTTCTTCGACCCAGAGTACATTAGCTCGCGATACACCTGAAATAGTGTGAGTGTGGGTGTGAGTGTGAGGAAAGACAGCAAACCGGCCATGACCGCTTTGCCGGCGCCTCGCACTTGGCCGATTCACACCGCCTGGTTTTCCTCACACTCGCACTCACACTCACACTGCCTCTTATGCCCGACGCGCTCACGTTCCTGATGGGCAAGCACCCGGCGCCCTTGCCGGGCGACCTTCGCTATTGCAAGAACCACATGTGGTGCCGGCCCGGGGCCGACGGCGTTCACACCTTCGGGTTCACCGCGTACGCCGTCCGGCTCATGCAGGACGTGTACTTCCTGGAGTGGCGCATCGAACCGGGCCTGGTCACCGGGAAGCAGGAAATCGGCTTCATCGAGACGCAAAAGGCCACGAGCGGGCTGTATGCCCCGATCGCGGGGCGCATCGTCCGGTTCAACGCGGCCCTTTTGGATGATCCCGGCACGATCAACCTCGACAACTACGGCGCCGGGTGGCTGTTCACGTTTGAAGGCGAACTGGGCGAAACGCTCGACATTCAGGCCTATTATCAGCACCTCGCCGACGGGTGGGATGCAACGCAACGGATGATCAAGGGCCAGATCAACGCCGAGGCCGAGTGATTTCTTGTCCCGCGCTCCGACCGGTGGTACGATCGCCACAGTTCATCCTGTCGCGTTGCGGGGCGCCTCATGAAGCCGTCCGCCGTTCTCTTGGTCGATCTCGAAAACTTCTTTTGCAGCCGCGAGGACTTCTGTCGCAACCGCGGGCCGGCCTACGACCGCGCGCGGTTCCGCGACGACCTCGAAAAACTGCTCGGCTACGCCCGCGCGATGACCGCCGACCGGGTCACCGGGATCGAGCTGCCGTTCACCGTCCGGCGGGCCTACGCCGACTACAACGCGGTCCGGTACGTCCCCGGCGGGGCACAGCACTACCTCCGCGCGCTGCCCGAAGAACTGCTCTCGCAGGGCATCGAGCCGGTGCAGGTGTTCCGGCTCTCGCGCGGGGGCAAGAACGCCGCCGACATGCGGATGGCGATGGACGCCACCGGCCTCCTGTTCACCGCCGGACACGTCGAACACTTCGTTCTGGTCACCGGCGACGCGGACTTCATCCCGGTCATCCTCGAACTGAAGCGGTACGGGCACACCGTCTCGGTGATCGGCGTCACGAACGCCACCAGCCCCAAGATCCAGCGGTTCGTGGACAACTTCGAGCTGTTCGAGGACTTGCTCGCGGCCGAAGAGGCCGAGGCCCGGAGCGGGAAGTACGCCGCAACCGGCGACGCGCTCGGGCTGGTCGCCGCGGCCGTCCAGCGGCTCCTGGCCCGCACGCACGTCTTGCGGTTCGCCGCGGTCAAGCCGCTCTTGTCGAAGGAACTGGGCCACCCGTTCGACCCGGGACTGTTCGGGTGCGATAGTACCGGCGACTTCCTCCGCGACCAACAGTCCGCGCTCGGGATCGTCATCCGCCAGGGCCCGCACGATTCGGAAATCACCCTTTTGGGCGCGCCCGCGCCGTTGACGAACGGGGTGCGGGTCGCCCCGCCCCCGCGCCCGCCGGCGAAGCCCGCGAAGGCGCCCGACCCCGAACCGCACACCGCCGCGCACTACCGGCACCTGCTACTGACGCCCACCGGAACGCCCTCGGACCGCGAGGGCAAGGTGTACGCGGTGCCGTGGTCGGCGCTCGTGTGGCTCTGCGACGCGGTCGTTCCGCTGCTCGCCCCGCCGACCGGCGAGCCGACGCACTCGACCAAACTTCAGTCGAAACTGATCGTCGCCACGGAGAAGTGGGCGATTCCCGACCTCGTGAAGCACGTCCGGCTGTTCTACCCCACCCTGCGAGCCGGGCTGCCGGTACAAGGCGCCGACGGCGTGTACACCCTGCCGGCCGAAACGACCGCCGCGCGCGTCCGGCACAGTGTCCTGGGTTACATCCTCGGCCTGCTGAAGTGCCGGCTCACCGAGTCCAGCTGTGTCGGAGACATCCGCCCGGATCAACTGGCCGCGGTGTTCGACCCCGGGCCGGCGCTCGACGAGGCAACAGCCGAGTTCACCGCCGCGCTCGCGGAACCGGCGCCCCAACCGCCCCCGCGCCCTGTCAAGTTGACTCCCAAACCGGCCGCGGTGGTCGAGGAACTACACACCGCCGCCGGGTACGTGAAGCTCCTCAAGGTCGGCGGCGCGAAGGGGAGCGAGACCGAGGCGTTCAAGGTGCTGCCGGTGCCGTGGCCGTCGGTCGAGCGCATCTGCGAGGACACGTTCACCCTGCTCTGCCCCGGCACAGGCGGCGCCCCGCTGCCGCGCGACCAGCTCACCGCGAAGCTCATCGACGCCGGGAAAGAGCTGTACATCGAGAAGTACGACCAGCACGTCCGGCGCGTGCTCGGGGTCTTGCGCCTCGCGGGCGACGTGAGCGAGGAAAACGGACTGATGACGCTCAACGGCGCGGTCACCGACGGACACAACCTCCGCAGCCGCGCGCTGGGGTTTTTGCTGGAGCTGCTCCGGCTGCGGCTGGAAGACCGCGGAGCATACGACCCTATCCGCCCGCTGGCGTTCGCCGCGGCGCTGGAGGCCGGGCCGCTCACGGACCGACTGATTGCGGAAATCACGCCAGCGATCGCGTGGTTGTACAAGCCCGTAGACGACGAGCCGGCCGAAGTATCCCCGCCGATCGAGGTGCCGGCGCCTGTGCCGGAAGCCGACCCCGACGCGGTGCCGGTCGGCCTCGAAGTCGACCCCGGCCCGGCGCCTACCGAACCGCTCGTGCCCGAACCGGTGCCCGCGAAACCGGACTGGGACGCTTACTCGTTCGACGGCGTGTTACCGGAGATCGACACCGGCAACGACCCGCTGCCGCCCGAAGTTCGGCACGAGGTGGAGCAACCGCCAGCGGTCATGATGTCCGCCCCGACGGCGCTGCCCACCGACCCGCCGTCGGGCGTGTACCGCGACGTGGATATTGCCGAAATCACCAGCATGGCGGTTGCGGCCGCACAGGGGTCCGGGCCGACCGAACTCGATTCGGACGAGATCGCGTTCGCGCCGATGGTGCCGGAATCGCCGTCGGGGCGATACGCGAAGTCCCCGTCGGGGCGGTACGTGAAGCCGCCCTCCAAGACGTTCACGCCCGAAGACCTGCTCGCCGCGGTCTCGCCCGACGGGATGCCCAGGGACGAGCCGCTGTTCGAGGAGATCTACTCCGCGGAGAACCCGATCGTTCTGGCCGACCCCGAACCGGTGTCGCTGCCGCCCTTGCCGCTGTTCCCCCCGGAGGAAGCGGAGGGCCGAGTCGATAAGATGAATCCGCCGCCCCGGCGCGTCGTGCCCCCGCCGCTGCCCGGTTCGCCGCGCCAACCGCCTACGGAGTCCGCATGAGTCGCACCCGCGTCACCGTGGTTCTGTCGCAAGCCCCGGGCAAGCACCCCGCCAAACGGGCGCTGGAAGAGAGCGTCGTCGCGGCGCTGTTGCTCGAACCGGACGTGGAAGTGTCCGTGGTGCCGAACCTGTACGACCTCGGCCCCGACCACACCGGCCGGCTGTTCCTCGGTTCGGTGAAGGGCGATATGGTCGTGCTGTCGTGGCTGTACCCGCGCGCCGCGTTCTGGCTGCTCGACCGCGACGGCATCCAGGGCCACTTCGGCGAAACGAAGCTGAAGCCGCCGGCGGAAGAGGACGAAGAGGAGGAAGCCGAGACCGACACCCCGACGGAGAAGCCGGAGGCGATCGGCCCGGCGGGCGTGATCCCGGACCGGCACATTTACACGCTCGACCTGCGCGATTCCAACAAGCACGAAGCTTACGTGGCCGAAATTCGGCGGATCGTGGCCGAGTGCCGCGACCGGCGCGAGGCAAAGGCCCGCGAGAAGGCCGCCAACAGCCCCGCAATTCTTCAGTTGGGCTTGTCGCTCGCGAAACCGGACGTGGTGCCGGCCGAACCGCAAGCGTTCGACGCGCAGGCGCTTCTGGCCCCGGCGGGGCGCCGGTGGTATCCGGTGATCGACTACAGCCGCTGTACGAACTGCCTCGAATGCCTCGACTTCTGTCTGTTCGGCGTCTACGGCGTCGATTCGCTCGAACGCATCCTCGTCGAGAACCAGGACCAGTGCAAGAAGGGCTGCCCCGCGTGCAGCCGGGTGTGCCCGCAGCAGGCGATCATCTTCCCCGAGTACAAGTCCGCGGCGATCGCCGGCGCCGAAACCGGGGTTGTGGGCGGGTTGAAGATCGACCTGAGCCGCCTCTTCGGCGGCGACATCGGTGACGCGCTTGGCGCCGCGGTTCAGGAACGCGACCGCGAGCTGGTCAACGACGGCCGCCAGGCGGTGGGAATGAGCGTGGGCATCCCGAAGCGCCAGGCCGACAAGCCGCAGGGTCCGAAGGACGATCTGGATAGGTTGGTGGATGACCTGGACAACTTGGGGCTTTGAAGAATAGCCGCACGATAAACGCAGATAAGACACGATTAAAGGCAGAAGACAGATTGAGTTCAACTCAGTCTTCTGTCTGAATCGTGTCTTATCTGCGTTTATCGTGCGGCTATTCTTCCTGCATGATGACTCCCAATCGCATTCGCGCCGCGTACCTTACCGCACGCGACGCGCTACTCGCCGAGCGCGTGCCCGAGGGGCACTGGGTCGGCGAATTGTCCACGTCCGCACTCTCCACCGCGACCGCGGTGATGGCGCTGCATCTGGTGAACCCGTTCGAGCACCGCGAGCGGATCGACGCCGGCATGAAGTGGCTCGCGGACCACCAGAACGCCGACGGCGGATGGGGCGACACGGTCAAGAGTTTCTCGAACATCTCCACCACGATGCTGTGCCGGGCCGCATTCAAGCTGTGCGGCGAAAAGGAGTACGCGGATACGACGATCGCGCGGACGGAGGATTACCTCACGCTCACGGCCGGTGCCCTTCCCGAACGAAGGGCCGCCGCGATCCGACACCGCTACGGCAAGGACCACACGTTCTCGGTTCCGATCCTGATGACCTGCGCGCTGGTGGGGCTGGTGAAGTGGGCCGAAGTGCCGCGCCTGCCCTTCGAGTTGGCGTGCTTGCCGCAGAGCTGGTATCGCTTCGCGAAAATGCCGGTCGTGAGCTACGCGCTCCCGGCGCTCATCGCGATCGGTCAGTGCATCCACCACCACCGCAAATCGCGTAACCCGATCCGCAACGCGGTGCGCCGACTCGCTCGCGGGCGCACACTAAAGGTGCTGCGCCGCATTCAGCCCACCACCGGCGGCTATTTGGAGGCCACCCCGCTGACGAGCTTCGTGACGATGGCCCTCGCCTCGATCCGCCGCCGTCGCTCGGAGGCCGAAAAGCAAGTGATCGACGAGGGCGCGCGGTTCATCGTGAATTCGGTGCGCCCCGACGGCAGTTGGCCGATCGACACGAACCTCGCGACGTGGGTCACGACGCTTTCGGTGAACGCGCTGGCCGCGGGCGACCTCGACTCGCTCAACACGAAGAACGAAGTGTTGGTCTGGCTCATCCGCCAACAATACACGACCCGGCATCCCTATACCGGGGCCGACCCCGGCGGTTGGGCGTGGACGGACCTACCGGGCGGGGTTCCTGATTGTGACGACACACCGGGCGCCTTGCTGGCGGCTTACTCGCTGTTGGAGAACCTGCCACCACCTGAGTGCTTTCAGACCGCTGGGCGCTGGATTCGCAGCTTACAGAATCGTGACGGCGGATTCCCGACATTCTGTCGCGGCTGGGGAACCCTTCCTTTCGACCGGAGCGGCAGTGACCTTACGGCACATGCACTCCGGGCACTTTCCCTTTTGAATCCGCCCGGGTCGCGATTCTACCCGGACAAGGGAATACAGGGAGCGATTGCTCTCGGCCTAGACTATCTATCCACGCAACAGCGACCCGACGGGTCGTGGTTGCCGCTGTGGTTCGGCAACCAGCACGCACCGGACGACATCAACCCCGTGTACGGCACCGCGCGCGTACTCGCCGCCTACCGCGACCTCGGGCTGAAGGATTCGCCGGAGTGCCGCCGCGGGGTGGAGTTTCTGCTCGCGGTGCAGAACGCCGACGGCGGGTGGGGCGGGGCGAAGGACTGCCCTTCGAGCGTGGAAGAGACGGCGCTCGCGGTGGAGGTGCTGGCGTATCTTACCCCCCCCCTTGTGGGGTTGGTCGCCGGCGCTTCGCCGGCGGGTGGGGGGGGAGGCGCTGTGG
>CAZBXY010000154.1:558-18137 GCA_964495365.1 uncultured Frigoriglobus sp. | reverse complement strand
CCTTGAGGGCGACCTTGCGCTTGACCGGCTCGGTCTGCTCGGCCATGTAGACCGTACCCATGCCGCCCTCGCCAATCTGCTGCAACAGCTTGTACGGGCCGATCACCGTGCCGGGCCGCTCAGCCGACCCGGCCTCCCGCCCCTCGCCACGGGCGTCGGGAACGTGCTCCCCGGTCGCCGCGGGGAGGCCCGCGGGTTCGTTCAGGAAGCTGCCGGCCTCCCGGTGCATCTGGAGCAAGTGCCCGACCTGGCGTTCCAGCTCGGCATCCCCGCCACAGGCTTCGGCGACGTACCCCGTCCACTGCTCCGGCGGCAGCTTGCCAACGGCGTGCAGGAACAGCTCACGGGCCCTTTGCAAGTCCGCTGCCACGGCGACCTCCTGAAGGCTCGCACAACAGTGCGTAAAGCCGGTCCGGTTTGTCCGGCGGAAAAGTGAAAAAACGGGTGCGCCGGTCATTCCCCGAGCAGCAGGCCGCGGAGGCGGACGCGGGCGTAGGCCCAGTGCTCGTAGGCGCTCGAGCGGGAGATGCCGGCCACCTCGGCGGCGTCCTCGACCGACAGCCCGGCGAAGTACCGCAGCTGGATCAAGCGGGCGGCGGCCGGGTCCTCGGTGACCAGACGGGTCAGCGCCTCGTCGATGGCGAGCAACTCGTCGTCCTGGGGCATCCGCCCGACGTCGGCCGCTTCGAGGGGAACCCGCTGCCCCTGACCGCCGCGCTTGCTGGCGGCCTTCCGTCGGGCGTTCTCCACGAGGATCCGGCGCATGGCCTCGGCGCAGGCGGCGAAGAAGTGGCCCCGGCTGTTGAAGTCCTGCCCGCCGACGAGTCGCAGGTAGGCCTCGTGGACGAGCGCGGTGGCGTCGAGGGTGTGATCGGGCCGCTCGCCGGCCATTCTGGCGGCGGCGAGTTTGCGCAGTTCGTCGTAGACCAGCGGGAGCAGGTCGGCCGCGGCCCGGGGGTCGCCGCCCGCGGCCGCGTCGAGGAGTTGGGTGACGGGCGTCATGGCACCAGAATACCTCCGCCGCCACCGCCTGCAACGGGTTTCCCCTGGAGTTCACCCGGTGTGTTCGTAGTTGAGAGTGTGTACGGAAGCTCCTCTGTTTGGTGTTGCAGCCAGGAGAGGCGGCGGGAGCAATGGCGAGTACCACACTCACCACGGCGATCCGGCGCCGATGATCCACGTTCGCTGCCGGCGTTGCCAGACCCTTCACCGACTCACGACGGCGCCGGTTCGTCACCCAGATGATCACCGGCCTCGTCAGCGCCGGCCACGTTCACCTGACCAAGGTAGCCCGCGCCACGCACCGCGGGGAAGCCAACATCCACGGTGCCCGAAGAGGCTCAGCGGGCACCTCAAGAGCGAACACTGGAACACCGCGCCGTTGGCGGCCGAGTTGCTCCGCCGATCCGCCGCGATGGTCACCGAACGGGTAAGTGGCACGTCCGTGCGTACCACCGGCGCTGGGGCGTGGAAGACGTGACTCGGGGGATCGAGCAGCACTTCGCGGTCGAGGAGTTCCTGGTCCGGTCGTGGGTGTCGATTCGGCGCCTATTGTGGCTGGCGGCGTGGGCGTTCTGGTGGCTGAATTTGTGGGGCGCGGACTCATTCGAGCGGTTGCGGGCGGCGCTGATGGATCATCCCGGGCGGCTTCGCAAGGACGTGACCTACATGTTCGACTGGATCGCCACCACGCTCCGCGAACTCCTACACCCAAAAGTGCCAATCAACACCGGGTGAACTCCAGACGCGCGGGGATTGCCACCGCGCGCGGGGCCGCTATAGTAAGATTTTCGATATCGCGTTCCGCCCCGGGCGATCGGGGCGCTGTCACGAGACACCGGTCATGGCCAAGACGTGTATTTTCACCGGTAAGAAGGCGGTTTCCGGGAACCGCAAGAAGTACCGCGGCAAGGCGAAGTACCTCGGCGGCGTCGGCAAGAAAATCCTCGGCACCAGCCGGCGGAAGTTCAAGCCGAACCTCCAGAAGGTCAAGTGCGTCATCGATGGCGAGGTCAAGAAGGTGTGGGTGTCGGCCGCCGCGATCCGCAGCGGGCTGGTGGTCAAGCCGGTCAAGGTGAAACCGTTCGAGAAGGTCAACGTCTGAGGCCGACCCCCATCCACGACCCCCATCTACACAGGGCTTCCGCCCTCTGCTACGAACGCCGGCCCTCCGGGCGGAAAACAAAAGACGACCGTTGGGCGCTGGTCCTCTTCGCCCGGCGGGCCGTCTTATTTCGCACGGGGCTCCCGCCCCGTGCATAAGGCCGAACGGGTGCGCCATGTCTCTGTCGATCGACCAGGTGCGCAAGGTGGCCAGGCTGGCGCGGCTCGAACTGTCCGAGCCGGACCTCGCCCGGATGCAACAGCAGCTCTCCGCGATCCTCGATTACGTCGAACAACTCAACCAGCTCGACACCGACGGTGTGGAGCCGCTGGCGCACCCGCTTCCGGTGCAGAACGTGTTCCGCCCGGACGAGGAGGCACCGTCGCTGCCGCCGGACGCGGCGCTGGCGAACGCCCCGGCCCGCGCGGACAACTACTTCGGCGTCCCGGCCGTCTTCAGCGACGAACCCGTCAGTCACTAGGCGAACGGCCGGTGTCAGCCGGCCGGTGGAACCTGTGCGCCCCGCTCACCTGTTCGCTCTCACCGGCCGGCTGACACCAACCGTTCGCCAGGACACGCCATGTCCCTCATCGAAATGACCGCGACCGAACTCCTCGCGCTGCAGGCCGAGGGGAAGGCGTCGGCCGTCGAGATCGCGGAGTCGTTCCTCGCGGCGGTCGCCGCGCGCGAGCCGAAGCTCGGGGCGTTCGTACTTAGCCCGGACGCCGACGCGGTGCGGGAGCGGGCCGCGGCGATCGACGCGAAGCGCCGGAGCGGCGCGCCGCTCGGCAAGCTCGCCGGCGTGCCGGTCGCGGTGAAGGACGTGCTCTGCACGAGGGGCGTCCGCACCACCTGTTCGTCGAAGATCCTGGAGAACTTCGTTCCGCCCTACGACGCGCACGCTATCGAGCGGCTCGTCGCCGAAGACGCGGTCCTCTTCGGCAAGACGAACATGGACGAGTTCGCGATGGGATCGTCCACCGAGAACAGCGCGTCCCACTCGACCCGCAACCCGTGGGACACCTCGCGCGTCCCGGGCGGCTCCAGTGGCGGCAGTGCGGCCGCTGTTGCGGGATGCGAGGCGCCGCTCGCTCTGGGCACGGACACCGGCGGCTCGATCCGGCAGCCCGCGGCGCTGTGCGGGATCGTCGGGATGAAGCCGACCTACGGCCGGGTGTCGCGGTACGGGCTCGTCGCGTTCGCCAGTTCTCTCGATCAGGTCGGCCCGTTCGGCCACGACACCCGCGACTGCGCGCTCGTGTTGGAAGCCATCGCCGGTCACGACGGGCGCGACAGCACGAGCGTCAACGAACCGGTCCCGCAGTACACCAAGTCGATCGATCAGCCGGTACAGGGGCTGAGGATCGGGGTTCCGAAGGAGTTCTTCGGGCTGGGGCTTGATGCCGAAGTGGAAGCGGCCGTTCGACTCGCGCTCAAGGAGTACGAGAAGCTCGGCGCGACGCTCGTCGACGTGTCGTTGCCGCACAGCCCGTACGCGCTGGCGGCGTATTACATCGTCGCCCCAGCGGAGGCGTCGAGCAACCTCGCCCGCTACGACGGGATGCACTACGGCCACCGCACCAAGGAGAAAGCGGACCTCATCGCGACGTACTCGAAGTCGCGCGCGGAGGGGTTCGGCAAGGAGGTGCAGCGGCGCATCATCCTCGGCACCTACGTACTCAGTAGCGGGTACAAGAACGCCTACTACGTGAAGGCGCTGAAGGTCCGCCGGCTGGTGAAGAAGGACTTCGACGATGCGTTTGAAAAGTGTGACGTGGTGATGGGGCCGACGACGCCCTCGGCGGCGTTCAAGGCCGGGGAGAAGTCGGACGACCCGCTGGCGCTGTACCTCTCCGACGTGTACACGGTCTCGTGCAACCTCGCGGGCATTCCGGGCTTGAGCGTCCCCTGCGGGTTCACGAGAGCCGGCCTCCCGATCGGCCTGCAACTCCTGGGGGCGCCGTTTGGCGAGGAGAAGCTGCTCCGCGTCGCCCGCATGTACGAGGCCGTAACCGACTGGCACACCAAGCGGCCGAAGGTGTGAAGAACCGCGCCTGTTGCACCTCCGTTTTTTGCGTGCGATAATCGTCCGGCGCCGCGGACGTGCCGCGGCACATCCCCTTCACACCCGGTTCGTCATGCGCACCCTGTTCCGCTCGTTCGCGCTGTTCGCCCTCGTCGCCGCGCTCGTCGCGTCCGTCGGGTTGGCCGAGGCGCCCGCACTCCAGAAGGAAAAAGACAAGGACAAGAAAGCCGCCGAAGAACAGCCGGTCGGCACCGTCGTGGTGTACCAGGCCAAAGACGGCTGGCGGTTCAGTGTCAAGAACGCCGAGGGCAAGTCGGTCGCCATCGGCACCGTCGGGTTCGACAAGAAGGAAGACTGCCTGAAGGTCGTCGAGTTCGTCAAGGCAACGATGGCGAAGGCGAAGATCGAGATCAAGGACGAGAAGAAGACCGCCGAGCCGAAGAAGGACGACAAGAAATAAGCCGGGTAAACGGCCGGTCGAACCGCCGGCGTGAGCCCAATGCGTGTAAGTTAGGTATGTGTGTGAATGGCTGCGGGATGTTGATAGGAAAGGGGTTACGACACTCCAATCCCTCAACACCCCGACAGCCATGAGTGATTCTACTCTCACCGTCGGCGACTACCAGTTCCTCAACGCTTTCCGATCCCTGTTTCCCAAGCGGTTACTCCAGACGGCTGTCGGGTGTGCCGCCGGTGTTGTTGTCGTTTGTGGGTTGCGTGCGGATATTGAGGACCCGGCTGTCACAAGGCCGTGCGGGTCGGGTTGGTTGGGGGCCGTGGTGGTGTGGTGTGTTAGTGGAGTTGGGCCAACAGCGTTGTCCCAAGCGTGGCCAGCGTCAATGCCCGCGTGTGCGTAAAACCACCCGTAGTCACGGGCCCGTCAAGAACCAACACCACACACAGGGGATCATCCCCACCATCCACATCATCAACGCCAACGACACTTAACTTACACGCATTGGGCTGACACCGGCCGTTCGCCCTTCTCACGGTCGCAGCCCGATGACGCGGGCCAGCACCACCTCCGGCAGGAACCCGAACCGCCCGGCGCTGCCCTTGGCGGTCTGGAGGTCCGCCTCCACGCTCCGGCGCATCTGCTCCACCGTTCGCTCCTGCTTCACCGCCTTCTCGATCGAACCGAGCAGCGTCTCGGTCGCGCCCGGTTCGGTCCACGCGTACCGCAGGTGCGGCGTGTCGATCGCCAGCGGGTCGCCCTTCATCTCGGCGCCGGTCACGTTCACCAGGACCACCAACATTCCGGGCACCGGGCGCAGGGCGTCCGGGCGGATCGCGTAATCGGCCGCGTTGCCCCCAGCCGCGCCGCGGATCGTCGTCGCGGTGTGCAACAGCCAGCGCCCGGTCGCCTCCTCCTGCCAGTCGGCCCCCTGGTAGTACAGCAGCACCACGTCGTTCACCCACTCCTCGCCGGGGCGCTTGGTGCGCTGCTCGATGTCGGTCGCCACCGCGTCGAGTAGCACGTTCAGGTCGCCGCCCTTCGTGTAGCCCAGGCGCGGCGGGTACAGGTAGGCGAACTCGAACCGGTCGCGCTCGAACCGGCCCTCGGTGAAGTTCGGGTTGTCGGCCGGGATCTTCCCGCCGATCGACGTGATGACCCGGCGGACCAGCTCGCCGCGCTTCTCGGTCGGCACCTGCACGCCGAGCATGATGACGTGGAGCCGCTGCCGGGTGATCGGCGCCGCGGTCTCGATCGTGAGCGCGGCCCGCGCCGCACCGACCTGCGGGACCGCGCGCAGTCCTGACCTCAGATCGACGCGCACCCGGACCGTGCCCGCAGCACCGGGCGTCGAGTCGGGCGCGTTCAGGTACACCGGGCCTTTGAACGTCCGCTCCCGCTTCGCGCCGGCCGCCCGCGCGACTGGAATCGGCAGGTGCGAAACCCCGTTGGCGACGACCACGACGGCTAACCCCGGGTCGCGGGCGGCAGGTTCGTCGTCGTAATCCCACAGCACGCGGCCCGCGACCTCGATCACCCCCGATTTCACCTTCAAGTTGGTCGCGTTCTCGGCCGTTACGGGAATAGATTCCCCCTTCGGCACCGTGATCGAGTCGATGACCACCCGAACCGGCGGCGGCGTGTGGGTGGCGTAGAACGCGACCGCGACCGGTTCGCCGCCGTTGGCCGCGACCACCCGCACGTAGTTCCCGGCTCCCGGGCGCAGTCTCACGATCGGCCGGGCGCTGAGCGCGAAGCCCTCGCCGGCGGGAACGGCGCTCGCGGCGCTCACCCCCGGCACAAGTTCCAGCTTGGCGTCCGGCCCAGCGCCCAGCCACACCTCCACCCGCGTCAGGCGCGCGTCCGACCGGATTTGCATCTCGAACGGGAAATCCGGCTCGCCGACCGGCGGGAGCGGCCGGTCCGGCGCGATCGCCCCGCCGGCGTACTTCAGTTGGATCGTCGGCGGAGCGACCTTCTTGATGTCCTCGCCGCGAACCGCGATCCGAAAGACCCGACCCGCGCTCTCCGTGTTCCGCACGAGTACCGACACCGGTTCGAGTCGGTCGGCGCCGGGGTTGGCCGGCACGCCCGCCGCGGTCAGCACCCACACCGGCACGCCGAACACGCGGAGCGGCTTTTTCGTCGTGCGATCGCTGATCGGCGCGCCGTGGACGAGCAGTTCCGGCGGAGCCTCGGCCGCCGACACGACCACCAGGCTCATCGTGCCCGACGTGCCCGTGCCGATCTCCAGCGGCGTACCGCCGAGCAGGAGCGGCAGGGGCGCGTACTTCACCGCGATCAGCCCCGAGCGGAACTCCTTGCGGTCGTCGTCGTACTTGATGATGTAGCCGAGCTGGTTCAGGCCGGGGAACAGCGTGACCCCGGCGGCCCACGCGGTCAACTCGGCGTTGGGCGTCGGGTCGAACTCGCGCACCTGCCCGCGCGCGCTGGTCACCCGCACGCGCACCGCGAACCGGCGCTTGCTCGTCAGCTTCAGGCCGCCCGAAAGGTGCAACTCCGGCCCGGTCACTTCCAGCGGCGGCTGCGTCACCGTCACCTCCGGCAGCGGGACGTAGCGGAGTGTGGCCCGCGCGGTGCCGGACTGCTTCGCGTTCGAGGTCGCGCGCACCTGCACCTCGACGCCCTTCTCCTCTTCCTTCTGAAGTTTGCTGAGATCGGTTTCGATGGTCGCGGTGTTGGTCTTGGGGTCGAACTTCCCGGGCTGCCAGTCGCCGGCACCGAGTTTCCACTCGAACGCCGCGATCGGGTTCGCGCTCTCGGCCGTCGCGGTGAGCGTCACCTTCGGCTCGCTCACGACATACGGCGTGTCGGGCGTTGCGCGGAAGTCGAACGAGCCGAGCACTTGCAACCCCACGACCGGCGGGAGAACGACCTTCGCGGGCTTCTGCACCCGCGCCTCGACGGTGCGCGACTCGTCCGGGTTATTCGCCCCGGCGCCGCGATTGGTCGCGGTGACGAAGATCAACGTGTCGTCGGTGTTGAAGGGGATCGTGAGCGGGTCGAAGCCGCCGGCGTTGCGCTTCAACTCGACCGGTTTGGCCCCGGCCCAGCTCACGATCACGGTCGCGCCCTCTGGGTCGAACTTCGCGTCCGCGGTGACCGAAACCTCGAACCCGTCCGGCTTGGCGGTGATGACGGCCGGCTTCGTCGCGGCCGGCTTGCCATCGATGCGCACCGCGAGTTCCGGCGCCGGCGGGATGTAACGCACGGGGTCCGCCGCGGCCTCTTCGAGCGGCACCGCATCGGGCGCGTTCGCTTGCCTGAACAGCTTCGCGCGAACGGTGTACTCGCCGCGCTTCCACTCGCGGTCGGTGAGCATCAGCACGGCCTTGCCGCCGGAGAACGGCTCGGCGACCCACTCCGACGCACCGTCGGGGCCGACCACCTGCCACCGCAATTCTGCACGGGAGAGGTCGTGAACGCGGTCGGGGTCGCTGAGCGTGACCGTCGCGTTGAGCTTCTGCCGGGTGACGACGCGGCCGTCCGGCAACTCCGCGGCGCCGGTGAACGTGACCTTCAGGTCCGGCGGTTGCGGCGGAAGGGCCGCGAGACTGTAATCGGCCTTCTCGATGAGTCGGCGCAGGAAGTCGCGCGTGTAGAACAACTTGCGGTACTGCTCCGCGCCGGCCAGCGTGACCGGGTGGGCGGCGTTGCCGGTCGCGGTCAGCCACCCGATGCGGCTCTCGGCGTCGGCGCCGCTGGCGTCGTAGGGGCCGCTGGAGGTCCACCCGACCCACGCGTGCGCGCCGCCCTTCGCAACCGGATCGACCCACAAGTCAAAGAGCGGCAACCGGTAGCCGGTCCCGGCGCCGACCTTCACCGCCACCGGCGCCTTTCCTCTCACTTTGATCTGCGCGTCGGCGCCGATTTTGAGCGTGCGGAGCGCGAGGTTGAAGTCGAGCGGTTCCTTGATCGGCCGCGCCGCGCCCTTACCGTCCACAACCGACTCGATCACGTCGCCCGGCGCGAGTTTGCCCGCCGCGGGGCTGTTCTTCAGGAGCGTCGAGACAACCACATCGTTTCCGCGGAGCGAGACGAGCAGCCCCTCGACGGTCGGCATCGGCCGTGCGACGTTCTTCAGCGACCACACCGCCACCGAGCCGTCACCGCCGGCCCCGGCCAGCAGCGCGCGGGAACCGGAGAACGCGAGCGATTGCACCGGGAGCGTCGGCCCGCCGAGTTTGTACAGCGGCTTGCCTGTCAGGGCGTCGTAAAGCGTGAGTTGCACGGTTCGGCTGCGCTCGTGGACGTGGGCCACCGCGACGAGCACGCCGAGGTCCGCGTCCCACGCCGGCTTGGCGGGCAGGAGCGCCGCGGCGGTCGCGATCTCGCCCTCCGGCAGCCCGATGATCTTTTCCACACCGCCGACCGGCACGACGACGGAAGACCCCTTTTTCTTCGCATCGACGATGATCCGCGGTGCCGGCGCGGTCGGCGAGTCGATCGCGAGTTTCTCGTTCGCCCCGCGCGGAACGGCGGTGCGCGCTTTGGGGTCGAGGTCGAGAACCACCCCGCCCTTCTCCAGCGTGTCGGCGGGCTTGCCGAGCCACAACTTCGTGCCCGCGAGAAACGCGACCTTTGCGAACCCGCCCGCCTCGCCGGCGAGTTTCTGCGGGGCGCCCGGGCGCCCCGCGGCGAGTGCGGTCGCGTCGTGGACCTCGACGTGGTTATCGGTGAAGCCGCCGATCGCGAGGAACCGGCCGTCGGGCGATGCGGCGAGTACCGGTTTGATACCCGGATCAAGGCCGTCGAGCGCGACCGGCGCCGCAGCGCCCGGCGCGAGTAACCGCAGGTCGTGCTCCACGGTCCCGCCGCCGACCGCGCGCGACACGACTGCGGTTCCCCCGGTCGCCAGCACTGCGACGCCCATCGGCAGGTAGGCGCGATCGGCCTTGCCCTTGATTTCAACGAAGTCGCGTTCGGAGCCGTCAGGGCTGCGTACAGTTAACCCGCCGGTGCGCCTGGTGGAGTGGTAGGCGCCGGTGACGAGTTCCGTCACCGCCCGGTTCTTGCCGCGCCGGACCGCGAGCGTCGAGTTGAACTTCCCGTCGTCGTGCGGCTTCGGCTTCGATCCCGCAACGAGAACGTTGTCCCAGACGAGCAGCTTCCCCGCCTGGTTGTCGTCCGCGTCCCACGCGACCGCGACCCGCAGTCCCTTGTTGTCGGCGGTTCCCCACGCCGCGACCGCCGGCGGCAGCGGGCTGTTGGGTAATCCTACTGTGCGGCTGGCAAGTTCCTTCCCGCTGGCCACGTCGAACACACGGAGCGCGCCGAAGTATTCGCCCTGCTCGGTCCACTCGACGCCGGTCGTGACGAGAGCCGCGCCGCTCGCGGGGGCCGGATCGGCGAACGCCAGCGCCCGCACGCCGGAGAGCGGCCCGCGGATCGCCTTGCCGCCGTCGGGGTTGTTCGAGTCGAACAGGTAGATGATCCCGACATCGCCGCGCAGCTCGGCCGACGCGAACCGCAGATCGGCCTCGGTGCCGTCGTCGGCCCCGGCCCACACCTCACCGCGAATCGGTGCGCGACCGGCCGCGGCGACCCACTTCCCGTCGGGCGAAATGGCCAGCGCGTTAATCAACCCGGCGTTCCCCGGGCCGACCGGCACGCGGAACGACCCGGCCGCGACGAACTCGCCTTTCACCAGGGTGTATCGCCGCACTAGCTTGTCGAACCCGGCCACGTACAGCGCCGAGCCGTCCGGGGCGAACGCCAGCGCCGTGACCGGCGCGTGCGGGCCGGCGTGCGCAAGTACCAGCCGCGGCGCGCGATCCGATGGGGGGAGCACGTTTTCGGGTTCTTGCCCCGTGCCGGGTCGGGCGAGGGCGAAAGCGGTTATGGCGAGCGCGAGTGCCGCGCCCCGGCGGGCCGTTGTGTGCATCGTGTATCACCTGTCTTGGCGAGCGGGGGCGTAAGCCCTGTTCTTGGCGAACCCGGCGTGCCAACGCCGGGGTGCGGCGCCAGCCACTGACCACACTCACCCTGTGACCACACCCCCCGGCCTTGCGGCCGGGGTTCGCCCGAACACGGGGCTTACGCCCCCCACTCGCCAAATCCGTAGTGCCCTGTTGACGACGGGAGTAGAGTACGTGTTAGAGTACACCCCAGATTCACAACCCGGAATCCGCAACTGTGGCAACTGCGTACACTTTCGGTGCGGGCGCGAAGCTCCCGGCCAGAGGGCGTCTATGACAAACCCGAGCGCGGCGGGCGAACTCACGGACGAGGAGTCCGCCGACCTGACCCGGCGCGTCGAGCGGTTTCGCGCCGCGTGGTCGCCGGACGGGGCGACCGACCTGTCCGGCTCGCTCCCGCCGGCGGGCGCGCGGCACCGGCACGCGGTACTCGTTCAGATCGTGCTGGCCGACATGGAGCGCCGCGCCGCCGCGCGGCTCCCGTTCCGCGTCGAGCGGTACGTCAACCTGTTCCCGGACGAGCTGGCGTCCCAGTCCGTGCCGGCATCACTGTTGGTCGCGGAGTACCGGCTCCGCCACCGGTACACCGACCGCCCCGCCCTCGCGGAGTACGAGCGCTGGTTCCCGGACCAGTTCCCGGCGATCGCCGAGGAACTGCGCCGCCACCCGCTCACCGCCCCGGAACTGAGTTCGACCGCCGGCGCCAGTTCGATGCGCCCGGTCCCCGACGGGCTAGCGGAAACCCGCATCTCGGAAGTTGCCCCGGCCCGCCGATCGTCCGACCCGACCCCGCTGACGGGCGCGAGCGACGTACTCCCCAACGACACCCCGTACCGACTGGTACGGAAGCTCGGCAGCGGGGCGTTCGGCGAGGTGTACGAGGCGCTCGCGCCCGGCGGGATCCGGGTCGCGGTCAAGCGGATCTTGCGCACCGTCGATCACCCCTCCAGCCTCAGCGAGCGGGACGCCCTGGAGTCTATCAAGCGGCTCTCGCACCCGTTTCTGCTGAAAACCAACGCCTACTGGATCCTCAACGACCGGCTCGTGATCGTGATGGAGCTGGCCGACGGCAGCCTCGCCGACCGCATCACTTATTATCAGCAGGAGGGCCGCACGGGTGTGCCGCCGGGCGAGCTGGTCCCGCTCTTTGAACAGGCCGGTGACGCGCTCGATTACCTGCACAGTGAAAACGTCTCGCACCGGGACATCAAGCCGGAAAACATCCTCCTGATGAAGGGTTATGCCAAGGTCGCCGACTTCGGGCTGGCCCGGCCGCAGGAACACACGCTGACAGTCGTGGACAGCACGGTGGGGACGCCGGCGTACATGGCGCCGGAGATGTGGCAGCAGAAGGTGAGCCTCCAGAGCGATCAGTACTCACTCGCCGCCACCTATGTTCGCGCCCGACTCGGGCGCCCGCTGTACTCAACAACGGTTCTCGTGGAGATGGCCAACTGCCACATTCACGAGAACCCGGACCTGAACCCGCTCCCCGCGGCCGAACAGCGCGTGTTACTGAAGGCGCTGGCAAAAAAGCCGGACGACCGCTACCCGTCGTGCTCGGCGTTCGCGAAGGCGCTGCGGGACGCGGTGATGCCCCCGCCGGCGGCCGAGCCTGCGAAAGGCGGCTCGAAGTCCGCCGCGCTGCTGGTCACGGTCGCGGTCGCGGCGGTGTGCGCGCTGGCGGTCACACTGGGGACGGTGTACTTCCTCACCCGCGACACGCGCGACCAGACGAAGGGAACCGAATCCGGAACCGAGAAGAAGGAACCGGAGAAGCCGCCCGAAAAGCCGCTTGCCACCGTTACCGGGTGGACCGCCGGCCCCGGCGACCCGCTGGTGTTCGGCGAGAAGCGCTACCCCCGCACCCTGACGCGCAAGGTCGGCGACGAGGAACTGGTCGCGGTGCTGCTGTACCCCAAGAACGTGCGAGGCCCGCAATCCCCGTTCTACATGACCGAACACAAGATCACGAACAAGGTGTTCGCCGCCGCCTGGGGCACGTTCGGCGTGCAGACCCAGCTCGGACTCTTCCAGAACCGAAGCGGACTATTTCCCGAGAAGTGGCGGCTCGACGCGAGCGGCAAGCCGCTCGCTTTCAACGGACCGGCGGGTGACTGGCCGGTGATCGGCGTCACCGTACCCGAAGCGATTCTCGTCGCCGAACACCTCGGCGGCGCGCTGCCGAGCTTCCAGCAGTGGGTGAAGGCGGCCGGGCTATTGGAGGACGGGGCGAAGGACGGCCCGGCCGGCCCGATCGCAACGGAGGCGGACTACACCCCGGCCTTCTTTGAGAAGCGGAAACTGGCGCTCGGCCGAAAGGAACCGCTCCCGGTCAGGGATCCACGGGCGAGCGGCGACCGCAGCAGTTGGGGGATTTTCCAGCTCGTCTCGAACGGGCAAGAGTGGCTCGGCCAGAAGGGCGATCAGCGCCTGACGCTCCGCCCGCTGCCTTCGGGTCCGCAGTGGGCGGATGTAGTCGGCCACGGGTATCACGAGGCGTATATTGACCCGCCGGGTGACCTTCAGACGCGAACCGGGCTGGCCATGTGGATCGAGACGACGGGCGACAGCCGCTCCGGGTTCCGCATCGTGCTGGACCCGCGGTGAGCGCCGTTTCTGTCGCGGGCTCCTGTGCTTCTGTAGCCGGGGTCACTGACCCGGCTGCAGAAGGCCGTCGCTACCGGTGACCGCGAATCCCGTTCACCCCGTGTGAGTTGGCACCCTTTGGCACCCTTCGCACGAAAGCCTTGAAATCGTAGGGGTTGGTCAAAGGTTGCCAAAGGGCGCCAACTCACACTACCCCCGCCCACTCCGCACAATCGCATGGGAATCTCGCGCACACGAACATTTCCGCCCGGCACGACGGGAAAATGACGACAGCGGCCGGAATCACCGACCGCTGTCTCTTCTGCTCACTGTTCACGGCCCACCGCTCACCGTTACTTGCCCGCGACGCTCGCCGCCTTCTCGACGGCCGCGGTCAGCTTCGCGAACGTCTCGGTCACGGTCGCCCCGGCCTCGACGATCACCCGCTTCTCGTCCACGACCGTCTTGCCGTCCACCACCAGTTCGGCCTTTACCTCGTAGAAGAACTTCTTGCCCGGTTGCAGCGGCGGGGTGTAGAACGCGCGCTCCGGGCCGGTGCCGGCGGCCAGCCGGCCGTCCACGTACAGCTTCGTATCGGCCGGCACCGTGAACTTCAGGTTCGCCCCCATCGGCTTGTCGTCGGTGCCGACGGGCTTCTTCATCGGCTCGACCGGAACGGTCATCGCCGGCGGCAGGTTCGGGTTGGTCACGGTGCCGTAAACCGCGTGCGAATCGGTCAGCGACCCGGCGACCGGCGCGCCCGGGTACCACACCGGCACGACGCTGTAGTTGTACCCGGTCAGCGTGTAGGGCGGCATCCCGACCGGCGGGCCGGCGTACACGACCAGCGAACCGCCGTGGCACGCCGCGCCGGGGAACGCCCACGGGTTATACCCGTAGCACGAGCCGTGACACGACCAGCCGTGGCACCCGGAGCACGACCAGCCGGAGGAGAAGCAGTTGTACCCGGAGCACGAGTACCCGGTGCAGCCGTGGCACGAGGACTTGTGGCCGAGGAACCCGCCGGACCGCCGGAACGAGCCGCCGTGGCACCCGGACCCGTAGCAGGAGCCGTAACACGATCCGTAGCACCCGGACACCACGACCCCGCTACAGCCGCTACAACCAGGCGCGGCGACCGCCGAACGGGGCGCGGGGGCGGCCGGTGGGGTGACGTCGGACCCGGCCGACATCGCGGTGAGCATCACGATGCTGTACATGAGTTGAAACCTCTCATCCGAAAGACGGGGCGCGAAGGAGGAGATCCCCTCCGTGTTGACGATGGTAGGTCTGGAGAAAAAATCCGTCAAAGGTAAACAGCGGAAACTGGGCAGATTGGGTATACGGCACGGTCGTTACGATCGGAACCCGGTCCGGCCGCCGTTTGCTGCAAACGCCGGACCGTGCGACAATTCGGGTGACGCCGGTTGTCGGAGAAGTGCCATGCACGACGAGTTTCTGACCGCGCTCCGCGAGAACCCCAACGACAACGTGTCGCGGCTCGTGTACGCGGACTGGCTCCAGGAGCACGACGACCCTCGCGCGGAGTTCCTGCGCCTGGAAGTGCGGCTCGCGGGCGGCGACCTGCCCGACGATGCACGCGCGGGAATGACGAACCGGCTCGCGGAATTAGGCCGGCACGCCGAGCGAGGGTGGCTGTTGGCGGTCAACCGCGTCCCGTTCGTGCGGTGCGACTTGCAGAAGCGGTCCGGCGGTTCGCCGCTGGATGGGAAACTCGAACTTGCGGTCTACTCGACCCGCGTGTTGCTCGTCGCGTTCAACGAGCATCTGCTTCAATATTTGCGTTTTACGATCACCAGCCCACTCGGTGAGGTGTTCGAGGGTCCTTACGCCTCGTTCGGACCACTCGCGCCAACGCATCATCACCGGTTCTCGCCGGGCGAGCGGATGTCGGTCAGGGTGAACTTGCTCAACACGATTGCGGCCGATCAGATCACGGTGGGCGCGTACACGGTGGAGGCGGTGTACGACTACGACGGGGTGCGGAGCCGCGCCGACCCGGTGCGCGTGGAGGTGACCGACGACGACCGGCGCCGGTGGCACCTGGGCCGCTTCGCACGGGGGTGAGATGAGACCGAACGCGATTCGTAATCGGAGTAACATGTTTTCAGCCCCGAAGGGGCGACCGATGTTAACCCCGGGTTAACATCGGTCGCCCCTTCGGGGCTGAAGACGGCAAACGCCGGTCACTTCACGAAGAGCATCTCGCGGTAGGTCGGCAGCGGCCAGAGGTCGTCAGCCACCATCGTTTCCAGCGCGTCGCCCAGGGTCCGCAGCTCGACCATCTTCGGCAGCACGGTGTCGCGGACCACCTTCGCGTCGGCGTACGGCTCGCCCGAGTGCTTGTGGTGCAGGGCGTGGTCGAGCGATGCGGTCGCGGCCTGGAACTTCGAGAGCGTCGCGGTCAACTCCTTCAGGTGATCGACCTGCGCGCCGGCGTCCACCCCGGCCGACTTGGTCGCGTTCACCGCGTTCGCGACTTCCGCCTGGTACCGCAGCCCGGCCGGGAGGATCATCGTCTTCGCCATGTTGACCATCGTCGCGGCCTCGATGGTCACTTCCTTCACGTACTTCTCGGCGAAGATGTTGTACCGGGCGGTCAGCTCGCGCTCGCTGAACACCTTGTACTTCGAGAACAGCTCGACCGACGCCTTGCTCACGATCACCGGCAGAGCGTCCACGGTGTTCTTCAGGTTCGGCAGGCCCCGGCGCTCGGCCTCCTTGTGCCACTCCTCGCTGTACCCGTCACCGTTGAAGACGACCTTCTTCGACTCCTTCAGAATGCCCGGCAGCAGATCCTGAATGGCCTTGTTGAGCTTCGCCGGGTCGGACGAACCGCCGGTCGCCTTCTCCAGCGCCGTGGCGATGAAGTCGAGCGACTCCGCGACGATCGTGTTGAGTACGGTGTTCGGCCCGCCGATGCTGAAGCTCGACCCGACCGCGCGGAACTCGAACTTGTTCCCGGTAAAGGCGAACGGCGAGGTGCGGTTGCGGTCGCCGGCGTCGCGCGGGAGCTTCGGCAGCACGCTGGCGCCCACTTCCATGAACCCGCCCGGCAGCGTCTTCTCCGGTTTGCCCTTCTCCAGTTGGTCCATGATGTCCTGGAGCTGGTCGCCCAGGAAGATGCTGATGATCGCCGGCGGGGCCTCGTTGGCGCCCAGGCGGTGGTCGTTGCCGGCGCTGGCGACCGAGACCCGCAGCAGTTCGGGGTACTTCGCGACCGCGCGGATCACCGCGACGCAGAACACCAGGAACTGCGCGTTGTCGTGCGGCGTCTGGCCGGGTTCGAGCAGGTTCTCGCCGCTGTCGGTCGCCATGCTCCAGTTGTTGTGCTTGCCCGAGCCGTTGATCCCGGCGAACGGCTTCTCGTGCAAGAGGCACACCAGCCCGTACTTCTCCGAGGTGCGCCGCATCACGTCCATGCAGAGTTGGTTGTGGTCGGTCGCGAGGTTCGAGTCCTCGAAGATCGGGGCGATCTCGTACTGGCTGGGGGCGACCTCGTTGTGCCGGGTCTTCACCGGGATGCCGAGCTTGAACATCTCGGTTTCGCACTCGGCCATGCACGCGATGACGCGCTCCGGGATCGTGCCGAAGTACTGGTCCTCTAACTCCTGGCCCTTCGGCGGCTTGGCCCCGAACAGCGTGCGCCCGCAGTTGAGCAGGTCCGGCCGGGCGAAGAGGAAATTCTTGTCGATGAGGAAGTATTCCTGCTCCGGGCCGACCGTGGTGAACACCTTCACCGCGTCGGTGTTGCCGAACAGCCGCAGGATGCGCAGCGCCTGCTTGCTGAGCGCTTCCATGCTGCGGAGGAGCGGCGTCTTCTTGTCGAGCGCCTCGCCGGTCCACGACACGAACACCGTCGGGATGACGAGCGTCGCGCCGTTGGGGGTTTCGCGAATGTACGCCGGCGAGGTCGGGTCCCAGCCGGTGTAGCCGCGGGCCTCGAACGTCGCCCGGATGCCGCCGGACGGGAACGAGCTGGCGTCCGGCTCGCCCTTGACCAGTTCCTTGCCGCTGAACTCGGCCAGGGCCTCGCCGGTCCCGGTCGGGCTGAGGAAGCTGTCGTGCTTCTCGGCCGTCAGCCCGGTCATCGGCTGGAACAGGTGGGTGTAGTGCGTCGCCCCGTGCTCGAGCGCCCAGTCCTTCATGGCGCTGGCGACGGCGTCGGCGACCGCCGGGTCCGTCAGCTGCGCCCCCTGCTTGATGGTCTTCTGGAGGGCCTTGAAGACCGGCTTGGGCAGCCGGGCCTTCTGGACCTCCTCGCTGAACACGTTGACCCCGAACAGGTCCTTGATGTGGGTCGTCCGGAAGTCGATCTGGTTGAGGTCGTACTCGGTGTTGGCGATCGCCTCGATCGCTTGCTGGCGGAGGTTGCTACCCATCGGGTCACGGGCTCCTGGTGGCGGCGCGAGAGCGAGCGGGTGAGGGAACCGAGTACGCGGCCGG
>CAZBXY010000154.1:0-548 GCA_964495365.1 uncultured Frigoriglobus sp. | reverse complement strand
CCGCCCCGCGCGGGGCGGGGTCGGTTGGGCTGGCCGGGGAGAGGTTCCAGAGGTTATAAGTCGCGGCCGGGGCGTGGCAAGGAGAAACCGCCGAAGGACAACCGACATGCGACGGATCGCGGTCATCAACCAGAAGGGCGGGGTCGGCAAGACGACCACCACCGTCAACCTCGCCGCCGCCCTGGCGGCCGCCGGCAAGCGGGTGTGCGTCGTCGACCTCGACCCCCAGGCCCACGCCAGCACCCACCTCGGCGTCGAGACCGACGGCACACTCCCCTCGGTGTACGACGTGCTGGTGGCCAACAAGCCGCTCGCGGAGGTCCGCCGGCTGGCCGGCGAGAACCTCTGGGTCATCCCGGCCGACATCAACCTGGCCGCCGCCGAGGTCGAGTTGGCCGGGATCGTCGGCCGCGAGGTCATTCTCCGGGAGGCCCTGGCCGCCGACGGCGAGGAGTACGACTTTCTGCTCCTCGACTGCGGCCCGTCGCTCGGCGTGCTGACGCTCAACGCCCTGGCCGCCGCGGACGAGGTGTTCATCCCGCTCCAGC
>CAZBXY010000153.1:0-18398 GCA_964495365.1 uncultured Frigoriglobus sp. | reverse complement strand
GCCGCTCACCGCCGACGAGACGCAGGCGGTGGACGCGATGTTTCGCTCCGCGCCACCGATTGCCCCCAGCGCGCCCGAAATCGCATTCTCGCTCGATGAGGAACCGGCGCCCGCGCCTGTTCCTGCGCCCAAATCGGCTCAGGCTCAAGCACCGGCCCGCAAGGCGCCGCTCAAACCGGTGCCGGTGATGTCGCTCGACGACGCGGACGAACCGGACGAGGCCGGGCCGCGCCCGCGGAAGGCGCCCGCACGGGCGCGCCGGGAACCGCCCGCGAGGCGAGAGCCACCACCCCGCGGGTTCCCGATCGTGCCGGTCGCGATCATCGCGAGCGTGTTGATGCTCGCCGTCGGGGCCGTCGCCGGCGTGCTTCTACTGCGCGAACTGCGGACCGCCGAGACCGACCCGCCGCGGCAGGAAGAATCGGTCAGCAAGCCCGCGACCCAACCCGAAAAGAAACAACCGCAGCCCGACCCGCAACCCGACCCACAACCCGACCCACAGCCCGAGGTGCAGACGAAGGTCGATCCCGAACCCGAACCGCCCCCACCGAAGAAGGAAGAGATCCCGGTCGGCCCGCCGGCGTTCCACCGGCTCTGGGCGAAGCTCACCGCCGACGATCAAGCCTCCGTGCGCGTTCACATCGCCCCGGACGGGAAGACAGTGTTCACCAGCCCCACAGTCGGGGTTCAGGCGTTTGATGCGAAAACCGGCAAGCCGCGGCCCGAGTTCCGCGGTCCGGGCGCGCCGCTGGGCGCGCAACAAATCTGGGCGCTGCCGGGCGACCGCGTCGCGGCGTTCGGGCACCCGATGAAGGCGCCGTGCCTCTGGGACGCGAGGACCGGCGAGGCGCTCCCCGACCCGCTGTCGCGCGAGCCGCTCCCGGCGCCGCCGCCCGGGGTCGGGGCGAACGCGATCGAGTGTCAGATGTCGCCCGACGGCCGGTACGTCTTCGCGGGCTACCAGGGGCAACTCCGCGGGCAGTCGCACGCGCCCGCCCCGTACCGACTCGTCGAGGCTGGCACCGGAAAGGTGACCGCGCAAGGGGACTGGACCTATGGCACCGTGCGGTTCACCGCCGACGGCACGCGGATGCTGATGACCGAAACGAACGGCCGCGTGCGGTGGGTGAAGACGGCGACCGGCGAACCGGAAATCGAGTGGCAGTTCCAGCCGAACGGCTTCCCGCGGATGATCGGCGGGCTGTCGGCCGACGGCGCGCTGTTCGTCTACTACGGCCGACCGCCGGGCCTTCCGTTCGACTTCTACCTGATGGACGGCAAGACGGGGCAACCGCTCCGGCGGCTCGGCGCCAGTTTCAACGGCGACCGCGGCGTGCTGACGGCCGACGGGAAGCGGCTTGCGGCGGTCGTGAACGAGCCGAACGGGCCGTTCGCCGCGCTCGTTACCGACGCGCGCACCGGCGAGGTGCTGGTGAAAACGCCGATCGAGGGCGGGCTTAACGACATCCCGTATGCGAGCTTCACACCCGACGGCAAGATGTTCGTGATGCACCACCGCGGGCAGCGCGAGGTTTCGGTGTACGAACTCCGCGGGGCGGTTCCCGTCGTCAACGGCGCGGTCCCCCCGCCGCTCGGCCCGGTCCCGCCCCGTGCGCCGCCGGGGGGCGCCGCGGCGGGTGTTCCGCCGAACCCGTTCCCGCCGCCCATGCCGATGCCGCCGGTGATGGGGAAGTTCCAGTTGCCCGACGCCCCGGCGCTCAAGGCGCGGTGGACGGTCGCGGCCGACGTCGGGTTCGCCGCGAACCAGCTCTCGCAGGCCCCGCTGTTCTCCAGCGACGGGAAAACCGTCATCCTCTCGGGCGGCAGCGCCGGGACGGTCCTCACGTTCGACGCGAAGACCGGCGCCGCCGGGACCGTGTTCGACGGCCACAAGGGGCCGGGCGGCGTGCTGTGGCTGGCCCCGTTCGGCCCCGACCGCGCCGCGTCCGGCGGGTTCGACGGGAAACAGGCGACCTGGAACACGAAAACCGGCAAGCTCGTGGACAGCCTGAAACTCCCGGAGTTGCCGCCGCTCCCGGAAGGCAAGGCCGGGCACGCGGGGATGACCTACGCGGTGTCGCCGAACGGCCGGTACACGGTCGCGGCGCGCAAGGAGTCCGGGCGCCCGGTCGTGCCCGGCCCGCTGCGCGTCCTCGACACCACGACCGGCAAAGTGGTACTCAGCGCGGAGTGGAACGGCGGGCGGGTCGCGTTCACCGCCGACGAGGCGCGTGTGTTCGTACTCGATGGACTGGGCAAGGCGAAGTGGTACAAGTTGCCGTCCGGCGTGCCGGATGGCGAGTGGGCGATCGGCGAGGGACCGCGCGCGGAGTCGGCCCGCGTACACGGGATCACCGCCGACGGCACCGCGCTGATCTTTCAAGGGCCGATCGACGGGCGCCCGGGGATCAACCTCATCGACGGGAAGACCGGGCGCCCGATCCGCAACCTGGCCGAGCCGCCGTACCAGCCGACCTTCAGCGCGATCTCGCCCGACGGCAAGTACGTGGCGATGGCCGCGATCGACGTCCGCCCCAACGGCATGATGCACGTGGACGTGATCGAGGTGGCGACGTGGCGGGTGGTGGGCCGGACCACGCCGCCGATGCGGAGTATGCGGGAGCCGGCGCAGTTCGCGTTCTCGCCGGACGGGAAGGATCTGGGGGTGTTCTACCGCACTGCGAAGGAACTGAGCGTCTACCCGGTCCGCGGGGAGTGACCGTTTCGGGTGGGTCGCTCTCGGAGAGAGCGACAAGCCCGGCGCAGCCGGGCGCTTCTTTTCCCTCGTGCTTGTCGCGAACGACGTGAGCGACCCCGCTCTCGGAGAGAGCGGGCCACCCGAAAAGCTCACTGCTGCTGTTGGCTCTGCTGCTGGCGGTAGGCACGGGCGCGGGGCTGGTGGCTCGGCCCAGCGCCCGGCGCGGCGGTCGATCCGAACCACCCCGGGCCGCTCGCCGGTTCTACCAGGTCGGCCGGGACACGATCTACGGGGCGCACGTTCACCGTCACCGCAATCGTTTCCTCCGCGGTCCCCTTCCACACGCCGCGGTTGGGCGGCACGTCCGAAAAGTCGCGCCCGACCGCGGTCACGACGTGTTCGGCCCCGACCCAGCGCCCGTGCGTCGGGTCGATGTTCGCCCACCCCACTTCCGGGCCGACCCACACCTGTGCCCATGCGTGTGTGGCGATCTCGCCGGGCGCGTGAACGTACCCACTCACGTACCGCGCCGCGATCCCGCGGAGCCGCGCGCCCGCGATAAAGAGATGTGCGAAGTCCTGGCACACGCCCTGCCCCAGCCCCAGCGCCTCCGACACCCGCGTGTGCGCCGCGGTGACGCGCTTCTCGTACACGAGCTGATTTCGCACCGCGTCCATCAGGATTTCAGCCGCGGCGCGCACGCTGACGCCGTCGGGCAGCGACACCGCCGCGGCGAACGCCCGTACCGGGTCGGCAAAGTCCACCTTCGGGCTGGCCCGCAGGTACTCGGCCGCGTCCACGTGCCGGGCCAACTCGGGCGCGAACGGAACCGCGCCCGCGGCCTCCGCGGCCGACGCGCGCTGGACCCGCACGCACGCGGAGGAGGTAATCACGACCTCGGCGGTCGGGGCGAGCAGGTTGAACAGCTCGACCCGGTTGCCGAACCCGTCGCGGTAGTTGGTGATCGGGGCGGTTGGGGTGACGCGCAACCGGTAGCCGAGCACCGTCTGGTCGTCCTGCGACGGCGGCGCGGTCCGCACCTCGCTGACGGCCTCCGTGATCGGGGTCGTGTAGGTCAGGCGCGTTTCGTGATCGATGCGCAAAAGCATGGTGATCCAATTCAAAAGACGAGCCGCACGATAAACGCAGATCAAGACACGATTCAAACCAAGAAGGGATCAATTTGAACTCTGATTCCTGTCTTCATCGTGTCTTGATCTGCGTTTATCGTGCGGCAAATCTTCGGCTGTTCAGGTGCGGAAATACGCCAGGTGAATATCCCGCCCCACCGCGGCGCAGGTCTCCTGCACGTCGATCAGGAACCGGTCCACGCCGCGTCGGAACAGGTCGTCCACGTCCATGTACCGCAGGTCCGAATCGAGCCGGCCGAGGTGGCGCTCGGCGGCCGTGCCGTACTCCGGACCGCCGGCAACGCACCGCAACGACTCCAGACACCGCGCGACGCTGAACCGCATACTCCGCGGGAACTCGGCTTCGAGCAGCAGATACCGCACCACGCCGACCGGGTCCACGCGGGCCCGGGCCTGCTTCAGGTACGCCTCGTAAGCCGACGTGCTGCGGAGCAGGCTCGCCCAGTGCGCCGCGGAGACCGCCGGTTCGCTCGCGCCGCCGGCCGGGACCAGTTCCCCCGGCGCGGAGCAGTGAACGTTGATGACGCGGCTGAGCATATCGACCCGTTCGAGGTGCCGGCCGATCTGGAGGAAGTGGTACGCCTCGGTTCGCGGGAGCGTGCCGTCCACGAGCGCCGCGAACAGCACACACTCGCGGCGCACGCGCGCGAGGAACCGGGCCGGGCTGGGGGTGAACCGCGCGTCGGCCCGCGGGCTGTTCAGGAACAGGTGGAGCTTGTTCAGTTGGCTCCACGCCTCGCCGGTCACGGCCTCTTGCGTGCCGCGGGCGTTCTCGCGGGCCAGGGCCACCGTTCCGCGGATCGACGCGCCGTCGGTCGTGTCGAAGGTGAGGAACCGCAGGATCGCGTCCCGCTGCTCGGCCGCGGACCGCTCGACGCCACTATCGGAAATCGGTCCGGCCGTTTCCCAGAACCGCACGAAGGCGTCGCGCGTGTTGAGCATCAGCAGCACGTTGTCGAGCGGCCCGGTCCCGTCGGCGCGGGCCGCGCCCTCGAGTTCCATCGAGTGCGCGTCCTCGAGCAGCCGGGCCAGCCCCTCGGCCCGCTCGACGTAACGGCTGATCCAGTACAAGTTTTCGGCAACGCGACTGAGCATGTCTCTCCGATGTAGGACAGGCTTGCAGCCCGTCTCTGATCCGCTGCGCCTGCTGCGCAGTCTGGCTTGTGACAGGCTGCAAGCCTGTCCTACTAGATCCCCGCGCCCAACTGCGCCTTCGCCGGCGGCGCGGTGCGCAGCACCCACGTGTCCTTGCTCCCGCCGCCCTGCGAGCTGTTCACCACGAGGCTCCCGCGCGGCAGCGCGACCCGCGTCAGCCCGCCGGGCAACACCTTGATGTCCTCGCCGTACAGCACGAACGGCCGCAGGTCGATGTGCCGGCCCTCGATCCGCGACCCGCCCTCGACGATCGTCGGCGACTGGCTCAGGGTGATCGTCGGCTGGGCGATGTAGCCTCGCGGGTTCGCCTCGATCTTGCGCCGGAACTCCGCGCGCTCGTCGGTGGTGCTCGCGGGGCCGATCAGCATCCCGTAGCCGCCGCTGCCGTCCACCGCCTTCACCACGAGTTTTTCGAGGTTCGCCAGGACGTGCTGCTTCTGCGCCGGCACGACGGGGCGGAACGTCTCCACGTTGCCCAGGATCGCGTCCTCGCGGAGGTAGTAGCGGATCATCTCCGGGACGAACGGGTAGATGCCCTTGTCGTCCACCACGCCCGGCCCGACCGCGTTGGCTAGCCCCACGCGGCCGGTCCGGTACGCGCCCATCAGGCCCGCGACGCCGAGCTGCGAGTCGCGGCGGAAGCACAGCGGGTCGAGGTACTCGTCGTCGATCCGGCGGTAGATCACATCGACGCGCTCCAGCCCGCGGGTCGTGCGCATGAACACCCCGCCGCCGTCGAGAACGAGGTCGCGCCCTTCGACCAACTGCACGCCCATCTGCCGGGCGAGGAACGCGTGCTCGTAGTACGCGGAGTTGAACGCCCCGGGCGTCAGCACCACGATCGTCGGGTCACTCAGCCCCGCCGGGGCCGTGCGCCGGAGCGTCGCGAGCAAATCGGCCGCGTAGCTGTCCACCGGACGAACCGAGTAGTCCTCGAACAGCGACGGGAACGCCTGCTTCATCACCTCGCGGTTCTTCAGCACGTAACTGACGCCCGACGGGGTGCGGCAGTTGTCCTCCAGAACGAGGTACTCGCCGCTCTCGCCGCGAATGAGGTCGATTCCGCTGATGTGCAGGTACACGTCGTGCGGGACCGAAATGCCGTTCATCTCGCGCCGGTAGCCCGCGGAGCCGAACACCAGTTCGGCCGGCACCACGCCGTCTTTCAGGATGTGCCGCGCGTGGTAAACGTCGTGTACAAAAAGGTTTAAGGCGCGGACGCGCTGCTGAAGCCCGCGCTCGATCCGGTCCCACTCGTCCGCCGGAACGAGCCGGGGGATCGGGTCGAACGGCATGATCCGCTCGGTACTGTTCCCGCGGCCATACACCGTGAAGGTGATGCCCTGCTGGCGCATCATCGCATCGGCGAGCCGCCCTCGGCGCTCGATTTCTTGCGGGGAGAGCTGGCAGAACCGGTCGTGGAGCGGGAGGTAGTGACCGCGGACGCGGTTTGGGGCGGCGAACATCTCGTCGAAGCCGGTCAGCGCGTAGTCGCGGAACAAGTCGGCCTCGGTGCGCGGGGCGGTCGCGGAACGCATGGACTTCTCTCCCGGCGAGTGCGGGGGGCGCAGCGGGAGAGAACTGGCGGTAGGGAAGATGATACACAAACGAACGCGGGGTCGGAAAGGCCCGATCGGCGGACGGCGTGAAACAACGCGGTCGTTCGTGTTACGGAGGCCCTTCCGGGCAGGTGTAGGCGATGGTTTCCTTCCCGTACCCCTTGTACTCCACCCACACGACGACGTGTCCGCTTACCGGACCTGGCGGAACGTTGATCGGGAAGTTGTTCCCCTTGGACATCTCGCCCGGTCCGGGCTTCGCACCGAAAGCGGAGGGGTTGGCGGTGGCGACGGCGTAGATCTCGGTACGCTCCAAGACATCGATGGGCGAGTTGGCCGTGCCCTGGACAGTAATGTTCACACCGTCACACGCCGCAGACGTGAGGGTCGGTTTGAGGCTCGGACACGCGTCCTTGGCATCGTTCGCTTTGGCGTTAATCAGGAGTGCCATAGACAGGATCAGGCCGAGGACCAATCCGCCGGCGAATGTAAGCAAATAGGCGACTTCCATCACGGGCGCTCCACAACGGGGTAACGGAACAGGTCAACATCAGAGCGTCACTCGACCCGCAAGGGGATCGGGACGTCGTTCAACTTGGGGTTGGAAAACGTACTCTCGCTGTTTCGGTTATACACCCCGAAGGCCCCGATGGCCGGGGGGCGAGGGTCGGGGCCGTCCCATAATTTGGGCACCGGTTGCCCGTTGAAGTGAACTTCGCTGAGAACGCCGCCCCGAACAATGAGCCGGATCGTGTTTTCGTGAAGCCAGTTCTTCACCGGCCCGCCGGCGTAGACGACACCCTCCGGTTCGACCCGCGCCACGTCCGACGGGTACTCCCGGGTCGCCCGCTGGATGTGGATCTCGTCGCCGGCCTTGACGAGCCAGATCACTTCAAAAACCCACTTGCCCCGCACGTCTTTGTGGTGCCCCAGGAACAAACCGACCCCGCCGGTCGGGTGCAACTGCGACACGGTCGCGGAGAACGTCCAGTTGTCGCCCGGTGAGTCGCCCAGCCGCAGCAGCGAAAGCCTCGAGGTACGTACCATCAGTTCTTTTCCGTTTGGCAGCACTTTCCACTCGTTCCGGTCATTAACATTCGCCCAGAGCAGTTCCTTGACCTGGCGCGCCTTCTCTGGCGGCGCCTGCGCCACGACCGGTTGCGCCGCGGGCAAACCCCCTGCTGGCGGATCGACGGGCGGCGCCTGCACGGCTTTCTCTCGGTCGCGGGTCAGCAGGACGACGGCGGTTCCGGCGGCGAGCGCCAGAACCACCCCGGCCGCGGCCCACTTTCCCCACCCGCGGGCCGCGGGCACCGGCGCGGGGTACCGATAGGAGTCCGTCGATCCGACCAGCCAGTTATCCAGGTCCGCGGCCACGTCCGCCGCGGTGCGGTAGCGGTCCCGCACCTCCTTCGCCAGGCACTTCAGGCAGATGCGCTCCAGTTCCGCCGGGACGGCCGGCTTGATGGCCCGCGGCGGGCGCGGCTCGCGGCGCAGGATCAGCTCGCGGTACTCGTCGTAGTCTGCGGCCCGGAACACCAACCGGCCGGTGAGCAGTTCGTAAAGCACCGCGCCCAGCGCGTAGATGTCGGCCCGGCCGTCGAGCAGGTGCGTGTCGCCGCTGATCTGTTCGGGCGGCATGTACGCGAGCGTGCCGGACACCCGGCTCCGCTCGGCGAACTGGTCCTCCTCGCGCACGGCCAGCCCGAAGTCGGTGAGGTACGCGGCGCCGGCGCGGTCCAGGAGGATGTTGCCGGGCTTCACGTCGCGGTGAACGAGACCCGCGAGGTGCGCGGTGTGGAGCGCGCCGGCCACGGCCGCCGCGATCCGGGCGGCCTGATCGAGCGGAACCGGCCCCTCCGCGATCCGCTCCCGCAGGCTGGTGCCGTCGATGAACTCCGAGACGATGAACCATCCGTCGTCGGTCTCGACCGCGTCGTGAACCTGAACGATCGCCGGGTGCCGCGTGAGCGACGCGGCCTTGCGGGCCTCCTCAAGGAACAGGGCCGCTGGCGTGTCGCGGTCGGTGCGGGCCACCTTCACCGCGACGGGCTTGTTGAGGACCGTATCGAACGCCTTCCACACCTCGCCGAACGCCCCGCGGCCGACCGCCTGGAGCATCTGATACCGCCCCGGCACCACGCCAGCGGGCGGCGCGATGTCGGCGGAAACGGAGCGGGATTGGGGGAAGCTCGTCGTCGCGCGGGCGTCCACGGCCGGCCCCGGTTCGCCGAGCCGGACCTCGTCCGACGGGACCGGGGTCCGGTCGGCCGGCCCCGTCCCGCGATCGGAGGAGGAATCGGGGAGGTTCAGGATCACGCGGAGCCGGTCCGCGACTTCCGGATCCGACTGGCGCAGCGCGCGCAGGTAGAGTTCGATCCCGGCGGGGTCGAGTCCCTGCATCTGGTCCAGTGCGGTCGCCAGGCGCCGGCCCGGGTCGAGGTTCATCTCGCGTCCTCCCGGTTTCGCAGTACCCGTTTCGGTTTAAACAAATCGCGTCCATCCTACCAAACGTACCGAACCCTTCAAACCGGCGTTCGGATCTGCGCGTTTCCGCAACCGGCGCCCGGATCGCGGCGCAAGTTCGCCCGGCGGGCGCGTTCGCCCGGCGTACCCCACTCCCCGGCACCGGACGCCACGCCAATGCTCGCTCTAACCGTTACCGTCGTCGCGTCGATCCTCGTCGCCGGCGGCTTGTCGTTCCAACTCGTCACGCTGGCCCGTGTGGGGGCGAAAATCGCCCGCGCGAAGCGCCGGCCGCAGGTTGCACCGGTGGTGAGCGCCCCGGTGGAGTTGCCCCGCCCGCGAATCGCTCGCCGCCGCGTCCGCGACTACCGCACCGCCCTCCGCGCCGTCCACGCCGCAAGCGCCTCTTGATTGGAATGCTCCCGTAGCCCGACTCTCCGAGTCGGGTTCTTCTCTTCGCAAGTCGGGCCGAACCCGACTCGGAGAGTCGGGCTACATAAGAAATGCATCGCCGCGACGGGCGTGTTATACTCGCCGCTCACACGCGCCCTTCGCGGGAACTCCCATGATTCCGCAGCACCTTCGTTTCACGTTCCTCGCGTTCCTGGTCGCGCTGCTGGTGCCCGCCGCGGGGCGCGCTGCCGACCCCCCTTCCCCGCTCGCCGAACTCTCCTTTCCTACCACGACCGAGAAACGCCTCGCGTGGAAGGAACTCGCCGGCAAGAACGCAACCGTGGTCGTGTTCCTCTCGTTCGATTGCCCGATGTCCGCGGGTTACGCCAAACCGCTTTCCGATCTCTCAAACACGTTCGCCGAGAAGGGCGTGACGTTCGTCGCAGTCTGCCCGACCGACGACACGCCGGCGAAGGTGGCCGAACAGGCCGCGGAGTTCAAGTTGCCGTTCCCGGTGCTTCAGGACGAAAAACTGCGGGCCGCCGACGCGCTCGGGGCGACCACCACACCGCAGGTCTTCGTTCTGGACGCGAAGGGCGAGGTGAAATATCGCGGGTTGATCGACGACGCGTATGCCCGGCGGCTGGTGGCGAACCGGGCCGTAACACAACCCTATCTGGAGAAAGCCCTTGCGGACGTTCTCGCGGGTAAAGCCGTGACGGTGACGAAAACCGAACCGATCGGCTGCCGGATCGTGCGCCCGCGGGCCGCGACAGCCACGTCCGGCCCCAGTTACCACAAAGACGTGTTACCGCTGCTCCAGAAGCACTGTCAGGTGTGCCACCGGCCGGGCGAATCCGGGCCGTTCTCGCTGATGACGTACAAACAGGCGGTGGCGTGGGCCGACGACATCAAGCATTACACGGGCGACCGGACGATGCCGCCGTGGAAGCCGCGCGGTGGGAAGGAGTTCATCGGCGATCGGCGCCTGAGTGAGAAGGAAATCGCGGTGCTGGCGAAGTGGGCCGACGCGGGCTGTCCCGAGGGCGACCCGAAGGACGCGCCCCCGCCGGTGAAGTTCACCGACGGCTGGCACCTGGGCAAACCGGACCTCGTACTCGAAGTCCCGGACGAGTTCGTTCTCGGCCCGACCGGGAAAGACCTGTTCCGCGTGTTCGTCCTGCCCACCGGGCTGATCGAAGACAAGTACGTCACCGCGTTCGACGTGCGCCCGGGTAACGGGCGGGTCGTTCACCACGCGGTCAACTTCTTCGACACGACCGGCTCGGGGATGAAGGCCCAGCAGCTCGCCCAGACCGCCGAGAAGAAGGCCGCGAAGCCGGGCGATGTCGATACCGGGCCGGGGTTCACGTCCGGAATGCTGCCGGGGTTGCGGCTGAACCCGCGCGAGATGTTCGGTTCGCGCCCGCCGGTCGGCCCGCTCGGCGGTTGGGCGCCGGGCTACGTCCCACGTCCGATGCTCGCCGGAACCGGGCTGTGGCTGCCCAAAGGCTCCGACCTCGTGATGCAGTTGCACTACCACCGCAACGGCCGGCTCGAGCGTGACCGCACGAAGATCGGCCTGTACTTCGCGAAGGAACCGGTCGAGCGCCCGATGCTGGGGCTGGCCGTTCCGGGCAAGTTCAAGATCGACAAGGGCAGCGAGGGTTTGGGCTACATCCCCGCCGGCGAGCGCAACTTCGCGGCCAGCGGGTCGTGGTACGCGCTGGAAGATTGCACCATTCACATGGTCATGCCGCACATGCACTTGCTCGGCAAATCGGTGAAGATCACGATGACCCCTCCGAAGGGGAAGCCCGAACTGCTGATCGATATCCCGGAGTGGGATTACAACTGGCAGGAGGTGTACTTCCTGAAGGCGCCGCTGAAGGTGCCCGCCGGGACGCGGTTCGAGGTCGAGGCGGTGTTCGACAACAGTTCCTCGAACCCGCGGAACCCGCACGACCCGCCGGTTGATGTGCGGTTCGGCGAGCAGACGACCGACGAGATGCTGTTCGGGCTGTTCGGGGCGACGAAGGACAACCCGAAGAACGGCCTGCCGTTCGCGATCACGCAAGGCCCGTTCCGGCTGCGGTAACGCAGGAAAGGCCAACATGACCCGACTCGCCGCGCTATTGCTCCTCTGCGCCGCGGCAATCACAGCCGCGGCGCAGCCTGACCGGCCGCCCCTGAAGGACCAACTCCCGCGACTCAAGCCCACCGCGTCCGCCGAGGCGGCAAAGACGTTCCGCGCCCTCGACGGGTTCCGGATGGACCTCGTCGCGTGCGAGCCGCAACTCGCGAGCCCGGTCGCGGCGGCTTACGACGAGGACGGCAGGTTGTTCGTCGTCGAGATGCGCGATTACCCGAACCCGCACAAGCCGGGCGAACCGGGTCTGGGTCGCATTCGGCTGCTCGAAGACCGCGACGGCGACGGCGTGTACGAAACAGCCTCCGTCTTCGCCGGCGATCTCCACTGGCCGACTGGCATCGCGTGCTGGGACGGCGGGGTGTTCGTCTCCGCGGCGCCGGACATCTGGTACTTCAAGGACACCAAGGGCACCGGCGTGGCCGACGTGCGAAAGAAGGTGTACAGCGGGTTCGTCGTGTACAACGTGCAGGCGCTCGTGAACGGGCTGCAGTGGGGCGTGGACGGCAAGATTCACGGCGTGACCGCGGGCAACGGCGGCGAGATTCGCCCCGCGGACAAACCGGACGCACCGCCCATTTCGGTTCGCGGGCGCGACTTCCGCTTCGACCCGCGCACGGGCGTTTTTGAAGCCATCGCGGGCACCGCGCAGTTCGGCAACGCCTTCGACGACTGGTACAACCGCTTCCTGTGCGCGAACCGGCTCGTGTGCAGTCACGTCGTGATGCCGGCGCACGCACTCGCGCGCAACCCGCACCTCCCGGCGTCGAAGATGGTCCATGATTGCGCCGCGGAGGGGTCGAGCGAGGTGCTGCCGATGTTTCCGATCAGCCCGCCGGAGCCGTGGCGCGTCGTTCGTACGAAGCGATACATCGACGAGAACCAGAAGCAACCGCAAAGCGAACTGGCTGTGACCGGCATCTTCACGTCCGGCACCGGCCTCGCGATCTATCGCGGCGCGGCCTACGGGGAGAAATACCGCGGGCAGGAGTTCGTGGGCAACGTCGCGGGGAACCTCGTTCACCGTCGCGGGCTGACGCCCAACGGCGCGACCTTCACCGCTCGCCGGCTCGACGAAAAGGCGGAGTTCCTCGCCTCGACCGACAACTGGTTCCGCCCGGTGAACATGCTCAACGCCCCGGACGGCACGCTGCACATAATTGACATGTACCGCGAAGTGGTCGAACACCCGTGGTCGCTGCCGGACGACATCAAGGCGCACCTCGACCTCACCAGCGGGCGCGACCGCGGGCGCATCTGGCGCCTGACCCCGCCCGGCTTCAAGCTGCCGGCGGCCCCGCGCCTGGGCAAAGCCACCACGGCCGAACTCGTCGCGACGCTGGAAAACCCGAACGCGTGGTGGCGCGAGACCGCGCAGCGGTTGCTCTACCAGCGGCAGGACAAGACCGCCGTCGGCCCGCTCCGCGCGCTCACTCAGGAGAGCAAGTTCCCACTCGCGCGGATGCACGCGCTGTGGGCACTCGACGGCCTCGGCGCGCTCGAAACAACGGACACCCTCGCGGCACTGAAGTCCGACACCGCGGGGCTGCGCGAACACGCGCTGCGGCTCGCCGAACCTCGCGTGAAGACTTCGCCCGAACTGGCCACGGCGGTGCGAAAAGCCGCTTCCGATCCCGACCCGCGCGTCCGCTTTCAGGCCGCGATCGTTCTCGGCGAGCTACCCGACGACGAATCGACGCGGGCGCTCGTTGCGATCGCCAAGAAGGACGCGGCCGACCCGTGGGCGCGGCTCGCGGTGCTGAGTTCGAGTGCGACCCGCGCGCACTTTATCTTTCCTAAGCTCCTGGGCGACACGGAACCGACCGCGGCGGAACTCGACATGCTCGGCCAACTCGCCGCGGTGGTCGGCGCGCGGAACAAGCCGACGGAGGCTGACGCGGTTCTCGGGCGCATCGCCGACCCGAAGGCGCCCCTGCCGAAGACCGCCCGCGAGGCGCTGCTACTCGCCTTCGGCGACGGTTCGCTCCGAGCCGGGAAGCCGCTTCATGCCTCGCTGGCACCCGGCACGGATCAGTGGGATCTGTTCCAGTCACTCGTCGCCGATGCCGCGAAGGCCGCTCTCGCCCCCGACACGGCGCCCGCGGCGCGGGTGCGAGCGCTGCAACTGCTCGCGCACGCGGAGTTCAAGACCGGCAAGCCGGCGTTTGAAGCCGCGCTCGATCCGCGACAGCCGCAGGAGGTGCAACTCGCGGCGGTCCGGGCGCTGCGCACCACCGCAGACGCCGGCGTGCCGGGCGTGCTGCTCGCGCGGTGGGCCGCGTACACGCCGACCGTGCGCGCGGAAGTGCTCGCGACGCTCTCCGGGCGCCCGGCGTGGACCCTGGCGCTTCTGGATGCTGTCGAAAAGGGCGCCGTCGCGCGGTCGCAGATCGATTCCGTTCGGCAAGCGACGCTGAAGAACCACCGCGACCCGAAGGTGCGCGACCGCGCCGCGAAGCTGTTCGCCGCGGCCACCTCCGACGCGCGGCAGAAGGCGATCGACCGTTACAAGTCGGCGGCGGAGAAGCCGGGCGACGTGGCGAAGGGCCGCGAGGTGTTCAAGCGCGAGTGTGCCAGTTGCCACGTCGCCGGGACGATCGGCGTGACCGTCGGACCGAGCATCGCGTCGATCGGCACGAAAACCGCGCAAGAACTGCTCACGAGCGTCCTCGACCCGAACCGCGAGGTGGATCCGCGGTATCTGAACTACGCGGTGACGCTCAACGACGACCGCACACTATCAGGCATCATCTCCGCCGAGTCGCCGACCGCGATCACGCTCCGCCGCGCCGACGGTCAGGGCGAAACGGTGCTACGGTCGCAGATCGCGGAGCTGCGTTCGACCAAGCTCTCGCTGATGCCGGAGGGGCTGGAAGAGAAGATCAGCGCCGCCGAAATGGCCGACCTGCTCGCGTTCCTGCTGGCCCCGCCGTAGCGCCGCGCGATACACTCACGAACGGAGACACTCCGAAGCCACGGGCAACCGGTTCCGAGACTTTCTCTGCGGCGTTCCGCCGCGGGTGAGCTTGCTTGCGATTGCGTCCCCGGAAGCGTTGGTCTTTTCGCCGGAGGGAAGGGGAGGGTTCCGGCGCTGAATCAACCTGCGTTCGCCGGAACCCTCCCCTTCCCTCCGGCATCGTGAACGCTCCCGGTCCACGGATGAAGTCGGAACCGGCTGCCCTGGTTACTCCCGTTCTCGCGATCAATAATCCGACACACTCCCGTCCTTGAGCTTCGCGCCGGGCCACTTGTACGTCTGCGGCTTCTTCGCTTCTTCTTCGAGTTTCTGCTCGTCCACGACCACTCCCAGCCCCGGACCCGACGGGAGGCCGATATAGCCGTCCTTGTCGAGCTTCCATTCCATGCGGGTGATACCCGCTTTGTTGAACCCGGCGTTGTCCGGGTAGAACTCGTGGATCAGGAATAGCGGGATCGCCGAGACGACGTGCAGGCTCGCGGCGATCCCGAGGAACCCCGCGGTGCAGTGCGGCGCCAGCGGCACCTGCCACGTCTCCGCCAGGATCGCGACCTTCCGCATCGCGGTGATCCCGCCGCCGTGACAGCAGTCGGGTTGCAACACGTCCAGGCACCGGTGCTGGAGGTACGGCAGGAACTCCCAGATGGTGCGGTCGCGCTCGCCGGCCGCCAGCGGGATCGCGATCTTCTCCTTCAGCCGCTTGAACACCTCGATGTTGCCCGGCACCGCGGGTTCCTCGATGAACAAGAGATCGGTGGGCTTGAGGGCCGACGCGACCTGAATCAGCATCGCCGGCGGGATCGCGCAGTGCGCATCAAACATCACCGCGCCGGACGGCCCGACCTGCTCGCGGGCGGTCTTGATGCTCGCGACGATCCGCTCCACGTCCGCGGGCGTCCCGCTGTGTTCGTACGGACCACCGGGCGGGATCTTCTTCGCCTGCGGGGTGTGGTACACGCGGATCTTGTCGCGCGTCGGCCCGCCGAGCAGTCGGTACACCGGCGTGTTCCACAGCTTCCCGGCCAAGTCCCACAATGCGATGTCGATGCCCGCGATCGTGTGGACCATGAACGGCCCGCCGCGGATGTCGCGGTGCGCGCGGTAGAGCTTCTGCCAGATGTGTTCGATGCGCGTCGGGTTCTCACCGTCGATCAACTCGAACAGCGACTCCGCGAGCGGCTTCGCCACCCGCGGATCGACGCCCTTGATCTCGCCCCACCCGGTGATGCCGTGGTTCGTTTCGATCTTCACGTACACCGCCGGGCCGACCCACGAAGCCTTCATCTTCGTGATCTTGATCGACGACGACCGGTCCGCGACGTTGGCGGCCGGGTTGTTGTCCTGGGCGACGGCGTCGGTGAGCATCGCCTGCCCGGTGGCAAACGCGCCCATCGCGGTGAACACTTCGCGGCGCGTGGTGAACATGAGAAACCTCGGGGAAGAGAAATGGGAATTGTGTGTGGCTCGTGTAGTGAGCCGCGACCGGCAGGGAGCGGGCAGGCCACCTTCGCAAGAGGCGATAGGCCCGCTCCCTGCCGGTCGCGGCTCTATTCCAGGTCGCGGCTCTATTCCAGGTCGCGGCTCTATTCCAGGTCGCGGCTCTATTCCAGGTCGTGGCTCTATTCCAGGTCGCGGCTCTATTCCAGGTCGCGGCTCTATTCCGGCTTCCAGTGTGCGAAGTTCACGCCGCCGTCGAGTTTGGTGAGTTGCTTCGGCGCGCCGCCCTCGGCCGGCACCACGAACAACTGCGGGTACTTCCCCTCGAACGACACGAACGACAACTGCGTGCCATCAGGACTCCACTTCACGCGCCCGCACGGTGATTTCCGCGCCGTGAGCTGCCGCTTGTTCGTGCCGTCGAGGTCGATAACGAACACGTTCGGAACGCCATCTTTCCGGGCAATAAAGGCAATCCGCTTGCCGTCGGGCGACACGTCCGGGCCGTCGGTCGAGCCGTGCGAGTCCTTCGGCGAGAGCCGGAACTCCACGTATTTGTTGCCCTCGGTGAGTCGCTTGAAGTTCTTGCCGTCGGGATCGACGCGGTAGATGTCGCCGTCGCGGCGGAAGAAGACGATGGTTTTGCCGTCCGGGGTGAACTGCGGCACGAAGCACTCCGGGTGATCGGGTGTCAGTTCGAGTGGTTTGCCGTCGGGAAGGGCCGCGACGAGTAACCGGTAGCCCCGCGCGGGGCCGGAGAACACCACGCGATCGGCCGTCGGGCTGAGTTTCGCCATGTAGATGTAGCCCAGTTTGGGCGCGACGAACGCGGGCGACGAGCCGTCCGCGTTTGCGATCACGACGCGCCCGCTCGTGCCGTCGTGAACGGTGAACACCATCTTCGTGCCGTCCGGGGCGAGGCCGTAACCGAAGGCTTCTTTCACGGTGAAGCGGTCGGTCGCGGTCGCGAGTTGCTTCGTGAGCTGCTCCGGCGGGGTGAGGCTCGCCGCGCCGGTGCCGTCCGCCTTGCAACGGTAGATCTGAGTGCTTCCACGGGCGCCGGCCTGGTAGTACACCCACTTCCCGTCGCGGCTCGCAAGCGGGTAGTCGACGTTCTTCCCCGGTTCCACGATCCGCTTCAGCCCGGTGCCGTCGGCGTTCACGGTGTAGATCGCGCCGACGGTCGGCGTCGATTCGACCCCGCCGGGAACGTCCTTCGAAGTGTACTCGCCCTCCCACGACTTGACCGAGAACACCAGTCCCGGTTCGCCCCCGAAGGCCCGCGGCGCGAGCAAAAGGACCGCGATCAGGGAGAGCGGCAGGCGGCGCATCGTCGTTCCTCTTCGGGGCCAGAAGCCGGCGGGGAGCGTGTATTGTGCCCGCGCGGGGCAACGGGGAGAACCGAAAAGCCGCGGGCCGCGGAGGTCGCATTGCGTGAACGAGCCAGATTCGCTATGACCCCTCGCCGACCGCGGCGCGGCGATCAACTCGGCGCGACGCCGAGCCGATGTTAACCGGCCGCCGGCGGAAATTCCCACAACGGGGCGAGAATGAGTGCGTTGCCGCGATTGAGCCTGATCGTCCCAGCGTTCAACGAGGTGGCGACGATCCAGAACACCCTGCGGGCGATCCGCGATTACCTCCACCCGCGCGGGTACCGGTTCGAGCTGATCGTGTCCGCCGACGGCACCGACGGCACCCGCGAGGCCGCCGCGGAACTGGCGGGCGAACTGCCGGTGAAGGTGATGGGCGAACCGCAGCGCCGCGGCAAGGGCCGCGGGGTGCGCGAGGGCGTTCTGGCCGCGACCGGCGACATCGTCGGGTTTCTCGACGCCGATTACAAGGTCGCCATCGAGGAAATCGAGAAGGTGCTGCCCTGGTTCGACCAGGGGTACGACGTGGTGATCGGCTCACGCAAAGCCGCCGGCGCGGCGATGAACGCCAAGCGGCCGTGGTACCGCACGCTCGGTTCGGCCGGGTTCGCACTGCTCATGCGCCCGCTCGTCGGGCTGCGCGGCATCGGTGACACGCAGTGCGGGTTCAAGTTCTTCCGCGGCGCGGTCGCGGCCGACCTGTTCCGCCGACAGCGGATCGACGGGTACATGTTCGACGTCGAGGTGCTCTCGCTCGCGGTGCGCTCGGGCTACAGGGTGAAAGAAATCGGGGTGAGCTGGAAGGACGACGGCGACACCCGGCTCAAGCTCGTGTCCGGCAACTGGAAGAACCTGAAAGACCTGTTCCGCATCCGGTTCGGCGGCGCCAACAAGGCCGCGTGAAAGTAATAGGCACACTCCGTGTGCCGTTGCTATTCCGCACGTTGAAGCGACGGCACACGGAGTGTGCCTACTACTTTGAGGAGACTTCCATGAACTACTTCGTCACCGGCGGGGCCGGGTTCATCGGCAGCAACTTG
>CAZBXY010000152.1:0-18418 GCA_964495365.1 uncultured Frigoriglobus sp. | reverse complement strand
GGAAAACGGCTTCCCCGGAGTGAGTCAACCCCAAAGATGTGAGGGACTGTCAGCCATTTCGCACCCGACTCGGAGAGTCAGGCTACGAGTCCAAACCCCGCCGGCTCACGCCGGCGGTTCGACCGGAACCCACCCCATTCCTCCCCACTTTCCACGTGGAAACTCTACCTATCTTAACATTTGTATAGACCGTCGCGAAGTCCCACCGGCGGAAACAGGCTTATTTCTTGCGAATCACGACCGGCGTCGTGTTCTTCTGCGGCTGGCCCGGCGTGCTGCGGCCGTCGTCCACCCACGTCTGGAGCTGCTTCGTCAGGCGCTCGACGACCTCCGGGTGTTTGCCCTGAAGGTTCGTCCGCTCGCCGATGTCCGCGGTGAGGTCGAACAGTTGTATTGCGGGAGCGTCGGCCGGCTCCTTGCCGGGCTTGGGGTCGCTCCACCCGCCGGAACCCGGACACAGGCACAGTTTCCAGTTGCCCTCGCGCACGCCGAAAAAGCCCTGCGCGGAGTGAACCACCAACCCTTTGCGCACCGGGCCGTTCCCCAGACCGAGCGCCGGCAGCAGACTCACGCTGTCCTCCGCGGCGGCGTCAGGCGGCTTCGCACCGATCGCGTCGGCGCACGTCGCGAAGATGTCGGTGTGGATCGCGAGCGCCTTTGACTCGGTCCCGGCCTTCACTTTGCCTGGCCAGCGCACGATGAACGGGACGCGGTGCCCGCCCTCGTAAATGTCCGCCTTGTTGCCGCGAAACACGTGGTTCGGGTTGTGGCCGAGCTTCAGGAGCGCGGGGAAGTCGGCCTGCGGCGAACAGCCGTTATCGCTCGTGAAGATGACCAGCGTGTTGTCCTCGAACCCGTGCTTCTTGAGCGCTGTAAGTACCGCGCCGACCGCGGCATCGGTTTCCATTACGAAGTCGGCATAGGCGTTCAGTTTGCTCGTGCCGGCCCAGTCTTTCGAGGGCGCCACCGGCGTGTGCGGCGTGGTGAGTGGTAAGTACAGGAAGAACGGCCCCTTTGCGCCGGCGCGTTCGGCGATGTAGCTCACCGCCTTGTCGCGGAGTTTGGGCAACACGTCCTCGGCCTCGAACCCCGGCGCGGCCGGGCCTTTGCGCGTGCGCGCCGGCTTGCCCACGAACATCGCCAGATCGCGGTCCTCCGTCGGGTTCGCAGTCACCTTGTCGTTCTCGATGAACGTGTACGGCACCATGTCCAGCGACGCAGAGATGCCGAAGTAGTAGTCGAACCCGACGCTGTTCGGCCCGTTCTTGATGGGCCGGTCGTACTCGACGTTGAACACCTGCTCGCGCGGCTCGATACTCAGTTCGCTCACCTGCTTGCCGGGTTTCAGTTGCCAGTCCATGCCGAGGTGCCACTTGCCGATGCACGCGGTGTGATAGCCGTTGTCCTTCAGGAACTGCGCGACCGTGAGCCGGTTCGGTTCGATGAGGCGCGGGCTGAGACCACCGAGTACGCCGCTCTTGAGCTTCGAGCGCCAGGCGTAGCGGCCGGTCATCAGGCCGTAGCGGGTCGGTGAGCAGACCGCGGAGGGCGAGTGCGCGTCGGTGAACATTGCGCCGGCGCCCGCGAGCGCGTCGAGGTTCGGCGTGGAGATCTTGCCGGCGGGGTTGAAGACCTTCACATCGCCGTAGCCGAGGTCGTCGGCGAGGATGACGACGATGTTGGGTTTCTCCGCCGCACCGGTTGGTGTGGCGAACGCGAAGAAGGCGACGAGGGAGAGAACGCGGCGCATGGTGGAGGCTCCGGGCGAGCGGCGTGCCCGATTCTCCCCCTTCGGGCGGTCGCGTTCAAGTAGCCTGACTCTCCGAGTCGGGTTCTTCTCTTCGGGGATCAGGTTGGACCCGACTCGGAGAGTCAGGCTACGAGTCCTCACCCAGCCGGCTCACGCCGGCGGTTCGACGGAAATCGGCCACTGTTTCTTGGCGACTGTGTTACAATGGGCGTTTGAAACATCCGGTCGTTGGGGCACGTCACCGATCACCATTCTCGACGCGGTGAGGGCACGTCATGTACGAGCGATTCACGGATCGGGCGCGGAAGGTGATGCAACTGGCCGACCAGGAGGCAAAGCGGTTCCGCCACGAGTACATCGGTACCGAGCACATCCTCCTGGGCCTGATCGCCGAAGGCTCCGGGGTGGCCGCGAACGTACTCAAGAACCTCGACATCGACCTGCGGAAGATCCGGTTAGAGGTCGAGAAGATCGTACAGCACGGCGGCGCGGATGAGGTCATCATGGGCCGGTTACCACACACCCCGCGTGTGAAGAAGATCATCGAGTACGCGATCGAAGAGGCGCGGACGCTCAACCACAACTACGTCGGCACCGAGCACCTGCTCCTGGGTGTCTTGCGAGAGCAAGAGGGCGTCGCCGCGCAGGTGCTGGCGAACTTCGGGTTGAAGCTCGAAGACGTGCGCGAGGAAGTGCTGAACCTCCTGGGCCATAACATGCCGCAGGACGTGGCGCCGGTGATCGCGAGCGTGGCCCCGGCCGCGTCCGCGGTTGATCCCGACGTGACGAAGCCCGGAACCGGGTCGGGCATCCCGCCCAATCTCACACCGGACCAACTGAACATCGTCAAGGAGCGAATCCGGCTCCTCAACGAGCAGAAGGACGTGTTCATCGCGGCGCAGGACTTCGCCCTGGCGGCCCGGTGCCGCGACGAGGCCCACGCGCTGGCCCGGTTGCTCGTGTGGTACGACTGGGCACGCCGCCCGCGGTGATCCGGTTTGGAAAGGGTGCCATGTTCAGCTGGTTCCGGCGCCTGGTCGATCGCGGACCGGCCGAACGGCCGCGCACCGCTCCGTTCACCGAGCTGGCGCTGCGCGCGATCGCGTGCGCCGAGCGCGAGGCCCGGGCGCACCGGCTCGAATACCTCGGAACCGAAACGCTGCTCCTGGGTCTGCTCCGGGTTGAAGAAGGAACCGCGCGAGCCGTGCTGGCCCGCTGCGGGATCGCTCCCGGCGCCGTGGCCGATGCGGTCGAGGACGTGATCGGCTTCGGGCCGCCGGATTTCCAGGTCTTCACTCCGATGGTCCGCACGCCCCAGGCCGAACTCGCCTTGCAGTGGGCTGCCGAGGAAGCCCGGTTCCTCGCTCACTCGGCCGTCGGCACCGAGCACCTGTTGATGGGGCTACTGCACACCTCCGAGGGCGTGGCCGCGGAGGTTCTGGGGCAGTTCGGCCTCACCGCGGCCCGCGGGCGCGCGATCGTTCTGGAACTCGCGCCCCCGGGCACGGTGTAACGCCCCTCACTTCACGCGATACACGATGTACGCGGCGCCGGAAGAAGGGACTTCCTCCAGGTAACTTGCGCGAATAGCCTTCGCGCGCGGCACGACAACGTGCGTGATCCCCTCGGCCTTCAGCGCGGCGCGGGCGAGCGGGTCGTCGCGTTCGGACTTGGCATAGAAATCGGTGGCGAACGTCATCCGCCGGTGCCACTCCAGCACTTCCGCCGGGGCGTAGGGCACCGACTTGAAATCGACATACACGCGCGCGCCGGTGGCGAGCCGGAACCGCTGCAGGTCCACGGGAATCTGGTTCGTGCCCTCCTTGGGGCGTGGCGGCGGAGCGAACGTGTTCGACACGGCCCCGCGTCCGCTCGCCACCGCCGGGAACTGCACCGGCAAGAGGTACACGTCCTCCGGTTTCGCGGTCGCGCGGATGTGGGCGTACAACTCGTCCTCGTCCGCGCTCCGATAGCCCAGCCCGCACGCGGTGACGACGATTCCGCCCACCACGAGCGCAACAAGCAATACGGTTGCGACCCGCTCGGCTTTCGCCTCCGGTGGCTTCCACACGAGCAGCTTCGCGCTAATAACCGCCGTCGCGACCGGTACCAGGAGCGTCGAAAGGCGCCACGGGAACATCAGCGCGAGTGCGTTGCTCTCGGTCGCGAGTTGGAGCAACGTGAGAAGTGCCGCGCCCGCAGGAGCGATCACCAGAACGACGAACAGCGGCGTCCGGCGGAGCAGGACGAGGCCGAGGGCCATCCACGCGAGTTGCCCGCCGGCGATCGCATCGAACCACCGCGCCGGGACGCAGTGGTGCGGGATGCGCACTTCCGCCAGAATCCGGTGTGCCTCCGCGGCGAGGTACTGACCGTTCTCGGTGAACGAACGGGCGTTGTACACCACCGCCGGCGTCACCACCACGAGCGCGACGGCCCCGACCCGCGCGGCCTTCCGCCACTGTCCGCGGAGTGCGAGGGACGCCACAAACCCCGCGGTGAGTAGCGCCGACGGGAGTGCGTAGGTGCCGTGAAGCACGACCGCCAGCGCGACAAGCACCGCGGCCAGCGTCGCGCGCCCGTGCGCGAAAGCCGCAAGCGCGACGAGCAGCAACACCCCGAACGCCGACGGCTGAAGCCCCGGCCCCAGCAGGTATTGCGCTGCGAGTCCGGCCTGCAAGTACCATGGGTAATCGGCCCCGAACAGTTCCACCGACGCCCACCGCAAAATCGCCGCGTGGGCTGCGGTAAATAGGGCCGCGAAGCAAAGTCGCGCCGCGCGTGTATCGGGAAAACCAGGCACGGCCGCGACCAGCCACCGCGCCGCGAGGAAGTACGCCATCAGGAGCGCGAAGTACACGGGTTGAAGCACCCACGGCCCGGCGGTCGCGTAGGTCGCCGCGACGAGCGCGGAGAACACCGGGGTGGGGTCGCGGGTGGTCGCGAGCCAGTCGTGAGCGAGGTGCCCATGACCGCCGAGCGCGGCCCCGTGCAGCAGGTACTGGTTCTGGTTCGAGTAGTACAGCGGTGATTGCGTGTGCGCCACCGCGAACATGACGGCGAGCAGGAGGGCTTCAACCAAGCGAGCGGGGGGCGCCAGCCCCCTGTTCGTCGCCGGCGGTACGGAATCGGATTGCGACATGAGGGAGTTGTAGGAGCCGACGCGCTACCGGCGCTCGTAGAAGTTGCCCGGTAACTTGCGGACGACCTTCTTCAGTTCCAGTTGCATCAGCGTGCGCGACAGGTCGGCCACCGACACGCCGAGTTCGCGCACCAGCTCGTCGGCGTGCCGCTTCGCGGTCAGCGCGTCGAACACGCGCTGTTGGGCGGCGTCGAGCGAGGGTGCTGGAGGTGGAGGGGGCGGGGGCGAACCCGGAGCGTCAGCGACGGAGTGTTCTCCGCGTGCGGCCGAGACCGCCCCACCCCGTCGCTGACGCTCCGGGTTCCCCTGGAAGCTGTAGTCCGCGGCCGAAATGCCCTTCAGATCCTCGATCACGTCGTCGGCGTGGCGGATCAGCCTGGCGCCCTTGCGGATCAACTCCAGACACCCGGCGCTGGCGCCACTGTCGACGTTGCCGGGCACCGCGAACACCTCGCGCCCCTGCTCGCCCGCGTGCGTCGCGGTGATGAGCGCCCCGCTCTTGGCGTTGGCCTCCACCACAATCACCCCGCGGCTCAGCCCGCTGATGATGCGGTTGCGCGCCGGGAACATCCCAGGTAGCGACTCGCCCGTCATGGGCGTTTCGGTGACTAGCGCGCCGTGCTTCGCAACTTCCGTCGCTAAATCGCCGTGTTCCGGCGGGTAGATCGATGACAGTCCACCGGCCAGCACTGCGATCGTTCGCCCGCCGGTGTCGAGGGCCGCGCGGTGCGCAACTCCATCGATCCCGCGGGCCAATCCAGAGACGATCGTGAACCCGGCCCGGACCAGGCCGCGCGCGAGTTGCTCGGCCATCTTCCGCCCGTACGGAGTGCAGTTACGCGACCCGACGATGCCGATCGCGTTCGTGTCCGCATCGGTCCACGCGCCGCGGAAGTACAATAGCGGAGGCGGGTTGCTCACCGCGGCGAGCGGCGGCGGGTACCCGGCCCAGCCGAGCGGCACCGGCCGCACGTCGAACCGCGTGAGCAGGTCGAGTTCCGGCCCGATGTCCACGGTGCGCATCGCCGCGACCATCGCGGGCGCCAGCTTCTCCCCGATGTGTGGGATTTCGAGCAACTCGGCGGCGGTCGCGCGGAGCGCGGCGGCCGGCGACCCGAACCGCGCCAACAGCGCCGCGGTCAGTTTCGGCCCCAGCCCCGGGATGAGGGCCAGCGCGAGGTGGTCGTTCAGGGCGGGTGGTTCGGGCATGGGCAGTGGGTGCGTGAGGCGTTTGGCGGATCGGGAGCAGTGCCCTATTTCTTTAGGAGTTCCGCCGTTGGGTGTTTAGCCGGGAGCCCGCGCTCCGGCCGATCGAGCGCGACTGCCTAACTCCCATTCTTGTGGCGCGGGCTTTCGAGCCTTCAGGAACGGTCTCATTTTACGGTCGGGTCTGGTAGCGTTAAGGAGTTTGTGTGTTTGGGGTCGCGTGGGGAAGATCCCTTCACCGCCAAATGCTACCACCGTAACTTCCGACCGTTCCTGAGGTTCGAAAGTCTGCCACAAGAAGAAAGGCAGACCCGCTGAAGCGGGTCGCTACGAACTTTTCCGTTGACACCGAGTGACATCGTGTTGACACTCGTGGCATGAACGCCCCCACCCGCCGCGGTTTTACCCTCATTGAACTGCTGGTGGTGATCGCGATTATCGCGATCCTCATCGGCCTCCTGCTCCCCGCCGTCCAGAAGGTCCGCGAGGCCGCCGCCCGGGCGCAGTGCACGAACAACCTCAAGCAACTCGGGCTGGCGCTGCACAACTTCCACGACACCAACGGGGCCTTGCCGCCGTCCGGGTACACGACCGCCGGCCCGGGGAACCCCGCGGGCAAGTTCGTCGGGTGGCGCCCGCTCACGCTCCCGTTCATCGAACAAGAGAACCTCAAGAAGCTCTACGACTTCAACTCCAACTGGTGGGAGGGGACCAACCCGACGGCCGCGGCGGTGCCGGTGAAGACGTACCAGTGCCCGTCGGTGTCGGGGCGCGCCGAGGTGCTCTCGGCGGTCGCCAAGCCGCCGCGCCCGGCGCTGACGTTCGCCAGCCCGCTGGCCCCGACCGACTACGAGGCGATCATGGGCGTGCAGCCGGCGGCGATCAACCCGCACCTGCCCGCCCCGATCTACACTGGCACGAACCGGTTCGCGGTCCTGCACCGCGACTCGCGCGTGCGCCTCACCGACGTGTCCGACGGCACCACCTCGACGCTCATGGTGATCGAGGCCGCGGGCCGGCCGCTGGTGTACCGCAACGGCCGCGCGCGACCCGACCTCGCCAACGACCAGGGCATCGGGTGGGCCGACAGCGAGGGGCCGTTCAGCTTCGACGGGGCGCGGGCCGACGGCTCGGCCGAGGGGTGCGGCCCGGCGGGCGGCTGCACGCACGTGATGAACAAGAAGAACGACAACGAGCCGTACTCGGTCCACACCGGCGGGATGAACGCGGTGTTCGCCGACGGGAGCGTGCGGTTCGTGCGTGAGTCGATCGCACTGCCGACGTTCGCGGCGCTCTGCACCCGCGCCGCCAGCGAGGTCGCGGCCGGCGATTTCTGACCGCCGCGATTCTGGAATCAGCCCTGCCGGCTCACCATGAAGTTGACCCAGATCGGGACGAAGGGGGCGTGTAGCCCTTCGAGACCGGCCCGTCGCGGTACAGGTGCAGGCGGTCGGCGGGGGAAACCGTCCCGGTCGGTGCGAACCCCGAGAAGTCAAACGGCGCCCCAAAGTCGATCCGCGAATGACTCGACCGCGTGGATCCGACGGGCCCCATTGCTCCACGCCCACGCCAACCCGACCCCCACTGCGACTACCGACGACTCAGTAACTCTGGCAACTGTCGAAAGTCTGTGACACGAAACCAGACACCCTCGCCGAATTTGCTTTAGCTGCCGCTGACGCGGGTGGTGAACTCGTCGAACGGGTACGAGACCGGCGCGTCCTTCGCCTTGAGCAACTTGTACGCCTTCATCTTCTTGTAGAGCGTGACCCGGCTGACGCCGAGCATCTGCGCGGCCCGCGTGCGGCTCTGCCCGGCCTTTTCCAGCGCCCGCAGGATGTTCGCCCGCTCGGTCGCCTCGCGGGTCTGGCGCAGCGTGCCGTCGAACCCGCTCGGCAGCGGGAGCGTCGCGACCGGCGCCTCGACGCGCGCCAGCACCTGCGACGACAGGTGGTGCAGCTTCAGTTCGCTGCCGGTGCTCGTGAGCACGGCCTGCTGAACGACGTTCTCCAGTTGCCGGATGTTGCCGGGCCACGGGAACGCTTCGAGCACCCGCAGCGCCTCCGGGCACACGCCGAACAACCGCTTCCCGTACTTGGTGCCGTAGCGCGCCACCATCCCGCGAACGAGCGGACCGATGTCTTCGGGCCGGTGCCTGAGCGGGGGCAAGTTGAAGCTGATGACGTGGAGCCGGTAGTAGAGGTCGCGGCGGAACGTGCCGCGCTCGACCGCGTCGGACAGGTTCCAGTTGGTCGCGGCGATGATCCGGGCCTTGCAGATCTGAGTCTCGTTGCTGCCGACCGGTTCGTACTCCCCGGTCTCGATCACCCGGAGCAGGTTCGCCTGGTGTTCGAGGCCCAGCGTGTCGATCTCGTCGAGCAGGATCGTGCCCTCGCCGGCGGCGGCGAACTTGCCGACCTTCGCGGCGTCGGCGCTGGTGAACGCGCCGCGCACGTGGCCGAAGAACTCGCTGGCGATCAGGTTGCTGGCGAGTGTGCCGCACGAGACGACCAGGAACCGGTGCGCCCGGCGCGCCGAGCAGTCGTGAACGAGCTTCGCCAGGAACGTCTTACCGGTGCCAGTCTCGCCCTCGATCAGCACCGTCACGTCGTGCGCGGCGGCGATCACCAACTGCTCGACCATCGACGTGAGCGACGGCGTGTGGTTGATGAGCTTGCGGCGGATGGTGGCGGCGACGGACTCGGCCGCGGGGTCGGGAAACGGCGCGCCCGGGGCGAGCGCGTGCTGCGCCCAGGCGGTCAGCTCGCGCGGCTGGTGCGGCCACACGAACCGGTTGGCGAGGTACGCGTGGAACGGGTCGAGCTTCCCGCTGGCCCGGACGGCCTCGGACTCGATCACGGACATCCCGGCCGGCTGGTGCTGAACCTTCGCCTCGCGGACGATCGTTTCGATCGCGTCCGCGTCGTGCGGGTCGCCAGCGATGAGCAAGAGGTCGCCGTCGGTTTCGGGGGTCAGCAGGTTCGCGACGTCCTCGAACCGCACGATCGGCGCGGCCAGTTGAATGGCCCGCTGGAGGTGCCCCTGCACCGCGGTCGCGAGCCGGTGGTCGTGGGCGACGAGTACGAGCCGACGAGGAGAGATCATGTGCGGTGAAGCTCCGGCCACGCGCGGAGCGGCGGCGCGCCGGCCCGCGTGGGTGCTACAGTCGCCCTTTTCGCCCCAACCGGCGCTTCCGGCTGATTCGGAAAGGTTTCGGTCGCGCTCCCACACTAAAGGAAAGTTTACAAATGGGGGTGAGGCAACCGGGTTGAGAGAAGATGACGGAAAAACCGGTTGATCGGGTCGCGGGGTTTGCGGCGAGAGCCGAATGCGCGGCGGGTGTCGCGGGCGGAATTCGTGTGCGAGGCGAACGCTTGTGGGTTTGGTGAACCCGCCCGTCAGGGCGACAGGTGTCATACGGATCGTGTTGCAGAGTGACGCGGTTACCACTCACCGCAAGTCAGTATCGGCGGCCGTTCGTCTACGGAATCCCGCGCACGATGAGCGGGCCGAGCCGCCGGGTCAACCCGACGGGCAGTCGCTTCCACAGCCGGATGGCGCGGTCGTACCGCGGGTTGTCCGGGCGCAGGGCACCGACCGCGCCCCGCAACACGTGGTACTGCCACGTCGCCGGGTGCGGCGCAGCGCCCCACTGCTTCTTGAAGTGATACGTGCCAGCGTCGGTCGTCGAGCGCCCGAAGTCGAACACCCGCTGGCCCCGCTCGACCGCGCGGCGCAACAGGTGGTGGTACATCAGCATGTTCACGTTGCTCGGGTTGTACGCCTTCAGTGCCGACGCGGTCGGCACCTCGGTGACCCCCCAGCCGTGCAACAGGAGCGCCGCGGCTACCGGTTTGGCCCCGTCGCGCACGAGACAGATCTCCGCGGCGCCGGGGAAGGTCGCGAGGATCGCGGCGAACAACTCCTTGCCGTACACGGGCGAGCCGAGGTCGCGCATGTTCTCGCACAGCACGTCGTGGAACCCGTCGAGCAGCTCGCCCGCGCCCCACTGCACGGCGAAATGCCCCTTTTCGCCCTTGCGCACCTGGTTCCGCACCTTCGGGTCGAACCCCGTCCACAACCGCTCGCCGGTCGCCGGCAGCGGCAGCCGCATGTGAACCTTGTGCGTCTGGGTCGCGGTCAGCGCGGGGTGCGCGACGGGCTGCTCGTGCCGCAGTTCGAGGTAGCGGACGTTGAGTTCGTCCGCCAGCGTCGCGGCGCGCGACACGAGCGCCGACTGTACCTCGGCGGCCGGCGCGACGACCCCGTTGGTGTTCAGGTACGGCAGGCTGACGAGGAACCGCCCGAACAGTAGTGAACTGACGTGCGCAAGTGGCAGGAACCCGACCGTGCACCCGCCGGCGATGGCCTCGACCGCGTACACCTCGTGGCCCAGGCCGCTCTGAAGGACGTTCAGCCACAGCGGGTGCTTGCTGAGCGGCACGTCGGCCGCGGAGTGCCGGACGAACGCCGTGAGGTCGTCGGCGCGCGCGGCGATCGCGGCCCGCGGGTGGACGACCGTGGTGAACGGGGGCGGCACGGCGGACGGCATAGGCCGAATCATACGGGGTCTCTGGAACCGAACATGAGCCGCACGATCAACGCAGATAAAAGACACGATCAGACAAGAAGAATGTTCGATTTCAAACCCCGGCCTCTTGCCTTTATCGTGTCTTTATCTGCGTTGATCGTGCGGCTTCTCCTCGTCTTCACACGCCCAACAGTTCGTCGTAGAGGCGCTTGAGGCGGTGCATCCGGGTCGCGAAGTTGTACCGCGTCTCCACCGTGTGGCGCCCGGCGGCGCGGAACGCGCCGCGCCGCGCCGCGTTCGTTAGCAGGTTCGTGAGGGCCGCGGTCAAGCCGTCGAGGTCGCCCGCGTTCACCAAAAAGCCGTTTAGCCCGTCCTGAACGAGTCGCGGCGTGCCGTTCACCCGCGTCGAGACGACCGGGACTTCCAGCGCCATCGCCTCCAGAAGGACGTTTGGCAGCCCCTCGCGGAGGCTGGAGAGCGCGAACACGTCCATCGCTTCAAAGTACCCGCGAACGTCGGCCTGCCATCCGGCGAGTCGCACGCGGTCGTTCAAGTGTAGCTCACGCACGAGCCGTTCGAGGTTCGATCGCTCGCCGCCCTCGCCCACGATCACCAGTTGCACGTCAAGCCCGCGCGAAACGAGAGCGTGGATACTACGGATCAGAACGTCGAACCCTTTCTCGCCCGACAGGCGCCCGACCGCGCCGACCAGAAGCCCCTCTGCGGGGAAGCTCAGCGCGGCTTTTGCCTCCGCGGTTGTTCGCCGGCGCGCGTATTCGGCCGTATCGATGCCGTTTTCCAGAAGCACGCAGTTCCGCGCCGGCACGCCGGCCGCCAGGCACGACTCCAACAGGTCGTCCGACACGCAGATGACCCGCTCGTATCGCGGCAGGCAGAACCGGTCAATGCGGTAATACAGTGGGGTACGGCTCGTGTGTTGCACCCACCCGTGCGCGGTGGTGACCAGGCGCATCGGCCAGAACCGTTTCAGTAAGAGACCGAGAGCGTTGGTCTTGTAGTCGTGCCCGTGCCAGACGGTGACGCGCTCGCGCCGGCACACCGAAAGCATTGCGGTTACTACGCGCCAGTCCCACGCGCCGCGATCGGGGATCGAGATCAGCGGCGCATTGTATTTTGCAGCCTTCGCGCGCAGCACCTCGAAGCCGGGATCGCCCGGCGGGTGCATGTACGCGCAGAGCATCCGGTAGCCGAGCGGTTCGAGGAACCGCGGCGAGTTGAGGATGGTCTTCTCCGGGCCGCCCCCGGTCCCGGTGACGACGCGGGCGTCCAGAATGACGGGAGTGGTCATTGGCGGGGGGAAAAGATCGCGTCGATCAGCGGTTGCAAACAGTGTTCCCAATGATGATGTTGCTCCACGAATTGTCGGGCCGCAACCCCGAGCTGCTCGCGGCGGGCCGGTTCGGCGAGTAACCCGCACACGGAATCGATCCACTCTCGCGGCGCGGACGCCGACAGCAGGTGAACGCCGGGCACCGTCTGAAGGGCCGCGAGCGATGCCGGCGCCGCGACGACCGCCTTGCCCATCGCCATCGCTTCCAGCACCTTGTTCTGCACGCCCCGAGCCAGTCTCAGCGGAACCACGACCACTTCCGCCGATGCCACGAACGGCCGCACGTCCGGCACCTGCCCGACGAGGTTCACGCCCGGCACCGCGGCGAGCGCCCGGACCGCCGGCGTGGGGTTGCGGCCGATGATGCGGAACTCCGCGGCCGGGAACCGCGCGCGGATCGCCGGCCACATCTCCCGCACGAACCACACCGCGGCGTCCTCGTTCGGCAAGTAATCCAGCGCGCCGACGAAGGCCAGTGCCGGCTGTTCTTCACACGCGGTCGGGGCGAAATACGCCAGATCGACGCCGTTGGTCGCGACGGTCGCGGCGCCGGGGTGCGTGAAGGAGTCGTAAACGTCGGCTTCCGCGCGGCTGACGACGCTCGCAGCCCGAACGCGCCCCGCGAGGGCTTTTTCCGCCTTCCGCACGCGGGCCGCTTCCAGCCGGTAGAGCCACTTCTTCGGTGGGCGGCTCGCGGCGGCGAAATCGAGCCACTTCTGACTGTCCACGTCGATCAGATCGACCACCGCGGGCACGTCGCGCAGGGCGGAATCACGGAGGTACGGCCCCAGCGCCGACGACGACGCGACGACCACATCGAACTTCACCTCTGCGGCCCACTGCCTCAGTACGCGGCTGAGTTCGCGCGAGCGAAACAGCCCTTCGGAGAGGCTGGCGCCGGTAGCGAGGCTCAGCGCGGCCTTCGCCCACCGCGCGCGGCGCCCGACCGGCACGGCGGCGACCCGTTCGCACAGGCCGTCGAGCGCGGAGAGCGTTTCGGGCGGCACCGGTTCGTCGGCGAGGCACCCCAGCCACACGCGGCCCCGCGGGGCCATCTGCCGGAGCAGATGGTAGGTGCGGATCCGGTCGCCCTTGTCCGGCGGGAACGGGACGCGGTGGGTGAGGAACAGAACCCTTGCAAATGACGAACGCCCCACCAGTGCCCCACCAATGACGAAGGAATCAGGGGTTGTGTTCTCTTCCTTCGTCATTGGTGGGGCACTGGTGGGGCATTCGTCATTCCCATCAGGCCGGTTGCAGCGCGACGGCCGGGGCGTCCGCGGTCGGCGGGACGATGCGGGCGTGGAACGACTCGGCGACCGTACCGCGGTTCGGCAACAGGAACAGCCGGCGGAGCGTGTTCGGCCCGGCGCCCACCGCCCGGAACAGCGTCGCGGCGATCAGCCGCACGTCGAGCCACAGGCTCACGTTCTCGACGTAATACAGGTCGTACACGACCTTGTAGCGGACGCTGGTCACGTCGGTGTCGGCCGGGAGCTGGCACTGGGCGAGGCCGGTGACGCCGGGCTTCACGCGGAGTCGGTGCCGGTATCCGGGCACGAGCTGGTTCAGCCCCTTCGCCTGGATCACTTCCGGTCGCTCCGGGCGCGGGCCGACCAGACTCATCTGGCCCAACAGCACGTTCAGCAGTTGCGGCAGCTCGTCGATGTGCGTGATTCGCAGGAACTTGCCGACGCGGGTAATGCGCGTGTCGCCCTTCTGCGACCACTGGATGCCCGACGTGGCCTCCGCGTTCACCCGCATCGAGCGGATCTTGTAAATGCGGAACTTGCGGCCGTTCAGCCCGACGCGGGTCTGCGAGTAGAAGATCGGGCCGGGCGAGGTCAGTTTCACCGCGCCCGCGGCCAGCGCGACGAGAACCACCGCGAACGGGAACATCGCCAGCGCCGCGGCGTAGTCGAACGCGATCTTGGCCGCCGCGTACCAGCCGAAGTTGGCGGGCAGGTCGATGACGGTGTCGGACGCCAGCGCGTCGATCTCCGGCCACGGCGCGCGGCTGTGGGGAGCGGGGGCGTCGGGGGTCGGCATCGACGGTATTGTGGGCGCGGCACTCATATCGCGTCCGTTCTCCGGCTTCGGGGCGGCGAAGTCCAACGGGCAGTCCGCGCTCCGTGCGATCAGGGGTATTACTTCGACTGGCCCGAGGGTTCGGCCAGGGCCTTCTTCACTTCCGGTAGGAAGGCGAGCAGGAACTCGTCAATCGGGTCCGGGCCGGCGAGGGTCGGGCCCTTCAGTTCCACGCGAGTCACGTACAGCTTGTAGAGCGCCCGGTTCAGGGCGAACTCGCTCCGCGGGCTTTCGGACGCGTGCCAGTTGCCATCAAGCCCCCACATCCAGCATACCCGCTGCGGCGGCTCGGTCGCGGCCGATTTCTTCTCGAACAACACGGTCCAGTACGTCGCGGTGGCGCCGTCCGGGGCGGTGAGCGCCTTCTTCTGCGGCGCGCCGCTCATGTCGAACCCGCTGCCCGCATAGCAGTACTTCGGCTCGTGCGCCCCGATCGGGCCGGTCGGGCCGCACAGTATCAGTACGCTCACCCGGCCACCGGTCTTTCCGTTGGCGTAAACGCGCGATACGTGCCCGGCGGCCTCGGCCACCCGCAGGATCTTGTCGTCCAGCGGGTGCTCGGTGCTGGTCCAGTCGCCGAACGCCGGCGGCACCCGCGCGAGCCGGGCGGCGGCGTCCTGCACGTCGCCGGAGGCGCCGGTGGACGTCAGCCGATCGACCACGGCCGCGGCTGCGAGTCCGCCGACGGCCAGCGCGATTACCAGCCAGCGAGTCATCTTGTCATTGGTCCTTTGTCATTAGTCCTTTGTCATTTGCCTCAAGCCGCTCCTGATAACTTCCGCTGCGCAGCGCCGATGACCGATGACCATCTACGCCGGGAGCTGCTTCACGTAGTTGTAGCCGTAGGAATACACGTCCTGCTTGATACCGTTGACCACGGCCCCGACCAGCGGGATATTCAACTGATTGAGTTTTTCCGTTGCGGTCATAACTTTGGGCAACTGGCTGATGTCCTGCATGATCGAGAACACCACGCCGTCCACGTGCTGACCGATCAACAGGGCGTCGGCGACCGGGAGTACCGGGCAGCTATCGACGATGATGAAGTCGAACTGCCCGCGGAGCCGGTTGAACAGCGTTTCCATCGGGTGGCCCTGCGCCAGCGCCGCGATGGTCGCGTTCGAGCACTGCCCGGCCGGGATCACCCACAGGTTCGGCACCGCGGTCGCCTGCACCGCGTCGGCGACGTCCACTTCCTGCCGCAGCACCTCCGACACCCCCGGGGCGAGCGGCAACTCGAACAGCTTCTGCACCGACGGGTTCCGCAGGTCGCAGTCCACGATCAGCGCCCGCATCCCGGCGGTCGCCATGCTGGTCGCCAGTTGGCTCGCCAGCGAGGTCTTGCCCTCGCCCTGGGTCGCGCTGGTCACCATCACCACCTGCATCGACTGCGTGCGGGCGGTGTGCAGGAGCATCGTGCGGGCGGAGTTGATCGACTCGTTGAGGACGAACCGCCAGTTGGCCCCGCCGGACTCGACGGCGGCCTTGAGGTTGGCCCGGTTGGGGAATGCGGGCACGGTGCCGATGACCCGCATCCCGAGTTCGGTGACGACCTGATCAACTCCGTCCACGCGCCGCGTCCGCCACTCCAAAAATGCGACCAAGAGAATAATTCCCAAAAACGACCCGACCCCGGTGACGCCGGACATCGCGATCTTGCGGGCCTGGTTGTTGTTCGGCACCTTCTCCACTTCGCCGTTCAGCTTGGTCTGGCCGCCCAACTTCTCGTTCACGCGGATCTGTGACAGGTGCACGTTGATCTGGTCCACGGCCTCGCGCTGCGGCTTGAGCGCGTCGCGCATGATCTGGAGCGCCAGCCCAGCATCGACCCCGCCGGAGATGGCCTTCTGGAGCAGGTCGCGCTCAGCCTTGATCGCCTCGCGATGGACCTTCTTGACCTCGATGTCGAGCGCCAGTTGCTGCATCCGGCCCTGATTACTGGCCGCGTCGATCGTCCGCGCGCGGGAGGCGGCGTCCTCGGCCGCGGTCTTCTTGATGTCCTCCAGGGCCGCCTTCTGTTTCTCGTAGTCGGCCTTGAGATCCTTGACGATCTGCACCTCCTCGTTGCCGTCGGCGGTCTTGAGCGCCGCCTTGTACGCCTCGTCCGCGGCCTTCAGGTCTTTCTGCGCCTGAACGACCCGCGGGTCGTTCAGCACCAACTGATCGATCAGCGCCTTCTCGATGGCCGCCTTTTCGGGCGCCTTCCCGTCCTTGTCTTCCGCGAGCCGCTTGCGGACGGCGAGTTCCGCCTCCAGCCGCATGATCTCGTGGCCGAGGGCGATGTACCCCCCCTCGACCGTGGCGTACCGCTGCTGGAGCAGCGCCAGCCGGGTGGCGTTGTCCTGGCCCCCGACCGTCTGATTGGCCTGGCTGCGGAGGGTGATCTCCTTGTCCATCCCCTCGATTTCGGCCCGCAGCGTGTCGCCCAGTTGTTCGAGTTTCTTCTTCCGGTCGTCGCGCTCGCGGCGGTCGGCCCCGCTCGTGTCCTCCAGGTACCGCTTGACGAGGTGGTCGAGGATCACCTTCATGTCGTCGAGGTTGTTCCCGGTCATCGTCACCTGAAGGATGTCGTCGGCGACGATCGCCACCTTCAACTGGTCCTCGACCATCTGCACCGGGTCTTGCGCGCCTTTAACGCTGTCCAGGCTGCCGACGGCCGGCTCGGCGAGCGTGCGGGTGATGAGGTCGCGGGACTTGAGCAAGAACCGCTGCCGGGTGCGGTACTCGGCGAAGTCCTCCTGGGTGCGCCCGACGATGTCGAAGTTGCGGGGCCGCAACTGCACGATCGCGCGGACCTCGTGCTTGCCCCCGGGCAGCGCGGCCCACGCGCCGATCGCCACGGCCGCGCCCACCAGCGCGCCGAGGAACGTGCCGAGTACCCACCGCCGGCGGAACGCGTTCCACAGCCCCGCGGGCGTGGGCGAGGTCGGCACCGTCGGTCCCGGTAAGTGGGGCTGGTTGGCGTAGTTGAACGGGGACGCGGCGGGGACCGGCGGGGCCAGACCGTTGGGCGGCGTTTGGAACGGCGAGGGGGGCAGGGCGGGCGGGGGGTCGCCGGCGAGCGGACGGGCCATGATCGGGGGGTCTCCGGCGGCACAAAAGCGCGTCGCTCCGACGCGGGTGATTCGAGGCGGCTGCGCGCTCGCGGGGCCACGGCGGGCCAAAGGCTTGTGTTACCGTGGGTCCAAAAACACTAGCACGCCACGTGCCGGAAGTACTCCGGCCGCGACCCGGTTCTTGCTCCCACAGAACCATCGGCAGATTTCGCGGAAACTCCCGTTTCCCGAGGCGGGTGTGGGCACACCGCAATTGACAACCGGTCGAGCGGGCGACAATCGGGTGCGGTCCGCGCGTTGCCGCCGGGGCACCCCCGATAACCGGCAGAGCCAGCGCAGCCGGTCCGAAACAGTTTAGTCACTCCAACCCAGGATAGGAAAGCCCATCTGTCAAGCCACGTCAGAAGTTTTCTCTCGCCTCAATAAGTCCGAAAGGTGGGGACGATTTTGTTGGAGCGGGAAATCTGGGGCGCCGATTAATCAGCGTAGCACGGGTGGTCCGGGTCACCGGAGCGATTACGGCCATCCGCACAGTTCGAGCTACCTCCGTAATCGGGACAAGGAGAATAACCCATGCCACGCGGGCGCTTCAGGAACCCGGCCCTCGCCCTGGCCGCACTGGCCGCGCTGGCGGTCGGCCCCGGCTGCAACACCTTCCACAACGCCAAGAACGAGCGGCACTGCTGCAAACCGCCGGATTTCAACTGCTGCACGATCCCCGACACGCCCGTACCAAAGGAGCTGAACAAGGTCAGCCTCCCGCCGTATGTGGTGGAAACACCCGACGTGCTGCAAATCGACGCGATCCGCGTCATCCCGTTGCCGCCGTACCGGTTGGAGCCGCTCGACGTGCTGTATCTCAGCGCGGAGAACGACTTCGACAAGGCCAAGATCGTCGGGCTGTACCCGATCGACCCGGACGGAACCATTAACCTGGGGCCGACTTACGGCGGCTCGATCCGCGTGAACGACCTCACGACCGAGGACGCCCAGAAGGTGATCCAGGCGAAGGTGCGCGGGTTCGCCCCGAAGGCGGTCGTCACGGTGTCGCTGGCCCAGTCGCGCGGCGTTCAGCAGATTAGCGGGCAGCACATCATCCGCCCGGACGGCACGGTGAGCCTGGGCGCTTACGGGAGCGTGTACGTCGCGGGCCTGAGCCTGGCGCAGGTGAAGCAGGCGATCGAGGCGCACCTGGCGAAGTACCTGTACCGGCCGGAAGTGTCGGTCGATGTGTACTCGTACAACAGCAAGTTCTACTACGTCATCACCGACTTCGCGGGCAACGGCGAGCAGG